>JBLHJW010000001.1:0-101768 GCA_047619465.1 Minisyncoccia bacterium
GCAGAGTGGTGGGTGGATGTAGCCGCGGCCGTTTTCTGAGGAAGCGGCTGTTGCGATAGAAAGATCGAATATTCTAAGACTCACAATGCTTCCAACAAAAAGAAAATCGTCTGTGGTGTCATAACCAATAGATGCTGGGTGAGGAAAAGCAGACTGACTTGTTGTTGCAACATTACTTGTAAAATCTAATTGACCAAGCACATTTACAGCGCTTTCTCCGTCTGTGATTGAAGTTACGTCAAATATAGTAACTCTAGAGTTGCCACTTTCTGCTACAAAAAGGCGATTGTTTGATGAGTCAGCATAAGCATCAAATGGAAAGTTCATTGTTCCAGCGGTTGTACCCGTCGCATAAGAAGTAAAGTCAGTTTGACCCAGTACATTCACAGCATTTTCACCATCTACAATGGTTGAGACATCAAAAGTCATAATTCTATTTGACTGAGAGTCTGCAGCATAGAGAGTGTTTCCATTAAGGTGTATATTTCCTAAATCAGAAAAGTCATTTTGAGATGTTGTTGCATCTTGAGTGGTAAAGTCTGCCGCACCCAGAACGTTTATAGCATTCTCCCCGTTCGTAATTGTTGACACATCATAAACTACAATTCTTCCAACTGCCCCTTCGGCAACATAAAGAGTATTTCCATCATTACTAAGGGCAATTCCCGTAGGGGAACTCAGTCCAGATTGAGTAACTGTTGCAGCCTGTGAAGTAAAGTCTGCTTGACCAATTACATAGACTGCATTTTCACCATTGGTGATCGAAGCAACATCATAAACAAGAACTCTGGCATAATTTGCATCTACAACATACAGATAATCGTTGTCTGCATCATACTCAAGAGAGCTAGGGCTACTCAAGTTTGCTTGAGAAGGTGATTCTGGTGGCTCCATACCTCCAGGGCCTTTTGAAACAAAGTCTGGATGGCCTAGAACATAACTAGCGTTCATACCATTTGTGATTCCACCAGAATATTCATAAACAAGAACTCTATTACCTCTACCGTCTGAAACAAAGACCCTGTCTCCTGCTGAGTCCACAGCTACGCCAGCAACATCATTCAATCCATTTTGAGTGGTGGTTGTTTCTCCTGCTGTAAAGTCTGCTTGACCTATTACATAACTTGCATCCATACCATCAGAAAGAGTCGCAGCTTGAAGTGACGTTAGTGGTAAAAATAGAGTAGCAAAAGAAATCGTGATTATTAGAAGTAATGTTGTTTGCTTTGATATCAGTGTATTAATTTTCATGGATTTATTATAACAGATAATTAAAAAATCTCTCCTTGTTCTGGATCTCCCTGTATTAAGTCTAGCAGCTCTATATAGTCTTTTGTTTTTTCATCTTTTTTGTAATTCCCTTTTAGAAATTCACCTGAAAGCAGGCTGTCAGCAAGACCCTGAATAATTTCTCGTAGTTCGTCTAAGTCTGTTTCGGTTATATCAAATTCTATCTGTTCGTAAACCCCTTTACTGTTTGGCTCTACAAAGTCAAAGACCGCCTTCTTAAAATCAAACCGTCCTTTATAAGCATGTCTTAGTAAGAGTTTATAAAAAGTTGCTTGGCGTTTTATTTTTTCTTTTCTGTCTTTCGGCATGTCACTGTAGGATTTACCAGTCTTATAATCCCATACGATAATATTTCCTTCTTTGTCTCTTGTGACTTTATCCATTACCCCAGTAAGGTTTATACTTTGACCCTCGCGAAGCTCAAAGGGCAGAGCTGGAACTCTAAGTTCATTTTCCATCGGAACGTCAAAGCTTTTTTCTCTATCAGAAAAATAACTTTCTAGGATGCCCCAACCTCTATCTTCAAATTCCCAATAGGCAGGATTTCCAGCAAGAACCTTTTTGTATGACTCTTCTAGTATTTTTACTCCTAGAATTTCTCCTTTGTTCTTACACTCATTGAAATAATCCTCCAAAGTCCCATGGATAAGATTCCCAAAATCCAAATATACAGTCTTTGATTCTGGTAAATGAATTAAATTTCTGAAGAAATACAGGATTGGCGATTCTACATAGTTATTTAACGCAGATACAGACAACTTACTCTTCATAAACTTATCGGTAATAAATTCCTGATTTGTGATAGATAGAAGCCTTGGCTTCCCCTCCTCAAAGAAAGCGGCAAACTCAGTTCCGAGTTCAGCTTCAAAAGCGGATACAGATACTGTATTTACTCCATCTACATCATCAACAAAAGATGTTTTGTTCTTTTCTTTTCCTTCTTCGTTTAGCACGTAGGAACTTATTAGAGCATTTTTCTTTGCACGAGTTAGCGCCACATAGAAAAGCCTTCTTTCGTCATCAAGAGATCCATCCGAAAAATCATCAAAAGGCAGATCAATCTCTCCTGAAACAGATCTTTTTGAAATGGCTCGAACTAAGTAAACAGTATCAAACTCCAACCCTTTAGACCCATGATAAGTCATCATGGAAACCCCCGATAGTGAACCCTGAGGAATTGATATTCGCAAGTTGTGACGTTTAAGTGAGTCTAAGTAGTACAAGAAATCACTTAAAGAAAACGACCCTCTACGAGTGGTCTCATTTTTAATCTCATCAAAAATCTTTTCAAGTTTTGAAAGTGCCAATACAGCATTTGGTCTTTTTAGAAGATACTCAAGATATCCACTCTCACGAACAAACCAAGAAAAATAAGTAGAAAATTGTTCGTTTTCTGATTTCTTTTTTGCTTCAACCAAGAACTCAACAAATCTTTTTGCCGCTGCTTGAGTTTCATCTGCTGCACCAAGCTCTTTAAGAATCTTTGGGTCACTCAGAATAGAATATATATTTTTCTTTGGCCCGCGCCTTGTTCCTCTAAGCCTAGATAGAACCTGCTGAACAAAAAATACATCGAATTTAAGGAAGTCTATGTACAAAACCCTGGCCATGTATTCATCAGCCAGGAAATCATCCGCGCTTCGTAGAAGAAGAAATAGTTTCAGAATATCGATATCTTCCAGTAGGTTTATTTTAGACAAATCCTTGTATGGAATTTCAAAACTATCAAAAATCTGCCTTATCCCAGAAGCGTCTTTGTTATTTCTATATAGAACTGCTATTTCATCTGGATTTTCACCGGAATCTATTCTTGATTTGATGTCTTTTGCCATCCAAAGCAGCTCAGACTTGTATGCAGAGAACTCTCTATATTCTAAAACACCAGACCTGTCTTTGAAAAAAGATTCCAATTCTTCTGATTGTTTGTGGCTTTCACTCTTAGAGATAAGCGAATAAGCCGAGTCTAGAATGTGCTGACCAGACCGATAATTATGAACAAGATCTATTACAACCATTTCTGACAAAATATTCTTCAACTCACCAAAACTAGCCTCTGTAGCACCTGCAAAACGATATATGGCTTGCTTGTCATCCCCAACAACAAAGAGGTTTGGTTTTCCTTCATTTACTGGGTTGTCGATTAGTAAATGGATTATTTTATTTTGAGCATCATTTGTGTCTTGGTGTTCATCAACAAGAAGATACTGGAATCTTTCTTGCATCTCCATCTTGAACTCTTCGTTTGATTCTAACACCTCAATAAATGAAAGTATTAAGTCGGAGAAGTCATAGAAATTGTTTTCTTCAATTTTTGACTGGTACAAATCATAAAGCCTCCCAAGTTCCAGGTTCTTATCTCGACGACGTTCACGCTTAGCAAGCTCAGATGGTTTAATGTCACCTTTATTTTTATCCCCCCGAGAAACCTTATAAAATAATACTTCATCTTTCATAGACAATTCAAACTGCTCTAAGGTTTTCTGCTCAAACTCTTTAGAGTTGAGTCCCTCATTTTTTATTTTATCTATTGAGAACATCAGAGAGCTCATGGTTCCTGGTCTTCTTTTAAAAACTGAAAAGTGTTTAGTATCCAAGTCCGATTGAATTTCTTCAAGTAGTTCTATCCTTTCAATATCACTAATGAGTCTAGACCCTAAAAACCTCGGGAAGAAATCACTGTTAGATCTAATCATCTCCTCCGCAAAAGAATGAAAAGTGCTAATTTGAGTTCTATGAGATAACTCCCCACCAACAAGAACAGAGAGTCTTTCTCTCATGTTGTAACTAGCTGTGTTTGTAAAAGTTAGAGCCAGAACATTCTCTGGATCTATCCCTGGCGACTCCTTCAGTATATTTGCAATCCTCAAAGTTAAAATCTGAGTTTTACCTGTACCGGGACCAGCCATTACAAAAACAGGACCTTCAATGGTGTCTACAGCTTTCTTCTGCTCTGGATTTAAAAGACTGTATTGTTGGTTGAATTTTTCTTCATTCATGCAGCTAGTATACTACATCTAATTTTGATTGCTTTTTTATTTAATAATGGTAAAAATAGTAAAAGATAATAAATTGATCATGGGTGGCTATATAGAAAGCAGAGCGATATCAACTATTGGCCGTCTATATCATGAAAAAATAGAGGTCATAATGAAAGAAAGAAAGACTCTCAAGTCTTTAACACATCAACAACATTTAGATTTGAAGGAATTTCTATCACAAAGAACTAATCGAATTCTAAAAAACGTAAACAGATACAGGGACAAACCCTACCTATACAAATGGGTGAAATCTGCAGTAGATAGATTAATTAAATTACCCATCAGTGAATAACTGATGGGCTTTTGTTTATATCTAGACAATCTATATTTTGTGTTATTACTTGCAAAAACGATTTCATGAAGGTAGTGTGTAGAAAAAGAAGAAAAACCATCGCAATGAATTATCTAGCAATAAAAGCACTCAAACAATTTGAAAAATTATTACCAGAACTATCTCTAGCCTTAGATAAGAAAACAGAGAATATAAACGAAAGTGATAAGCAGGTTTTGAATAGATCCTTAGGCATCCTTGACTGTGTATTTTTTCGAGGAAAATCTGAAGACTACTTTCGAATACTTGAAGGACATAAGCATAAAGGAAATATCCGAAAAATTATTAAAGACCAACTAGGGTACAACTACTAAAGATTTAAAACCCCGCCTTCGGCGGGGTTTTTATATTCTCAAATCTAGAGGCTTTGTTAAAAAGTTATAGTGATTACTTTTAATTTAAAATATTTTCTATAACTTCATCTTCTCCAGAGGCCACCTCTTCTATTGAGTTTTCAAGTTCGTCTTGGGCTGCTTCTGGGTTTTTATTCAAAGGCTTCGCTTTCTTTACCTCTTTTTCTATAACAGTGACTTTATCCTTTTCAGCTTCATTTGCATCTTTGATTGCTCTTTCTGCGGTTCCACGTTTTGTATATAAATTCATAGAAGAGAAAACAAAAACACTAGCAAAAATAATTCCAAGTATGTTTATTAGGAACAGCAGAAAAGCTCCTTTAGCAATAGCAAAATTTAAAGTTGCAAGACCAAGCCCTGTTACAGCTAATGGTGGAACAAGGGAAACAGAGATTGCAATTCCTGGAATCGTTTCTGAAAGCTTTGGTTTTATCAAAGCAAAAGAAGCAGCAAAACCGGCAACAATAGCAACTGCGGCATCAAGCAGGTTTGGAGTTGTTCGTGAGAGTATTTCTGGAACAACCAACCCTTCTTTTGTTCCAAATAGAAGGCCTATTACAAAAGCTGCTCCAATAGCAAACAACAAAGACTTACCTAGGGTAAGGACAGCTCTTCGAATCAGAGACTCATTAAACATTACAATACCCATAGCAAGAGAAAGTATCGGAGACAGCACTGGAGCAATAAGCATGGCACCAATAACGATAGCGGTGTTATTTAAAAGTAAACCAAAAGAAGCCATGGCAATAGATAGTACAACCATCAAAAAGAAGTCCATGTTGGGGGTGCTTTGATCTATTAATTTTTTTACGGCCTCTCCTTTTTCTCCAGAAGAAGAGCTATTAAATAGCCTACCAATTGTTTTTTCCATATACTGAATATAATACCAGAAAATTATTAAAATCTACCTGTTAGTTTTAAATATATGATCAAGAGCTACTTTATTCCTAGAGCTTCTAGGAAGGCTTTATTGTTGGGTTTCCTACCTAAAAAGTCCTTAATTTGGCTCATTTCGTCCACTGAGCCACCTTTTGATAGTATCTTGTCTCGTAGGTCCTTTCCGACTTTTTTGTTCTTAATTCCTTCTTTTTTAAATCTTGAGAACACATCGTATGCATATACTAGAGACCACATATATGTATAGTAACTAGCCTCATATCCAGTCATGTGACCCCAGCTTGCTGGAAATAGAGATTTCTCATAAGAAGCCAATGGATTATATTTCTTCTCCAGAATCTTGTAGGTTTTCAAAACATCCTTTTTAAAATGAGATGAATGCATCATCTGATCATACTTAGACAGAATAAAAGTCCGGTAGTACTCATTTGCTTTCATAAATTCATCTGCGCTTTTAATTTTTTCTTTTAGATCTTTTGGTAATTTTTCTCCAGTTTTATAGTGAGAAGACATCTCTTCTAAAACATCAAAGTCCTGAACCCAGTTTTCGAAAAGCTGTGAAGGTGTCTCCACAAAATCAAAATCAGTTCCAGTTCCTGCATAGGACTCAAATGTTGCCTTTGTAAGAAGGTCATGACTCATGTGACCGAACTCATGGAAGAGTGTGCTTATTTCTCCAACAGAAAGAAGGGATGGATTCTTTTTTGTTCCCTTTGGAAAGTTTCCTACAACCACGGCAAACGGCGCTTTATATTTATTGGAACGACATCCATCAACATGTCCTGGAATTAAATTCCAACAAGCCATGTGACCAAACTTACCTTCTCTTGGGAATAGATCAAAAGCGATGTGGGAAATCTTGTTTCCTTTTTCAAAAACATCAAAGACCAGAACATCCTTGTGCCATAGTGTTAGTTCACTCTTTTTAAAAGACACGCCAAAGAGTCCGCCGAACAGGCTGAACATGTAATCCATAACTTTTTCTAAAGGGAAATATTTCTTTACTTCATTTGGATCGTAGTCATAAAGTTTCTTTTTCAATTTCACCGAATAGTATCCTGCATCATAGAAACTAAGCTTTTTAACTCCGTACTCCTTGTTTGCAAATTTCTGCACCTCTTTCACTTCTTTAAAAACTTCTGGTTTTAGTTTTGTTATTATTGAATCTAGAAATTTTTCAATGTTTTCTGGATTTTTCGACATTCTTTTTTCTGTGGCAAAATGAGCGTAGGTTTTGTATCCTAGAATATTGGCTTTTTCTTTCCTTAGAATAAGCATCTCCTGAAGAAGTTTTATATTTCTCTTTCCTCCTTTCTGAGAACTCTTTATAGATAATTCTTTTCTTTTTTTGTCACTATCAGAATAGCTCATAAAAGGGCCAAGTTCCGGATAAGATAGCGTTACTTTATATTTCTTGGTTTTCTTATCTTTGCTCAGGTTGGCTACGTAGTTTTCAGGAAGACCAGATAACTCTTCTTTTGTGCAGAGAATAAAGTCTTCGTGGTCTATTATATTTTTACCAAATTCACTGTCTAGTTTCAAAAGTTTCTTTTTAATCTTTAGTAACTCTTTTCGTTTTTCAACAGGAAGATCAAATCCCATCCTCTCAAAAGAAATTTTTGTATCTTTATACATAACCTTTTCCTCGTCTGTTAGTTTTTCTTTTCGAGGATTATATTCTTTAAAAGCTCTATACAAATCAATGTCATCACCAAGAACAGTCAATTGCTCCCATTTCCAAACACTCACCTTGTTTGATGATTCTCTAACCGACTTCTTGGTGCTTACATATTGTAAAAAACCTATACCAGCGTTTTCATATCCAACATCTCCTGATGTCTCCAGAGCATAGACAGTATTCTCAAAAGTTCGATCTTTTTTGGGAATAGCTTTAATTTTTTCGTAATCTTCTTTTACCTTTTCAACTAGTTCTTTAGCGGCTTTATCTATGTCTTTTGGACCCCAAGATGCCCACTCGAAGTCTTTTTCTGTTTTTGGAATTATTTTCATTAGGCCAGTATAACACCAAAGGCATGCAAATAAAAAAGGCGTTACCGAACTGGTAATGCGTTTTTTATTTTTCTGGCTTATGCATTAATTAGAACCTTCATTACTATCTTTCGTAATTTTTAGAAACTTCTTCCCAATTAATCACAGAGAAGAACGCCTCTATGTAGTCTGGTCTCCTGTTTTGATAATTCAAATAGTACGCATGTTCCCAAACGTCCAAGCCGAGGATGGGTTCTCCTTTTTGATCTTCATCAATAACGTCCATTAGTGGATTATCCTGGTTTGGTGTAGAGGTAACAGCAAGCGATCCGTCTTCTTTCTTTATAAGCCATGCCCACCCTGAACCGAATCTGCTTCCAGCCGCCCCAGAAAATTGATTCTTAAAGTCTTCAAATGATCCAAAGTCTTCATTGATCCTGTCAGCAAGTAGACCTTCTGGCTCCCCTCCTCCGTCTGGAGACATCACTGACCAAAACAAGTCATGATTATAGAATCCTCCGGCGTTGTTTCGAATAGCGGCTGGTGTCTCACCTGCAACAGCTAGAATCTCCTCAATTGTCCTGTCTACGTAATCTGTGTCAACAAGAGCATCGTTAAGCTTCTTTGTGTATCCGGCATGATGTTTAGTGTAGTGAATCTCCATTGTCCTCGCATCTACGTGAGGCTCTAGAGAGTCATACTCATATGGAAGTTTAGGTTGTTCAAACATATTTTTTATTTAATGAATTTATAATTATGATACCTATAGCCAAAACGACAACGCCTCTTATGATTGCCAATTCTTTAATCATAATTAAAATTGGTTAATTATTAATTATTATTATTATAGCAAATAAAACCACCATTAGTGGTTTTATGCGTTCATTCCCGCAACATACCCTGTTGTCCAGCACAGCTGAAGAGAGTATCCACCTGAGGGGCGGTTTATATTCATCAGATCTCCAGTGAAGTACAGGTTATCAAAAAGTTTTGATCTCATTGTCTTCATGTCAATTTCCTCTAGGACAACTCCACCATCTGAAACCACAGATCTGTTGTAACCCATAAGTCCTTGAATGTTTACTGGCATAGCCTTTAGAAAGTGGACTATCAACTTTCTCTCTTCTTTTGTAATTGAATGAACTTTTTTATCTGTATCAAAACCAAGCTCGCCTATAGTTGCCTCAGCAAGTCCTTCTGGAGCAATTTCTAAATAGACATTTTTAAAATCTTTATTTTTATTATCATCAAAAATCTTTGTAATTCTCTTCTCCAATGAAGGAAATTCTGTATCTGGGAAAGCATCAATACGAGCTGTGACACGTGACCATTCCAGAAGCTCTTTAACCTCTGAAGATGAATTAAGGATTAACGGACCAGAGAGTCCAAAATGTGTGAAAAGAACCTTTCCTGTTTTAGAAAACATTTTCTTTTCGTCTGCATAGAAAGAGATGTTCATAAAAGACAATGAGGTTCCAGAAAGTTCCTTCACCCATGAAGTGTCAGACTCTAGTGGGACAATATTGGGAGTTGGGTTCTTTGTTGTGTGGCCCATTTTTGCAAGCCACTTGAAACCGTCTCCTGTAGAACCAGTCTCAGGGTGAGATGAACCACCAGTGGCAAAAATGTACGAGTCTGCTGTGAATTCTGTATCCTTACTCTGAACAGATATAACTTTTCCGTGTCTTGCTTTTACTTTTATTACTCCATGACTTTTCAGAACAGAGACGTTCTGGCTGTGTATAAATTTCTCCATAACTTTGTATACATCAAAAGCTCTTTGAGTTTTTGGAAACGCACGTTTACGAGCTTCTACAACCAAAGGAAGCCCTCGACTTTCAAAAAACTTGAAGGTGTCCTCTACACCAAATTGAGAGAATGAAGAATAAAGAAACTTCTCTGCCTTACTATAGTGCTTTAGAAGCGTTCGCTCATCGTACTCAGCATTTGTTATATTGCATCTTCCACCTCCAGTGATTTTTAGTTTCTTACCGAGCTCTCTATTTTTCTCTAATATCAAAACACGCTTTCCCCGTTCAGCCGCAACACCAGCCGCCATTAAACCGCTGGAACCACCGCCAACCACAATCACGTCGTAATGTGTAGAATACTTTTGCATGTTTTTGTTATAAATTATAAAAAAGAAATAGATCTATGCTTTTTTCTTTTTTCTATCCCCTTCTTTTAGAAATTGCTTGCGCAATCTAATTGCATCTGGTGTAACCTCTAGATACTCATCTTCTCGCATCACTCCTAGAGCTCTCTCTAAGGTTAGATCTGCTGCTGGAATTAGCTTGATTTGCTCATCATTACCAGAAGACCGCATGTTTGTAAGTTGTTTTCCCTTTGTTGGGTTAACAGACATGTCTTCTCCTTTTACAGTGTAGCCAATAACCATTCCTTCATATATTTCTGCGTTTTGAGAAATATATAGAACACCTCTATCTTGCAATGTTGCAATAGAGAAACCAAGAGCCTTTCCTGTGGCCATAGAAATCATAGAACCAAATTCTGTTTTCTTTATCACTCCTGCGTATGGCTGAAAACTTGAGAACACGGTGGTAAGAATTCCTTCTCCTTTTGTGTCTACAATAAACTCATTTCGATACCCTAGAAGCCCCCTAGTTGGAATATCAAACACCAATCGAGTCTGGCCATTCTTTGTTTCCATGCTAGACATAACACCTCTTCGGTTTCCAAGTTTCTCAATAATAGATCCAGAGAACTCTTCAGGAACAAGGATTGTTGCTTCTTCGTAGGGCTCGCTCTTTACTCCATCTACATCTTTTACAATAACCTTTGGAGATGACACGGCCAACTCAAAGCCTTCTCTTCGCATATTTTCAATAAGAATAGCTAGGTGGAGTTCACCTCGTCCGAATATTTGAAATTTAGCTTGATCTGAAAAGTCCACTTTTAGACCTACATTGATCTCAAGCTCTTTCTCGAGTCTCTCTCGAATCTGTCGTGAAGTAAGTAGTTTTCCAACTTTTCCAGCAAATGGAGAGTCGTTAATAAACATAAAGATAGATATTGTTGGCTCGTCAATTGCAATAGCTGGCATAGCAGTTCCTGCTTCATCCATAAGCATTGTGTGTCCAATGTAAATTTCTGGAATACCAGAGAACATCACAATATCTCCAGATACAGCCTCGTCAACTTCTTTTCTAGTTAGTCCTTCAAAAGTAAATAGTTTTGCAATCTTACCTTTGAAAGTTTTCCCTTCTGAGTCTTTGATAGTCATTACCTCTCCTTTTTTTAGGATACCTTCGTACACTCGGCATATTCCGAGCCTTCCTAGGAAGTTATCATATCCTAGGTTGAACACTTGAGCTTTCAGAGATTTCTCACTCGCACTCGCTGGAATAGCTTCTACTTCTTCTAGAACCAAATCCAAAATAGGGTCAAGATTTTCCATCTTCACATCCATGCTTCGAGAAGCAACTCCATCTTTACCAATAGCAAAAACAGTTTTGAAGTCCAACTGTTCTTCAGTCGCACCAAGCTCAAAGAAGAGTTCGTATACTGCATTTTCTGCCCACTTCACATCAGCTGCGGGTTTATCAATTTTATTTAAAATAAGAATAGGTTTTAGTCCAAGTTCAAGAGATTTCTTCAAAACAAACTTTGTCTGAGGCATTGGCCCCTCAGCAGCATCTACAACAAGAAGTACTGAGTCTACAGAACGAAGAACTCGCTCCACCTCCGAACCAAAGTCAGCATGGCCTGGAGTGTCCAGAATATTGATCTTTGTACCTTTATATAGGACTGAAGTATTCTTGGCGTAGATAGTAATTCCACGCTCTTTTTCTAGATCGTTTGAATCCATAGATACACCCTTTTCAACCATTCCTGTCTGGTCCAAAAAAGCATCTGTAAGAGTTGTCTTACCGTGGTCTACGTGAGCTATAATTGCAATGTTTCGAATTTCCATAATTTCTAGTGAGAACTAATGGGAAGCTCGCTTGCATATTATTCGAAAGACGAAATTATATGAGACGAGACACCTACCGAGCGCTCTTATAAATATTTAAATAAGTAATGTTTTGATAATAATTGGACTAAAAAAGTGCCCATTTCTGGACACCGCCATAGAAAATAGGATAGCACAAGAGCACCAAAAAAGCTATGGAATTGACTTAAGACAGAGGATGGGTTAGATTTGAATAAAATAAAGCCCAGAACAATGACTAATAAAATACTACTCAAAAAGAGATTCTTTGTAGTAATTCACACTCTCACGAACGGCCTTGACCATGCAGTAAAAGAAACCAAGGTGGCAAAAGAAAATGGAGCTGACGGAGTATTTCTTATCCATGACTATGAAAAGGGGAAATCCAAGATGGCAACAACCGATGACCAGCTTAGATATGTAGCAGCTTTAAAAAAGATATTTCCTGATTTTATGATTGGAGTAAATTTTCTTAAAAATCCAGCCTTCTTTGCAGATAAAGTCTATCAACTCAACCCAAGTCTAATACAAGAAGATGGCTTATCTGTACTCAAATTAAACAGAAAAGATTTACCACAAACGGAGTTCTTCTGTGGTGTAGCATTCAAGTATTCAAATAATGTAAACCTAACCGGAGAAAAATTGAAAACGCACTGTGACCAAATTGCACAGGACTCAGACGTTCCAACAACAAGTGGAGATGCTACAGGAAGTTCCGCCAATTTAGAAAAAATTAGAGAAATAAGACACTATCTTCCTCCAGAGAAAAGACTCGGCTTGGCAAGTGGAGTTACAGAGGAAAACATACACTCCTATCTTAAGGCTGGGGTTACTGACTTTTTGGTTGCAACATCATTAATTCATCATGTTGATGAAAATGATTTTGACATATTGGACCCACTAAAGGTTTCAAAATTATCTGAGATTATACACTCGTACAATTAATAAAATACCCGCCTAGGCGGGTATTTTTATTTTTGTCGCAGCCTCTTAATCCTCTCCTCTACAGGAGGGTGTGTAGCGAACAAACTTTTCTTCTTTCCAAATGGGTTTGAGATGAACAAGTGGGCAGTTGCCTTGCTTGTCTTCTTCATCTTGCCACCGTGTTCTGATATCTTCTCAAGAGCGCTTGCAAGGCCTTCTGGATATCGTGTTAGAAGTGACCCTGTAGCATCTGCTAAGTATTCCCTTTTTCGTGAAATGGCCATCTTTATAAGCATTGCAACAATAGGAGAAAGCACCATCAATACTATCCCAATAATCATAATAGCCGACCCTCCTTTTCCATTACCATCTCTACTCCGTCCCCCACCCCAAAACATACTTCTAAGAAATATATCAGAAGCTAGCGCAAGAAATCCTACAAGCACTACGACCACGGTCATTACTAGAACATCTCTGTTTCCTATGTGAGACATCTCATGAGCGAGCACCCCCTCGAGCTCATTTTTCTCTAGCAAGCCCAAAAGTCCTGTCGTTACAGCTATCGCTGAGTGCTCTGGATCACGGCCTGTTGCAAAAGCGTTTGGTGCAGCGTCTTCTATTATATACACCTTGGGATTTGGCAGCCCAGCAGTTATTGCTAGGTTTTCAGTGAGAGTATATAGATCGAAGTATTTTTCTCGAGAAGCTTCTTTGGCGCCCGATATTTTCAAAGCAATCTTATCTGACTTCCAGTAACTCACGCCAACTTGAACAAAGGCAATCACTACAGCGATAATCAAAATCTCTGGTGCGCCATAGTAGTATGAGAGAAAATAACCTATCCCAATAACCAAAACCAAAAAACCAGTCATTAAAAACCACGTTTTCCGTATATTTTCTGTTTGATGGGTGTATAGGGTCATGTTATATATATTCCTAGCCAGGTTGTCTCAATCTTCGTATCCACCACTTGATGAGGTGTGTTTTTAGCAAAAAAAAATAGAGTCTCCATTCTTCAGTTCGTTGTTCTTTTCACCGACAATTATTGTTGACTCTCCCTTAATTAAATAAACCCACTCATCATTTTGACTACTAAAAACCTTACTTGAAAAACCCTTCGAAGACGTAATCCTTTTTACTTTCAACTTATCATTTTTGAAGAGTTATTCAAACTTCTCCACATGGATTAGAACTCCACATTCACATTTTCTCTTTGTTCTTGATTGTCTTCTAGGTCGAAGAACTCTCGTTTTGCAAAGCTAAACATTCCAGCAATTATATTTGACGGGAACATTTCGATTTTCATATTTAGATCTCGTACATTTGCATTATAGAAACGCCTAGATGCTTGAATCTTGTTTTCTGTATCTGATAGCTCTCTTTGAAGTTCTTTGAAGTTGTCGTTCGCCTTTAGGTCTGGATAGTTTTCAGAGATCGCTAGAAGTTTCCCAAGTGACTGAGTTAGACCGGCTTCAGCTCCTGCCATGGCTTTCATTGCTTCTGGTGTCATGTCTCCTACCTCTACATGCATTTGTGTGGCTGCGGCTCGCGCCTCTGTAACCTTTGTAAATACTCCCTCCTCATGAGCGGCGTAACCTTTTACAGTGTTTATAAGATTTGGAATCAAATCATACCGACGCTTTAGTTGGACGTCTATATCTGCCCAAGCCTCTTCAGCTCGAGTTCTTAGCCTTACAAAGCTGTTATATCCCCCAACAAACCAAAGGACTCCAATAAAAACAATAGCAACAATAATATATAAAATAGTCATAGTTTTAGTTAATTAGATTTAATAGCAATACATACATTATATTATGATATAGGGTAAAACAAAAGCCCTGCTGAAGGCAGGGCTTTTACAAATACTTAATTTAAGTAAGTCTAAGCCTCTTTTTTCTGAAGAACCACTAGAAGTGGACTTGCTAGGAAGATAGATGAGTATGTTCCAAAAAGCATTCCAAAGGCCAGAGTCAGAGCAAAGGTCTGGATTGATGATGGTCCAAAGAAGAACAGAGCAAGAAGAACAATAATAGTAGAAATAGACGTATTGATTGATCTCGTTATTGTCTGCTTTAGACTGTTTCCAACAACCTCTCCAAAGTCCCCCATTTTCTTTCCTCGAAGATTTTCACGAACTCGGTCAAACACCACAATGGTATCGTTTACAGATAGTCCAAGCACCGTAAGAAGCGCCACCACAAAGAGTGAGTCTGCTGTCGCTCCAGTAAACTGCGAAACAAGGACAAACACACCTGAGGTAAGAACTACATCATGCACAAGCGCCACAACCGCAATAAATCCATACTTCCATGAAGAAACCGGTTCTGAAACATGGCGGAAAGCATAGGCAACAAAGATTATGATTGCCAAAGCAACAATGATCAGTGCCCATGTAGCCTTTCGAGCAAGCTCCTTTCCTAGCGATGGACCAATAGATGTAAATGAGACTTCCTCTGTGATGTATTCTCCTCCAAGAGTTAAGGTTTCAAATATTTCAACACGTTCAACTTCTTTTAGGTCTCGGCTTTTTAAAAATATACCAAGATCTTCAGTAGGAAGAACAGTCACGAAGTCATATCCTTTTTCAGCAAGGGCGTCATTTATCAAAGATACATCCGGTCTTCCTTCTGGATAATTTATCTCTGCAAGAGACCCTCCTGTAAAATCAATTCCTAGATTTAATCCAAAAACTGATACAAGAACAATACCTCCAGCAACCATAAAAGCTGATAGAGAAAGAAATAGTTTTCGATACTTTATTACAAACATATAATTATTTATTAAATCCTGTTCCGAATAATAGCCGACGAATTTTTCCATCTCGAGTGCTTGTGAAAGCATATAGAAGGAACCGAGTGATGGTAATAGCTGAAATCATGCTCACAAGAACTCCAAGACCGAAGGTCAAGGCAAATCCCTTTATAAGAGAAGAACCGAACCAGAACAGAATAACTGCAGTGATAAGGCTTGAGACATTTGAATCTCGAATAGAAAGCCAGGCTCTAGAGAAACCTTCTTTTAGTCCATCAAATGTAGATCTTCCTCCTTTTATTTCCTCCTTCATTCTTTCAAAGATTAGAATATTGGCATCCACGGCTATTCCAAGGGAGATTATAAACCCAGCTATTCCGGCAGCGGTAAGTGTTACAGGGACAAGTTTAAATAATGCGAACATGATAGCCATATAGAATCCAAGAGCAACTATTGCAATAACTCCTGGCAATCGATACCAGAGGATAAACAATACCGAAAGAATCAAGAATCCTACCATTCCAGCAAACAATCCCGCGTCGATAGCATCTGATCCAAGCGTAGCTCCGATAGTCTGAGTTGAAATAAGCTCAATAGGAACAGGTAGAGCTCCAGAGTTTAATCGTCCTACAAGTTGCTTTGCTTCATCTGGTGTGAAGTTACCAGTGATTGTAGCTTGACCACCTGAGATAGAACTCTGAATTACAGGAGTTGAAATAGGTGCTCCATCAAGGAAGATCGCTAGAATCTCCCCAATGTTGTCTCCTGTTATTTCTTCAAACATGTCACCTCCTTCTTTATTGAATTGAAGTGCAATAATTGGTTGCCCACCAAGACCTCCTTGCCCACCGCCAGACTGAGTAAACTCAAGGCTAGCTCTATCAAGATACTTACCAGTAAGACCAGTACTTGTGTAGTACCCTTCAAGGTCTAGGGGGTCTTCTGCTCCAGAAGAAGCCAATTTAAATTCTAGTAGAGGGGTTTGTCCAATCATCTCCACAGCTTGGTTGATATCAGTCACCCCAGGCAGGTCAACAACAAGTCTATTTTCATTAAGACCAGCGATTGTTACCTCTTGTGTCTGAACTTTAGTCTCTGCTACCCCAAAAAGGTTAACTCTTCGCTCTATAACATCACGAAGTGATTCCATAGAGTCCTTTATTTCAGATTCTGGGATCTCTGCTACATCAGCCTTGTAAACCAAGTGAGTACCACCAGACAAGTCTAATCCTAGTTTAAAATCGAGCTTTCCGCTCGCATTAGCGTTTAATCCTGATTCGCTACTATATACAAAAAATGCTACTGCTAATCCAGCGATCAGAATCAAAAATGCTATCAATCTGCGTTTAATCATTGGTACATAGTACTCTTTTTGAAGGTAAATTGAAAGATATTGACAGAAAGCAAAAAACCTTTATATTCCAACGATTTTATAGTGTTTACGAGTAAAAGACTTGACAAGATTGATATAATAGTGATATAATATATATAACTAATAAGTACAAAAAAAACACAATCAAAAAATGAGAACTACACTTGCACTCTTAATCACAGCATCTTTCCTAATGTTCCTTGTTGCATTCTTAGCACGTACTATAACAGAAGATGTTTTGGAGCCAGCATCCTTATTGACGACCTTAACATTCTCAATAGGAGTAAAGGGGGTCGCCATTACGGTAATGCTTGGATATGCCTCTTTGTTGATACAAGACTTGCCCAATAACACCACTGAAAAGTCAGGTATAGACAAAGTTTCCAGCGTATTTTTTAAAGGAACACTTGCTCTGTTATTTTTAATTATGTTCTCTATCCTCTTTACGATGGAGATACTGGGTCTGGCTAATCCGATTGAATATATGCAAGAGAATTTTTCCCATGCATTAATTTGGTTTATTCTTGGGCTTGGCATATCGATTTTCCTTTCAAAAAAGAATAGGATCAACAAGATCGCCTTTTCTTAATTAAACTAAAGCCCCGCCGTTTGGCGGGGCTTTCTTGTTTATCTATTTCAATCATTGACAAATACTGTAAATCATGATAGTGTATAAGCAACATAAACAGTACAAAAAACTATAAAACATGAAAAAGAATTTTGTAGATTGCCTCATTGGATCACTATTTACATCCATTATTGCTAGTTTAATAATGGTGGGAGGAGTAGTTTATTTCCTAAATGGAGTAATACCTTGGTTTGGAATGAGTGTAGTGTTAGGTGTAGTATTTTCCGCCTCTTTGATTGCTCTGGGCATAACCCTTCCAATAATTTTTAAAAGGATGGATGGTTCTACGTTCACAATTAAAAATGAAATGAACTTTACAGACTTGATAAGCAAAGGAACGAAGCTAGTTCTTGCTGGGGTGATTCCAAGCGAGGGATTAAAGGTGCAGGAAAAAGTTCTCTTCAGGATTGAAGGAAAGGACAATACTCTGTTTTTTTTCAGATCTCCAGACACTTTTACACTGGCAGGTGTTCAACCTGGAGCAAGGTTTAGATTGGAGATGAAACCTAAAGGAGGTTACACTGCTCATATTGAAGGAGAAGAATAATAGAAATAGATAAGTAAAAAGCCCCGCCATTTGGCGGGGCTTTCTTGTTTACTTTTTTATTAACCTATACATCAAGTAAGCAACAAGCCATCCGGCAAGAATATCTATCGGGTAGTGCACACCAGTTACGATTCGTGAGACTGAAAGGAGCGCGGCCATAAATATAAAAAACAGTCCCGCCTTCTTGTGGTACTTATATACAGCCAAAGCCATCGCCATGTAGAAAGCTGAATGACCAGATGGAAATGAGTCAAAAGTCCCCGGCATGGATAGCGGAGTAATGTCCAAAGTCAAATATGGCCTGGGAGCTGCAAACATAATTTTTAGAAAGGCAGTCACAGCCCATGTTCCAAGAGGTATAAATATTAAAGACCTCCACTCTCTCAAATGCTGAGAAATCTCTCTGAAAATTGATTGAAAACCATGCTTATGGAAACTAACGAAAATCATTGAAGATAGCATTATCGCCACTCCAAACCATCCAGCCAAGAAAAGCCAAATTTCCGGTCCATTTACTGACAGAGAGTGTATATATAAAAATAGATTTGTGTTTAATTCGTACATGTTTTAAGAAGATTTTTAAATAAAATAGCAATTGTTATAGGTCCTATTCCTCCGGGGGTAGGAGTCATGAGGCTAGATTTCCAATCACAAGAAGGACAAACATCTCCCTCTAGTTTACCAGATCTCTCGCTTGTTCCAGCGTCGATTATTACAACCCCCTTCTTTACCATATCTCTCTTAAGAAAATGTGGATCCCCTGCCCCGGTTATAATTAAATCTGCATTACTAAACAGCTCCTTTTTTATATTTTCTGGAGTATTAAGAGTCACGACAATGTGATCCAGGTCACGTGACTTCAGAACTTCTACAACCGGCAATCCAACTAGCTTACCATCCCCTACGACAACAATCTTTTTATTGTTTAGCTCTACACTATGTCTATCCAAGATATCAAATACCGCACCAGCAACAGGATCTACAAAATCTCCACCATTTAAATTGTCTATATCTTTTTCTTTTGGAATACTTGAAAGAACCACCCGCTCATCAACCTGCTTAGGAAGTGGCAACTGAACTACGACACCATCAGTTTCTAGATTTTTTAAAGAAAAAAGAACATCTTCTGTGGAGGCAGACTCTGGGAGGATTTTTATCCAAACATCAACACCAATATCCTCACCAAAAGTTTTCTTAAGAGAAACAAACTTCTCTGAAGCTGGGTCCTCACCAACCAAAAGAACACCGAGTGAAGGGGCTTTTTCACACTTTTCGACTAAACCTTTCAGTTCATCTTTTATTTCTTGTTGTATTTTTTTGCCATCTATTAACATAGTCTTAGTATCCCATAAATTCATATTTCATATCGTCTCTGTGTATAGACCTACTGTCTCTTCTCATACTCATAAGTATACCAAGAGCCGCAAATTCTGTTAATAAGTGCGATCCCCCATGAGACATGAACGGTAAAGTGATTCCAGTAACAGGCATAAGGCCAATATTCATACCTACGTTAATCGCAATATGAGAGAAAAACATTACAGCCACACCAACTCCAAACAGAGTTTCAAAGTTACCTGAGCCGCGTCGAGCATTATCAAGGATTCTCCAGATAATCAACAGGTAAGACAGAATAACTATCATAGACCCAATAAATCCCCATTCCTCAGAGAAAGCTGCAAAAATAAAGTCAGTTTCGTATTCTGGAAGAAACTGAAGCCTTGACTGTGTCCCATACCCAACACCTTTACCAAACAGCTGGCCTGAACCTACAGCAATAGTTGACTGGTATGCATTGTAACCAGTTCCTTGTATATCTGTTAAAGGACTCAAGAAACTTCTAATTCTGTCTTTTTGGTACCCTGCGAATACGAAGGTCCAAAGTAAAGAAAAAGTAAGTATGCCCGCAATTAAAACTAATAGTAAGTGCTTTTTGTTTATGCCGGAGACAAGCACCATGCCCAGCCACACAAGCAAGATAATCATGGCTGTTCCAAAGTCTGGCTGCAAAAAAACAAGAATAAATGGAAGTGCTGCGTACAAACCCGAAATAAATACGTGTTTTATATTTGCAATTTCAACATGCCTTCTTGAGAAGTACTTTGCCAGAAGAAGTATCAAGACAACCTTCATCAGGTCAGACGGCTGAAAAGAGAAAAAACCAAAGTTAAACCAACTTTGAGCACCTTTAATGGTTGAGCCAAAAAAGAAAAGTAATATCAGAAGAAATATAAAGAAACCATATATACTCATTAAAACTTTTGTCTTTTTGAAAACACTAAAATCAAAAAAAGATAGTGTGAAAAATACAGAAAAAGATATGCCAATCCAAATCATCTGCCGCCAAAAAAGACCACCCTCTGCACCAAAAGAAGTCATGGTAACCAAACCAGCTCCTAGTACCGGCAAGATAAACAGAACAAGCATCCAGTCAATATGCTTTGTAGAAAATATTTTATTCATGTTTTAATCAAAAAGATAAAGCCTTGGTATAACCTCAATTGAAATGACCTCTTTTTCAAATGCCTCTGGCCAAGTAAAGTTTATTTTTTTACTAGTTGAACCCGACAACACATCCACGTAAGTAGAGCTTGTATTTATCATGTTTCCGTCTCTGTCATAAAGGATGGCAACTACATCAAAACCCTTTACATCTAACAGAGTTCCATTCTCTAGTGTCACTTCTAGTAGGGGTTTTGTTCCCTCATTTTTTAGATTCCTATCTCTAACAACAACAGAAACGTTCGACAATTCCCTTGATCCAATCTTGATCCATTGAGGATTTTTATCTAGAAACTCAAAAGCTACTCGAGCTGGCTCTCTATTTCCTACGTCTATAGCGCCTTCAAAAACAGCTGTGTTAGCGTTTGCATCTATAAAGGTTGAACCCCTCCTTCTCTGAATAAGAAGATTATTTTCATCATACAACTTAAATTCATACCTAATAAAGGCAACCCCAGCAAAAGGATTTGGGTTCTGAATATAGGCTATAGCATTATGCCGCCCAGGTATGATTTCCTCTGAATTAGACCAAAGGACAATCATCTCCTCTGCTTGCTCTTGGCAAACAAGCTGACAATCCCCACCACAATCAATTCCAAATTCTTCACCATTTTTCTGACCATCAAAACATGTTGGTTCTTTGGTGATATAAGGCCAAACAAGATAAAAAACAAGAAGAATAATCAATCCAATAAATACTCCAAATATTCTTATTTGATGCTTCTGTGCCCAATTCATTCATACAGTATAGCCTAGAATCTACAAAACAAAAAACAGCTCGTTCGAGCTGTTTTTTGTTTACTTTTCAATTCATTGTCCTGGCGATGACCTACTTTCCCCATTAAGAGAGTATCATCAGCTCACGAGGGCTTAACTTCCGTATTCGGAATGAGAACGGGTGTGGCCCCTCCGATAAATCACCAGGACAATAAATTCAAAAATTTTGAACCACCAAGGAATATCTCCCTGGTGGATTTTTGGTGAGCAAAACACAAAACCTACAGATAGCACGTAGCTCTCTACTGGGCCTTCTATACCCCTAAAGCGATAACTCAACCAAAGCTAAAACTATGAATCACCTTTTAAGAGAAAAGATTTTCATACAATCAACTTATAACGGTTAAGAACAATCCAGAGCTAAATCAACATTACTGTTGTCGTTATTCGCAAATCCTCTATGTTTCCACTTCTGAATCTGCAATGTTCTAAATTTCACGCCCTCTCGGTTACCGTGTCTCCTCCGAGACCCCTCATAAACCAACTTCTGGTTTGTGTATTTGCTCACCACCCAAGCAGCTGTCATAAAAACAACTGACGGGTTAATGTCTTTTAAATCTTAACTGGTATTTTTATAATATATGGAGAATTTCTCCATATATTACCTTCGCTCGAGTATTATGAAAATAAATTTTCAAATACTTCTCGCTTGTTAATATAAGCATTTTTACCATCTAAAAGCAGAGCTCTTGTAACTCGCTACCTTACGCTTTCCTAATAGGAATTCGAATAATTAGTACTCCTCTGCTAAATACATTGCTGTACTTACACATAGAGCCTATCAACCTAGTCATCTCCTAGGATTCTCAAATGATTCCTTATCTTAAAGTTGGCTTCCCTCTTAGATGCTTTCAGAGGTTATCCATTCCCAACATAGCTACTCAGCAATGCCGCTGGCGCGACAACTGATACACCAGAGGTCAGTCCACTTCGGTCCTCTCGTACTAGAAGCAGATCTTTTCAAGAATCAACGCCCGCAGTAGATAGGAGACCAACCTGTCTCACGCATTTTGTTTACTCACATTACTATGAGGATCGGACTGTATCATCATCTCTTTCAAGATGTTCGACGTGCAGTCTCTACGGGTGATTTATGAACTTTATAAAGGGGAGGAGACAATTGCCTCCTCCGAAAGAAAGAACTAGATGCATCAGCAACAAAGTCAGGTGAGGACTTAACCTCTACGCCCTATTCGGACTACAGCTTTCGCCACTTATTTGTTGTTTTTCATCCTTTCTTATCCTTACCTTAAAGAACCTTTATAAAGTTCATAAACCTTCCCTCGGTATTGCCCTTACATTTCTGTAGTGGGGTTTCACCGATATCAGTCGACTTTGCACACAATATTTCTAGAGTGCGCCGCCGCGATTAGGTTGGTGTGTGCACTTATGAGGTGCACTACTATCTTTTATTATTATTTCTTAGACGAAAAGACTCGATTTTACTTGTATCATTTATTTTTTTCAAAAGTTTTTGATGTCTGTTATGTTTGCTATGGTTCAGAATGGTCTGTGAGTTAAAAAGTTAATTTTCACTCCCAGACGGTCTGAACCCAGCTCGCGTACCTTTTTAATTGGCGAACAGCCAAACCCTTGGGACCTTCTCCAGCCCCAGGATAAGATGAGCCGACATCGAGGTGCCGAACATCGCCGTCGATATGAACTCTTAGGCGATACCAGCCTGTTATCCCCGGGGTAGCTTTTATCCGATGATCTCCTGCCGCGTCTAAAGCGTACAGTCGGTTCACTATGTCCTGCTTTCGCATCTGCTTGTCATGTCCGACTCACAGTTAAGCTAGCTTTTGCCATTACACTATCGGCACGGTTTCCATTCGCGCCTAGCTAACCTTTGAACTCCTCCGTTACCTTTTAGGAGGAAAGCGCCCCACTCAAACTACCCACCAGATACTGTTCCCTGTCGTTTTTGCCGACAGGGTTAGGGTACACCAAAGCAAAGGGTGGTATTTCACTGACGACTCCAGTACAACCAAAATCGTACCTTCAAAGTCTCCCACCTATGCTACGCATTACTTCAATGCACCCAATACCAAGCTATAGTAAAGCTCCCGGGGTCTTTTCGTCTAACTGCGGGTAACCGGCATCTTTACCGGCATTGTATTTTCACCGAGCAGGTCCTCGAGACAGTACCCCAGTCGTTACGCCATTCGTGCACGTCGGAACTTACCCGACAAGGAATTTCGCTACCTTAGGACCGTTATAGTTACGGCCGACATTCACCAGGGCTTACACAGCCCAGCACTAAAATCGAAATTCTAGCACCATCCGTGTTTAACCTTCTGGCATTGGTCAGGCGTCACCCCCTATACATCCTCTTACGAGTTCGCAGGGAGCTGTGTTTTTGGTAAACAGTCGCCAGGGTGTCTTTCGCTGCGGCCTATAGATTTCACTATAGGCAAGCCTTATCCCGAAGTTACGGCTGCTATTTTGCCGAGTTCCTTGAGGACCTCTCACTCGTTCGCCTTGGTCTACTCGACCTGATCACCTGTGTCGGTTTGCGGTACGGTTTCCCGTTTGTTATGCTTAGAAGCTTTTCTTGGAAGCCTGCTCCACCAAATTTCCCAACCCGAAGGAAGGAATTTTCGCTCCACTTGGACTTAGTGCTGACCGGATTTACCTAATCAACATCCTCATGGTACGAACGTAAATCCAATAATACGCTCAGTGTACAAGACTCCGTCCCTCCATCGCACAAACGAGAAGTTATGGAATATTAACCATATGACCATCGGATTCGACTTTCGTCATCTCCTTAGGACCGACTAACCCTTCGCTGATTATCATTGCAAAGGAAACCTTGATCTTTCGGCGGGAGGGTGTCTCACCCTCCTTGTGGTTACTTGTGCCAACATTCTTACTTCTGTACGCTCCACCGTGGGTCACCCCTTCGGCTTCAGTGCGGTACAGAATACTCTCCTACCGCTCCACCTGTATCGAGTACAGATGAAGCCCCAAAATTCGGTAATATACTTAGCCCCGATTATCTGCGGCGCGGAATCCCTTGATGAGTGAGCTGTTACGCTATCTTTAAAGGATGGCTGCCTCTAAGCCAACCTCCTCATTGTCAAAGGAACTCTACATCCTTAAGTGCACTTAGTATATATTTAGGGACCTTATTTATGGATCTGGGCTGTTTCCCTTTTGACCGCAGGAGCTTCGCCCCCTGAGTCTGACTGCCGAGTTATTAACTTCTGGTATTCGGAGTTTGATAGGTTTGGCGAGATTGCTCCCTGTCCAAACCTTCCAGTGCTCTACCCCCAGAAGGAACACGTCGACGCTAGCCCTAAAGCTATTTCGGAGAGAACCAGCTATTACGAAGTTCGATTGGCTTTTCACCCCTTACCACAAGTCATCCCCGCGTGTTGAACGGCGCGTGGGTTCGGGCCTCCACGACCTATTACAGTCGCTTCACCCTGCTCATGGCAAGCTCACTTCGTTTCGGGTCTTATACATACTGCCAATTATGCGCTATTAACACTTGGTTTCCCTGGGCCTTCGTCGCTTTAACGACTTAGACAAGCAGTATACATAAACTCGTTGGCTCATTCTTCAATAGGCACGCTGTCGAGGACATAAATGCCCTCTTCAACCTTTTGTAGATATGTGGTTTCAGGTCTATTTCACTCCCCTTCCGGGGTTCTTTTCACCTTTCCCTCACGGTACTTGTTCACTATCGATCTCTTAATGTATTTAGCCTTACCAGTTAGTTCTGGCAGATTCACGCCGGCTATTCATGTCCGACACTACTCAGGAGTAACAACAAGGAAGATGTGAAATTTTCGTTTAAGGGACTATCACCCTCTACGGTTCTTCTTTCCAGAAGATTCAACTAACAACACATTTTCTGACTTCCCTCCGTAAGGAAGTTGTTATCCTACAACCCCGAATATATATTACTAATGTAACAATACTCGGTTTGGGCTCCTCCCGTTTCGCTCGCCGCTACTTAGGGAATGTTCTGTCATCAGACAGCTTTTTTTATTTTCCTCCAGGTACTTAGATGTTTCAGTTCCCTGGGTACGCTCTCTAGAGTCAAGCTCTAGAGTCACCATGTATGAACACAGCGGGGTTTCCCCATTCAGAAATCTCCGGGTCGAAGGTTGTTTGTCACCTCACCGAAGCTTATCGCAGACAGACCACGTCTTTCATCGCCATTAAGAGTCAAGGCATCCACCACATACCCTTAACTTTCCTATTAGGAAAGCATAAAGTTACGAGTTAATTTCTTAACTTGATTTTGCTCACTACCACTAGCGAGACTTCATTCTACAATTGCTCTTAAACTTATTCCTGCCATGGAATAAGTTTATTCTTTTAGATGGTAAAAATACTTATATTTACATATTTTACCCCGAATTGTTTCTCTCAAAACAATTCTTAGTTAGATTTTAAAAGACGTCTATTATCAAAATGATAATAGACATATTTGTATTTAGTTTTCAAATAACTAGCATTTATTCTTTCCCAATTCAGAAAAGAAAAAATCCGCTATTTGCAAGCGGGTTGTACAACATTAAATAATGTCTCTACTGTTACAACACCCACTAACAAAAATGATTTTTTGTGATTCCGAACACGTAAGGACTAGTATAGTCAGACAGAGAAAAAAGTCAAGCCCCTAATAAATAGATTTTAGGGTAAAACCATTTTCTTGGTTAAGGGTCAAAATTACTATACTTTAAGGCTTTAAAATAAGACTTATAATCAATATCGTCTTTGCTAGGAGGTGTGATGAAGCAGTCCAGGATTTTGCCATTCTATCGCAGACGTAAATCTATACAATAATTCTTTTTTCTTGCCAAAAAAAAGGAGGGGGTCGGCTTTATTAATCCAAAACAAAAAACCGCTTTCGCGGTTTTTTTAGGCGTAGCATCTAGTATCTAGTTAGATACTAATTACTCTTTGTGTGATACAGAATCACTAGCTTTGTTCAGAACCTTTGTGGCTACTTCTTTTCCTCCAAGACCAAACGCAAGTCCACCAGCTAGTGCTAGCATTGCGATGATTCCTGTAAATAGGATTTGCATAAATGCTGGTGCAATTCCAAGCTCAGAAAGAGCAATGATAATTGCAAAAATCCAGATTGCCCACTTTGCCATAGAACCAGCAAAGTGTGCTGACTTGATTCCCATAGCTTTTGCAGAACCTTCCACAACGCTTCTCGTAGCATCTGAAATAACTGTTGCGAAAACAATTATAAGTGACGCGATGATTACTTGTGGCAAATATCCAAGAACAACATTTCCTAGGAAGATGTTAACTTGGGATAGACCCATAACCTCAAGTGAAGTCATAAGGAATACGATGATTAGGAACCACTTCACAACTTCACCGATAAACTGACTTAGTGAGAACTTGAATCCAGCTCTCTTGAAGATCTTATCTGCTCCAACTTTGCTAAATAATTCATCAAGTTTAACAGCTGCGAAGACCTGTGCGATTGCCTTACCGACAACAGCTCCAATAGCCCAACCAATAACAAAAATAATCAATGCAACAAGAAGCTTTGGAATAAATCCCACGGCTCCTAGCCACAAACCTTGTAGAGATGCACTAAACACCTCAGCCCATGATTGAAATAACATATATAGATATATAGATATTAATTAATAATGTAAGAAGCCAAGGGCTCCGTATACCTATACATTGTACAACGAAAAAGCACCCTTAATAAGGGTGCTTGTGGATAAAAACTATTAATTAAGCTCTGTCTCCCATTTCTAAGTTAAAACCAGGAGAAACAATAACTTTTTCGTGAGGAAATTCTAGTATGTCGCAAACAAGCTTGTCGTACATGTCCACTCTATACTTGAAGTCTTCAGCTGTAAATATCGCATAGTCTATTTCTGTCCCCAGCTCTGATTCCAAACGCAAAACAATATCTTCAATTGTTTTCTTTTTTAAATCATCACCAACAATCAAGAGATCTATTCTACTTTCTTCATCTTGAATAAACACACCCGCAGCTAGTAATAGTTTGATCTTACCAACATTCTTAAACTTCACAGCTAGGTCTTCACGGACCAGGGTTTCTGTTTCGATAAGGAGAGCTTGAAGAGGTCTAAGGTAGATAAATTTTTCATTAATAATCCACCCATTACATTTCTTTTTTATAATTGTGGGATCTTTGTCAACAACCCTTCTACGAGAGTCAGTCTTACTATTTCTTGCTGGCTTTATCACATCTTTAATAAAAGTCTTTGTTTTAAGAAAACCAATAGATTTCAAAAGGTTTACTTCTACTTTTGCAGAAGATGATTTTACTCTTGATTTATCAATAATATCATCCAAGTCAAAAGCCTCATCTTTATTCATAAGAAAAAGGCGCATTACTTTTACCAAAGCGTCGCTACTAAATAGTTTTCCGAGTATTTCCATGGACATAGTATAGAGAATTACCCAGGATATATCAAGTAACACCCCAGGGTGTCATATCTTGAATAAAATAAATTTATCACACCCCTGTGGTTCACCTTAAACAAAAAACACCCATTTCTGGGTGCTTTTTTGAATTAAAGTAAAACTTATTTAAGCTCTGCTTTTCCTCCTGCTTCTTCGATTTTCTTCTTAAGCTCTTCAGCTTCTTCTTTCTTTAGACCCTCCTTAAGAACTGTTGGAGCCGATTCTACAAGTTCTTTAGCCTCTTTTAGACCTAGACCTAGAGCTTCCTTAACAACCTTCATAACAGGAATCTTTGACTCCCCAAAGCTTGATAGTTCAACGTTGAACTCTGTTTGCTCTTCAGCCTCTTCTCCAGATCCTGCTCCTCCAGCAGCAGCAACAGCTGAAGCTGAAACTCCGAACTTAGCCTCAAAAAGCTTTACAAGCTCATTCAAGTCAAGAACTGACATTTCTTCAATAGCATCTACAATAGCTTTGAACTTTGCAGGTACTTCTACATCGGCTCCAGCTTCTGCTGGTGCTTCAGCTGCGGGTGCAGCTTCTTCTTTCTTTTCTTCAACAGCAGGAGCTTCAGTAGCTGGTGCTTCTGTTGCCTCTACTACTTCTTCTGTCTTTTTTGTATCGTCTGACATAATAGTTTATTAATTCAATTAATTGATTAAGCTTTTTTCTCAGCTATCTGACCAAGAGCGATAACGAATCGCTGAATTGGTGAGTTTATAATATTTACAAACATTCCTCGAAGTTGATCTGTTGGTGGGATTGTTGCGATTTCCATCATCTCAAGTTGAGATAGTAGTCTTCCTTCAAATAATCCTCCTTTTATTTCAATCTTGTCTTTGTGTGTTTTCTGGAATTCATAAACACCTCGAGCTGGAGCCGTAAGATCTTCCCCATAGGCAAGAGCAACTGTTCCCTCTATTACTGGCATCTCTCCTTCGAAACCTCCTTCTGAAAAAGCTTTTTTAAGTAGAGTTTTTTTCACAACATGGTATGAAGTAGAATCTGCTCGTAAACTTTTTCGAAGCTCAGTTTCATCTAGAACTGAAAGTCCATTAAATGACACAAAAACAGCTGAACCAGCATTTTTTGCAACTTCTGAAAGATTGTCTAATACTTCTTTCTTTTGCAATTTGGTTTTTGCCATATAGTTTTTTGTTTTATTAAGACAATCGAGGAGCATAATCACTGCTTGAATAAATTATGTCCGAGCGAAATCTTAATATACATTTTATATTTTAAATTAAAAAAACGACGTAAGAACGCGTTTTTTCTTTGTGCCTTGCACAGAAAATAGGTTCGACCTCGACGAGACCTCTGTTCTAGTAAGCTAGAACTGCTCGTTTTCTACGGTTCTTACAAATGAGATATTAGCTAAATTATAAAAATTTGTCAACAGCCCAAATAAGAATTAAACTTCCCCCTATTATAAATCCAAACCTAAGTAACATTTTGAAAAAATGATACATGTTTTTAGAGTTCCTCTTGTAAGGATTCTATTTCAGAGTTGTAAATATCAGACCTTTCTGGGTCTATAGCAAGGGCTTTTTCTAGATAAGATATAGCTTCTTGATAAAAATCATTACCACCTAGATAACTAGCATATCCTGTATACATATCTATAAGGTGATTCATGCCTATTGTGCTTGCAACAGATTCTATTCTAGTGATCCCTTCTTCATACACACTTCTAATCATAGAGTCGTCTACTTTTGAGTGAATCAATGTTGTTAAATAAGCTCTCCAGTATTTTGATTCTAAATTACCAAAAGTATATACAACTTCATATAGCGCATCTCTCTTGCCGGCTATGTCACCAGTAAAATCATGTATCGAGCTTATTGTTATGTAGGCCTGGAATCCGTTGTATAGACTTATAGCCTCTCCAGTTTTTTGCAGTGCTTCGTTGTATTTTTTGTCACGAGTTAGATCACGAGCATCAGAGAGTAAATCAAAATATTCATTTGGAGCATTCGCTTCCACCTCTACACCATCTAAACCTTCTTCTGTACTTGTAGCTGTCACATCTTCAACGTCTGTTATTATTTCTGTTTTTGGATTTTTGTTTATACTAAATAATATAACCGCTAAAACCACAGCAGAAACAAATGTACCTATATAAATCCAGTCTTTTTTATTCATAATTTTTAGTGAAGAGTGATTAGGAGCTTTGCTTATAAATCGTCTGAATTAAAATGGATCAAATCTAATGAGAGAAGACACCTCGGGGTAGACAGAATTATATGATGCAAGCAAAGCGAGTACTCTTATAAATAAATTATACTATTTATTTATTAGAAACGCTATTCGTACTGAGCCAGCACAGCTGCCGCAGTCTTTGCTGTTGGAGCAAAGTCATAGGCAATCTTTGCAAGCCGATATGCTTCTTCTCTGTTCCCCATAGAATTCTCAACAGAAGCCAGCGTCCAGTAGCCAAGCTGATGCTCTGGACTTATCTCTATAGCAAGACTTGCATATCTATGTGCTTTTTCTACATACAACTCTTTTGATTCTCCTTGAGCCATACCTGAACTAAACAGTGCCGTCCTGGCGATAGTCACACTTGTACGTAAATCATCTGGATGTATAACCATAGACTTTTCCATTTCCTCAATAAAAACATCTTGAACATGCATAACATTTTCAGGGTATCTCGCTATTATCTGAGGGAATTGCACAATTTGGCCTCTCCACATTTCGGCGAGAAGTTTTATCTTTTCTGTCTCTCCAACTCTACTGCTTTGAACTTTAGAGATCAGTCTGTCCGTTGCTTCTGCAGAGGTTATAAACTCACCTTTAGAAAAGTTTATTGTTGCATTAGATGAGCCGTATGGAATGAATACAAAAAATATCAAGCAAGCCAGCAGGCCAAATCCAGCTACAGATTGACCCACCCCCTCTTTCCAAAATTTTCCTGGAGCCTGGATTTCCTTTCCTCCTCGGCTTGCAACAAAAGCAAAAATTAAAGTAAACAACTGATATGTTGTAACAGTGTCAAACACTGTTAGGTTCTGAAGCAGGTGAATAATCAAAAGAACTGATGGAATAAAACTCTCCCAGAAATCTGCCTCACCTCTTCGATACCTCCTCCACAAGAAAATCAGTGCCAACACATACATTGAAGCAAACGACAGTGCCCCCAGAGATCCTGTTGTAGCCAGAATCTCATAACCAACACTGTGAGCTTTGTCCATCCAGTCATCCCCACCAAACTCAGCGGTAAGAAACTCTGGCTGATAAAAATCTTGATAAACATAGGTAAAGGTCCCTATCCCATAGCCAAGTAAAGGTCTAGTCTTCCAAGCGCTCACAGCACTCTCCCAAACCAAGACCCTAGACTTCGACGCCTGAGCTGAAAGAAAATTTCTAACGGGAGAATTTGAAATAAAGAACATCACGACCGTCGAAAGAAAAACAATCGCAGTCAAAATAAGTAGAATTTTTGAAGCTTGTTTAATAAACTTCTTTTTTGTATAAACAAAGCATCCTCCTAGAGCCATAGCGCCCATTCCCAGATAAAGAGAAATACTAGCGGCTCTAGCCTGACCAAGAATCAGTAACGGGTTTTTAAAGATATCAAAAAATCCATTTTTGCCATTCCATATCCTAGCCCCAAAGAATATAGGAGTTATAAAAATTGTTATCATCATGATGGCTAAAACACCTCTACTCTTATATTCTTCAATCCATAGATAGGCCATTAAGAAGAAACTTATCAACAAATATGAACCAGCAAAGGAAGTATTCCCGATGAGAGATCCTGCTCCCTTAGAAATGTCCATAAGGCCAAATCCGTCGCTACCTAGAATAGCAATCGAGGCTATTATCGTTGCCGAAATACTATTGGACCAAAAAACCTCTAACCAGTCTCTCTTGTCTTTAAAAACAGAACTTGCAACAACAAACAAAGCTCCCAAGTGAAGCCATGTCAGAGCTCCGTTCATTCTTTCAAAATTGGACCAGAATGAAAGGGATGGATCTACACTGAAAAAAGAAGACAGTAAAACCACAAAGATAAATATCAGGAAACTACCGGAGACAACATTTAACCTAAAAACAACCTCCTTTTTAACAAGAAAAGCATACAACCAAAGAAAGAAGACGATCTCAATAAACAAATAGATGACCAACGTCTTAAAAGATATAAAAGGATATAGCGTGCTTTTTGCTATATAGGTAATAGGCAATAAAAAAACAGACCAAGATATCAATCTTTTGATCCATGTTGATAGTGTTGAGTTCGATGTCTGAAAAGCCATATATTCACGTGCAAAAATTGCAAAAACGTAGTATACATAGGATATCATGAAAACCTGGAAAATCATCATTCTGGCAATTGGAGACCTGGTTGCGGCATATGCATCACTATTTTTAATGCTTAAAATTTCTTTCGGAGAAAAACAAGGCACTGCGGCGGAAGACCATATACTTCCCTTCTCTGTTATTTTTGGTATATGGATTATTGTTCTTTTTATTTTTGATCAGTATGACCCAATTGCTGGACGGCCAAAAGTCTACAACATGAAACGCCTTGGATATGCTTTAACAACTGCTTTTTTTACTGGAACAATTGTTTTCTACGTTGGACAATTTGGAATAAATCCAAAACTAAACCTTCTTCTAGTTTTTGTTTTTTTTGTTATTTTATATATTTCTTGGAGACGTATTGTTTTCAAACTACTAGGAGGCGCTTTTGTGGAGCGAGTCTATTTTCTAGATTCAAATGAATATGTGTCTATACTCAAATCAACAATCAAAGGAAATCCTCAGCTTGGATATGCCCTTGTTGAAACTGAAAGTGAATCAGATATAGTCATCTCTAAAATACCATTTTCACGAGGGAAAAAACTACTATCTCTTGCGGGTGCATATGAGAGTATAATGCAAAAAATACCAGTTGATATAGCTGAAAAAACTCTTGGCTATCAAATAGAATCTCGCCAAGAAAATATACTAGGAGTCTTTCTAAAAAGATCTTTTGACATTGTTTTCTCTCTTACGGCTTTAGCTGCAACATCTTGGCTGTGGCCAATCATAATAGCTGGAATAAAGTTAGACGATCGAGGTCCTGTGCTATACACACACAAAAGAGTTGGACTTGATAACAAACCTTTCTCTTTTATCAAATTCAGGTCCATGAAAGTTGACGCAGAAAAAGACGGCGCAGTCTGGGCAGAAAAGGAAGACTCTAGAGTTACAAAATTTGGACGGTTCTTACGAAAAAGCCATCTAGATGAAATCCCTCAAATGATCAATGTCCTCCGTGGAGATATGTCTGTTGTTGGACCCAGACCTGAGCGACCAGAATTTGTCTCGCAGCTAGAGGAAGAAATACCTTTGTATGACCTGCGACACATTATCAAACCCGGGTTTACTGGATGGGCTCAAATAAAGTACCGTTATGCTAGAACAGTCTCTGAGTCAAAAGAGAAATTTGAGTACGATCTATACTACATAAAGAACAAAAGTTTCATTCTTGATATGGGTGTAATGCTTAAAACAGTCCAGATTGTTGTGACTCATTTATAAGTAAGTTAATCTACATAAGATTGAAACCCATAATCTTTTTTGTCGTTTCGAATATCTTTACATTAGAATAATCCACTTGTCTTTGAGAACGCAGTGCGACTTTATCCCGTTAGAGCAAAGCGAGTTATAGGATAAGAAGTACTCTTGTGGTGAAGCAATCCAGTCTTACCTACTAGACCTAAGTGTTTTTGCACGAATCAAAGCAATTTTTGTCATTGCAAGGCACGAAGCAATCCAGAATTAATAACTTTTATTAATAGTTTAGGCTACAGAGATTTATAAACCTCTGTAGTTTTTTTGATCATTTTTTCAAAAGAATATTTTTCTTCGACATGTTTTCTGAAAGAAACACCTAGGGAGTTTCTCCTGTCTTTATTATTCAAAAGATCTTTTATAGCCTTATTTAGAGTGGCTGGATCCTTTGATGGAACTAGGACTCCACTCCTAATCAGGATCTCTGAGACTCCCCCAACATCTGTCGCAACCGTAGGGATTCCTAGCTGGCCAGCTTCAAGAAGAACATATGGTAGCCCTTCCTTTATGGATGGTAGAACAAATACATCAAAAGCCTTCATGTACTTTGCTCCATCTGGAACAAAGCCTAAAAGAAATACTTTATCTTCCATCTTCAGAGCTTCTACTTGGTTTAAAATCTCTTTTCTTAGTTCTCCATCACTCATCAAGACAAGATAGCAATCTAAATCTTTTATTGCTTCAACTAAATACTTATGCCCTTTGTTTGAATGAAGCTCTGCATTTACCCCAACCCAAAGCTTGTCTGTTGGAATCTTTTTAAACTTCTGAAGCTCTTCTTTTGCGGCACTAGGATCAAAAGGGTTTTCAATAATGACTCCATGTGGAATATATACTATTTTCTTAGAAACAAAAGGCAGAGCCTTTCCTTTTTTCTCATCATCTATAGATGGAACTATTACAACGTGAGAAAGAATTGCAGTGAACCAACTGAATAAATAAATCAAGCTTTTAACGAAAATATTTTTGTCTTCTTTAAATGGCCATCCATGTGCTGTAAAGACAATTTTCTTTACACCTAGAATTCTCCCAGCAAAAGCCCCCAGCCCTCCAAGCTTCGAACTATTCACGTGAATAATGTCTGGTTTTTCTTTTTTAATAATCTGAAAAATCTCGGAGAAAAGCCGGAATTCCTTCACCATGGAAATATCTCTCTCGGAGTTGATTAGCTTGCCCTGGTTAATAGCCTTGCTTCCAAGCTCATCTTGGAGGCGGCCTGTCCCACCAGAATATACAGATACATCAAATCCAGCACCATCCATAGAAAGAGCCAGATCATACACATACTTCTGTGCCCCACCCCAATTTGATTTTGTAATAAAATAGATTATTTTCATGATAGGTTCAAGTAAACTAAAATATCTTTTTCCATATTAAAGCAAAGCCTCTATGTGTCATCCTAAAAATAAAGAAATTTCTTGTCACAATAAACTCTGCGATCAATCTCCCAAAATAAACCCAGAAATATATGTTTCGCCAATAGTTATTTATACTAACGAATAGAGCAGGAATAAAATTTTCTGCATATATTTTTATTTTCCCATACCTTTTATGTAAATCTAATCTGTCAGTATAATAAGTATAAAGAACCTCTTCTAATACATCAAAAATATACCCCTCATTAATTAATGTTAAGAACAAGACAAGATCCTCTGGTCTATACATGACCGGGTATAAATGACTATCAAAAACCTCTCGTCTTACCATCATTGTGGGGTGTAACATCATAGACTTGGTAAAGAAATTTTTTGTTATTTCTTTGTAATATATCCTTTTTGGCTTCCTTTGTACAACACGACCGTCTTCCGAAACCTCTTCCCACCATGTGAACAATAGATCTACATTTTTGTTACTCTCCAAAAAATTAATCTGCTTTGCAAGTTTATCAGAAAAATGACACTCATCATCAGCATCCATTCTTGAAATATATTTACCCTTAGCAACCTTAAGGGCATTATTAAGAGAATCACCTAGACCAACATTTTTTATATTTTGAATTATTTTCACCCTGCCATCCCCATCAGACAATTCTCTGATTTTTTTCAAAGCAGGAGTGTTCAATGGGTTATCTAAAACAATAATAAACTCAAAATCTACGTAACTCTGGTCTAAAACACCGGAGATGGCGCTCTCTATTTGAGTGATATTTTCTTTGTAAACGGCCATGATTACCGAGACGACAGGCTTGTTCATATACATGGTATTATACATCAGGTAAGAATATACTCATATGAAAAATAACATTCCTAAAAAAATATGGATATTATGGCTACAAGGCTGGGAAAATGCACCAGAGATTGTAAAGGAATGCCGAAAATCATGGGAGAAACTCAATCCAGATTGGGAGGTTGTAGCGCTTGATAATATTACTCTCTCACAATATATTGATAGTGAAGAGTATTTAAACAACCCTAAGATTCCACCTCAGGCACTATCAGATATTATCAGAATACTTCTTCTAAAAAAACATGGTGGTGTCTGGGCAGATGCGAGTGTCTTCTGCTCAAAACCCCTTAATGAATGGGTTTATGATCATACCCCAAGGGGCTTTTTTGCATTTTCCAAGCCTGGTCCTTATTATGACAAACTAACATCAAGCTGGTTTCTTGTCTCTGAGAAAAATAATATTGTTATTAGTGAATGGTTGATGGAAACCAAACTGTTTTGGAGCAAAGGCCCGGTTGCACCCGCAACAATAACTAAAACGTATCATAAACTATCTCACATCTTGATAATGCTTAGGCAATCTTGGGTTCTTAAGAAAAGTCAATTTTTTCTAAAAAAATCTCTGGGACTATTTCCATATTTCTGGTTTCATTATATTTTTGATAAACTATATGCAAGGAACAAGGAAGTTAAAAAAATATGGGATTATACTCCGCATATTAGCGCTGATGGGCCTCATAAACTTATTTTTTATGGACTTGAAAAAGACACTACAAAAGAAATTCTCTCGTTTATCAATAGTAATGAGTCTTTTGTACACAAACTCTCTTGGCGTACAGACATTACACGTGAAGATCTAAAGAATTCTTCTGTAAATATTTTAATAGACACTACGAAGAATAAATATTCATTTTACTAAACATGAAAGAAAAAATAAGAGATGAAATATTAAATCATAAGAGAATCGCAAGAATCATATTCCCAATATATGTTTTTCTCTCATACCCGATTAAATTAGTTATATACGGAGCCGGTGACCCTCCAGCATATTTTATTTTTAAAAAGAGCAAGTTAATTTATCTAGTGAACTCGAAAGTTGCACAGACAGCAATAACAAACACATGCGGAAACAAGAACAAAACTGAGTATTCAGGTATCGAAGAAAAGAATCTTGGAGAGAATAAAGATAAACTTAGTAAAAATGAAGAAGATTACTATTCTTTTACTTTTGTAAGAAACCCTTTTGAAAGACTCTACTCCTGCTATAAATCAAAATATATAGCAGATAAAGAACGATACAAAAAACCGTTCCTCGATTTTGATTTCTATCTATTAGGATATCTAAAAAAAGACACTGGATTTGAAAACTTTGTAAAACGAGCGATGAGAGTGCCTCACTTTTTAGCAGACAGGCACTTTAAGTCCCAATACACTCTTATTAAGGAAGAAAGCAGACTAAAGATCGACTACATAGGCAGGTATGAAAGTATTAGTGATGATTTTAAAAAAATACAAGACCGTTTTAACCTTGAAACTCTTCCCCTCCTAAACAAATCAGGTAGCAACACCTGGAGAGATTTCTACACAAAAGATTTAGTGTCCATTGTTTCTGAATTTTATAAGGAAGATCTAAAGGAGTGGTACCCAAGTGCAGAAAGTGAATTAATTGAATATATATCAAAAAAGAAACCTAGCTAGGTTTCTTTTTTTCTAAATAAGCCATCAATTTTTTATACTCTCCTTCATAGCCAAGCATCTCAAAATCTTTCTTGTATCGCTTATACACAATACCTGCAAGCTCCTTTGTGTAGAAACATCTCCAGTCCCCTTTTTGGGTGTCATGTATATGAGGCAAAGAAAGCAGGTCAAAACTCTCCTGTATCCGTTTGAAATCACCCGCCAAATTCTCGTAGTGACCAAGGTAATCGTATAGTGGCTTTCTTCTTAGAAAAAGAATGTCTTGCTGTGACTGGAAATGTTGATCCGAAAAAAAGTCTGGAATTTTGGCAATCTTTTTTACAAAAGACTCAAAGGTTTCATCTTTTTCAATTGTTGCGAAGCCATAATAATTTCTCCTAAGGGCAATTTTGCTTTTTTCAATTTTGTGAATATAGCAAGATGCTATCCTGTCAAATGGATTTCTTACAAAAGTAAACTTAAAGAAATCCTTTTTCTGCTTCCTTGTTAAAAAAGGCCGGTTCAACTTTCTACTGACCTGCTTATGTGTGCGGTCTTCACCAACAGAATCCAAACTATCTGCAAAAGACTCCTTAATGGAAGAACATCCAGTCTTTGGAACAACTATATAGACTAACTTTTTTTTATTCTCAATAATAAAATTTGTAAGACTAAAGTTGTCATGATACAATCGAATCATCAAACTTCTAATAATCCTAACAATTGGGTTATTTCTTTTTTTCATGATTTAGATACTTTAACATTATTATTTGGACAACAATAGCAATTACAAATTCTGTTGGCAAAGCAAGGGAAATCACAAGGTTTTTATTTTCAGAATGATATGATAGCAAGAAAAAAGTTACAACAAAAGCGACCAACCCTACAGTCCGATAGAAATACATAATCTTAATCTGTTTGGTTGCAACAAACAACTGATCAAGCAAGTTTCGAATTGGGGCAAGGAATATTAAAGAACCCAGAAAAATGCTGGGAAGAACAAAATCAGTGTACTCAGGAAAAAAATGCCTAATTAGAGATCCTGAGATCAATGTATAAAAAACAAAAATTGCGAACAGAAAAATAAAATAAGCAAATATTTTTTTGTAAAAAATTATTCTTTCAGATGTAAGACTCCAGTCTTTCCCAGCAAGTTTTGGCAAGGATAGCTGTGTGACAAAACCTGTCAAACCTCTAATAGCATTGGGAAAAGCGAGGGCTACAACATATCCAGCAAGCATTACTGGGCCTAAGAAGTGCCAGACCATAAGCTTATCCATTTGATCAGATACTGTAGTCAGAACCCCCGTTAATGATAGTTTTTTTCCATAAGAAATAACTTCTTTGGTTTGGATCTCATCATATCTCTCATCAATTTTCTTGGCGGTCATTTTAAAAAGGGCGCTTCTTGAGATTAATTGCCCAAGGAAAAATGCAAGAACCACAGCAAGTACATTATCTGTAAACAACACCGCAAGAATCACAAATAATGATTGAACCATAAGCCCACCAATCTGGTATATAGAAAATAGCTTAAAATTCTTTTTTCCTCTATAGTAGGCCGTATACAGGTGTAAAGATTCAATAAACGGAAGCAGAGGAGAAACTAATAGAAAAACAAGGCCAAGAGTCTGATTGCTTCTTATGAAGTAATAGAGTGATAATCCAAGGGCAACTAAAAAACCAATAAAGCTCCATTTTATACGCTTTTTAACAACCCTCCAAAGTGAAACTTTCTCGTTTTTTGAAAATGCCAAGGTTATAGCATTATCCATTCCAGGAAGTGAGAATATGAAAAGGAGAGAGATTGTTGAAATAACATATTTATAAACACCAAAATCCTCCTTAGAAAGATGGGTTGTCAAAAATAAAGTAACAACAAAGCCTATAGCAGCCGCAGCCGCTTTAAAAAGCATTAACCAAAAACCACCCTGAGCAATATATGTCATATCTGTTTTTGTATATTTCTCTGTAAATTTTAATGCTTTTTTAATTTTTTCTAACATAATCTTTCTGTATATTAAAATAAGACTCAACTTTAATTATGTTCGTAGGACCTATCAGTTTTCCATAGTGAAACATGTGACTCTTGTCTTTTTTATTATGATATTAATACAAGTATTCAACACGTGTGATATTGAAGAATGAGAACCATCTCTTGGGCCCATTAACCTCTTATCATTTACTTACAAGGGGTTCAGCTAGATATGAGCCATCCTGGCCTGTTATACCGGTTATTAGGGCTATTTTATTGTTTTCTGGTTGTTCCATATTGATCAAAGTCTCCTTTATTTATTAATTATATCTCATATTATACCACCTGAAAGCGATCGTAAAGGATCCGAGAAAATAAAAAACCCTGTCTCTAAAAATTAAGACACTGAAACCTCTTTAATTTAGTGAAATAATTAAAAAAACCGAACATAACTGTCCGGTTTTCTCTTATTCATTTGGCTTCAATCTTGGATAGCAGCAACGATGCCGATAACCAGTCTCATTTTGACCATTATGGGTAACGCTTTGACAATCACCATTACCCCAAAGAACAAAATCGTTATTAATATCACTAGTTGCATCATCAACCCATTCCCAATTATTTTTCATATTAACTAAATTTAACTGGCTTTCAAGTTCGCATGCAGCTCTCCATTGACCAGAAGAACAAAGGTTTCCATCTTTCTCAACACATTTTTTTGATGATTGCCACCAGCTAAGTCCACCAGAGTCGTCTATATCAATACAGTAGTTTGCGTTAACGGCAACAGAACCTGTTGGACAACCAATAGAAATAGGGTGAGTTATAACAACACTATCCCCTCCCGAAATAAAAATTGTATCACCTGAGATACTAAGATATTGAGCTATCCCTAGACCAGGATCGCCCTGCAATCCTTGTAGGCCTGTTGGACCAATGGGTCCAGTTGACCCCTGCAAACCAATGATTCCTTGTAATCCCTGAAGTCCTTGTTGTCCTTCAGAGCCTGTGGGACCTGTGGGGCCTGTACTTCCAATCAATCCTTGAGGTCCAGTAGAGCCAGTAGGTCCTTCTTGGCCATTTAACCCTGTATTACCAACTAAGCCTTGAACCCCTTGCGGTCCGGTAGATCCTGATATCCCTTGCTGACCTTGAATCCCATTGGGACCCATGACACCTGTTGACCCAGTGGGACCAGATAAACCAATCAAACCTTGTGGACCTTGGATTCCATCTACACCAGTAATACCTTGGGGGCCAGTGGGTCCAATAGACCCTTGTACACCGATAGAACCATCTTGACCTGGAAACCCTTGAGGGCCTTCTGGACCTGTTGTTCCCTGGATTCCTACAACACCTTGTGGACCGGTTGCACCTATACTTCCTTGCAGGCCTGTGGAACCTGTCAAACCCTGAGGTCCAGTAGGACCAATTGATCCAGTCAGACCTTGCGGCCCTGATAAGCCAATAGGTCCTGTCGGTCCAGCGGGACCTGCAGGGCCAGGATCTTCTGAGCTACCTGATGTTTCAGCATACAGCGCATACGGAACAGATAAGAGCTGAGAAGCGCCTAGGAATTCATACTCCAAAGAAGATCCATTCCAGAGTTCAATCTTCAGGAAATAATTTCCTGAAGACCAATCTATAGAAGAAAATACACCAGAAACAACTTGACCACCTCCAACATGAAGAGTGAATAATCCAAACTGATTTGTTGTAGGACTGTGAACCTCCTGATAGGATGGCTGGTTCTGAGGGTCAGTAGGTACGATAGAGATTCTAATCTCAATTGATTGATTTACCATAATTATACCTCCAGCGTCACGAGCTACAGCTTGATAGCTAAACCTCTGTGGTGGAGAAGTCTGCTGAGCAAAAAGAGGGTAAGAAAAAAGCATAGTCACGGCAAGCATTAGATTTTTCATTATATTTGGTTTTGAATTTTACGATTTTCCAAAGTATATCAGAGTCTGTGATTCGTTGCGAGGAAAGTTAGTCTTTGCGAATGAAATGAAGCAATCCATTATTTCTGATGGTTTACTTCTAGATTGCCACGTCGGAATTCCTCGCAATGACGGGTTTTTGTTTTTGCGAGCTTGTCGAAGCAATCCAGGACCATGTATAATAAATTCATGTCACGAAAACTTCCATGTATATATATACTTACAAACAAAAGAAACGGAACCCTTTACACCGGAGTAACTTCGAACCTGAAGCAACGAATTTATCAGCATAAAAATAATGAAACAGAGGGCTTTACCAAAAAATATAAAGTTCACATACTTGTATTTTATGAATTTGGCGATTCTATGGAAGGAGCAATTATGAGAGAAAAACAGATAAAGGCTGGATCAAGAAAGAGAAAAATTGATTTAATAGAAAGAATGAACCCTCTCTGGGAGGATTTATTTGATACTCTGTAAGCTAATTCTGGATTGCTTCGTTCCTCGCAATGACGGGTTTTTTAAGAGGAATGGAACGTTGTGAAATGACATTGCAATCTATTTTGTCTTTGCGAGGAGTTTTGACGACGCGGCAATCTAGTTTATTTTATGGTTATCTCTGGATTGCTTCGTTCCTCGCAATGACGAAGCTACTGGGTTGCCGAGTCTTGCATCCTCGCAAAGACAGGAATAACAAAAAACACCCTTGCGGGTGTTTTTTGTATTAGAGTTTTAAGGCTCTAATTTACTCACTACTTAATCTACCTTATGAAGGGTTGATGTGTAGTTGTGAGTACTCGGTAGACATCATATCTCCACGCCATAGCACATCTGCTACTGCGTTTGCGAAGTTGGCTCCGTCAATTCCGAAGTCTAGATCTGCCCCTGTTGAGCTATCTAGTTGAAGTTGGATAGAGTCATTGTTTGCTGTCAAAGCTGAAGTATTGTATGTAACATACACTATTTCGCTTGATCCAGCTGAAACTACAAGCTCATTTGTAACGAAGTCCAAAGTGATTTCGTTTGTAGCTGTTCCTGTAGCAACTGATGTTGATGAAAGAATAACACCAAGCTCATCTTTGAATGTCATCAAAAGATTTGCGGCTCCAGATGCTTGTACAACAATAGATTGCAATACAATCTTGTTACCGTTTGCGTTCTGGAATGTAACATCCTCATCTCCATTAGCTGTGATCTTTAGCTTTCCAACCTGATGGTTGGCGTTGTTTGCCAAAGTTGTGTTTCCAATTGTCATCCACTCAAATGTTGGGTATGACTGGAATAGGTTAGCTGAAGTAGATGTACCAACTCCTGCTGAGCCAATAGCTGAACCGGAAGCAAGTCCTGTTCCATCTATATCTCCTGCTGTGGAAATTGCAATATTAACTGCATTACCATTTGCTGCTGATGAGAAGTCTACATCTCGTGTTGAAGCTTTAACTGCAACCTTGATGTAGTCATTTCGTGGAATTTCCACTGCTCCTTCAGCCCACTCAGCTGTAGCTGTAGTACCTGTGTTAGCAACTGCAACTGCAGATCCTAAGTTGGCACCATTCTTATCCATAGCTTGGAAGTAGTATGTATCTACTACTGATGAAGCTCCGGTTCCTCCAGCTGTCATAATAAGTGAGTCAAGCTCGATATCTTCAACGCTGCTAGCAGCAAGTCGGAAGATAGCAAGTGTTTCCATACCTCCTTGATTATCATCAAGAACTACTCCTTCGTTTGGTGATGAAGAATCAACTGTGACTGTAAGTACTCCTGTAGACTCTGAAGTCATAGCTTGTCCTGCACCTGAAGGTGTAACTACAATTGCATCTCCTGTATCAGCTCCTGTAGCTGTTAAAGCAGAAAGGTCAACTGTGTAAGTATCGTTTGATCCTGCAGCTGTTGATCCTGATGAAAGATCAGCAACAAATGCAACTCGTACAGATGTATCTTTTGCAACTGTGAACACCTCTGAAAGGTTGTACGCTTGTGTTGCAGCTGAAATCTGTTCTAGATCAGAAATCTCAGTTTCGAATCGGTCTCCTCTTTCTGAGTCATTTCCTGTTCCGGCAAGGTCAGCCCATAGAGATGCATTGTCAAGGTCAGCATATGCTGCAGTACCTGCAATAGCAAATCCAGCAGTAATATCTGAAATCTCTACATCCTCTCCTGATCCTACAGCAGAGAAGTCAAGGTGTGCCCATACGAAGTCTTGTGCTCCAACGGCCACATCTTGTGCTCCTGGTGTTGTAAGAGTTGTAGCAGTAAGTGAACCAGCTTCAATTGTAAGCGTGTTACCTGCTACTGCTGATGCTGGTGCTGCTGTAAGAGTATCATTTGATGATATTCCCTTTACAGTAATTGTTGTTGCTGAGTTATCAACTCCAGCTTTAATTGTATCTGCTGAACCAAAAGCTGTTCCAAGATCAGCGTATACACCAACCTTTGTAGTTCCTACAAGGAATTCCATTGTGTCAGTAAATACGATCTTGTCTCCTGATACAGCGTCATTTGGACCTGAAAGCGTTTCTCCAGATTCGAAGTTCTTAAGAACAACGTTTGTAACATCTCCAAAAGCAGGACCTCCTGCTAGATCGATGTCAACTTGGAAGCTTGTTACTTGAACCTCTTCTCCTGTAACGATAACGTCCAGAACTGCAAGAAGCCTGTCATCTCCTTCTGTAACATTTCCTGTTGCTGGTGTCTCTGAAGACTTAGCTACAGTAAACGCTCCTGCTGCGATAGTTTGGTTTGATGTACCTTGTCCATCAAAGCCAGATGCCCATGATCCGTTTGTAGGTGTAATGTAGTAACCATAATCGTTACCCATTGCCATTACTCGAACGTCTGAACCATCTGTTAGGTCAGCGTTAATTGTAAGTCCTGTTCCATCTGTAAGATCAAGTCGGATTTGGAATCGGTGATTATCACCTTCTTCCAATACCATTCCTAGACCGTTGAATGTAGCAAGTCCTTGTGCATCCCACCCTGATACTGTAGCGATTGTTGCTCCATCTGTAACAGAGTAAAGCTCAATGTTTGCAGCGTCATCTGAAGATGCTGATCCTCGCTTTTCAACTTGGATCTGCTCGATTGTTACAGCTTCTGTAGAACCTGCAGTAATCTTGAACTTGTTAACGATAACGTCAGTGTCTCCAACATCTGGTGTTGAGTCTGAAGTTGTTCCGTCCTTAGCAACAGTAAGAGAACCAATTGATAGGCTCAATATTTCGAACTCATCTCCTGTAACAGGGAATGATCCGTCTACGTCAGGTGAACCAGAGAAATCGATATCATCCATAGAATCAATACCGAAGTATGCTGATTGCCCCTGTGTAGCTACTGAGTCAACTCCTGCTCGCAAGTAGAACATTGTAGTTTCACCAGACATAACCTCTAGGTTAGGTGAGAATGAAAGTTTTACTTGGTTTGAAGAGTTAAGTGTTCCAGCTGATGTAAGTGCTACACCATCTGCATCAAGAACCTTTAGGTTCTCCCAGTTAGAGTTAACTGACTGACCGTATCGAGTGAACGTAATGTCATCGATAGATAGGTCGTCTTCTCCAGCAGAGATTTCAAATGCAAACACGTTAGCGTTTCCACCTGTTGCGATCATTCCTCCATCAAGAGAAACTCCGTCAACCTCTCCTGCTCCAACTCCTTCTGGTGTTGATGATTCTCCTTCTGATTCTCCTTCTGATTCACAGTTGTCAGAAACATAAGCTAGGTATGAAGCCTGTGTGTTTGGTCCCCATACACCATCTGGTGTTGTTCCAATAATTTCTTGGAAGTACTGTACAACACCTGTTGTAAGTGGTCCAAAGGCTGAGTCCTCAACTAGAGGTGCCATAGATCCGTTTGAAAGATCTAGAATTTGGTTCATAGCTTTTTGAATTGCTAGAACGTTTGCTCCTGACATACCACTTCGAACAATTGATGATGTTCCGTAAGTATCACATGAAGTCATTGATGATGAACCGCTTCCCATTGTTGGCTCACCGTTAAGTGCTGATTCCACATCGGCTAGTGTTGATGCTGGTGCATCAAAAGATGATAGCAATCCTAGGATCGCATCGATCTGAGTTTGTGTTAGAGCTTGGGCTGTTGGAAGTGCAACGAATCCGAAGATTGTTGTAGCAACCAAAAGCGCAGTCAAAGCTCCTGAAAGTTTTTTAGTAATTTCCATAATTAAATTATCTTTAATAATTAGTAGTTCATCTATACGTTTAATTAATACATATAAATGCTACTAGACGCTTTATGTTTAGTTCGACTAAAACTAATAGCGCTTGTGTTCTACGACAGAACTTTTATTGAACTGTATGTAAAACCGTAATCATATGATTGGGTTTAACAAACTTACAATTACGACCCTCTCTATAAGTTTCTTTGCAGAAAATAAGTTAAGGATTTTTGCAGTAACTACACTGCATGCATCTGCCTTGTCGACACGACGGATACATGTGGCAACATGTATCGTCCTTTTTTTATTAAGACAAGCGAGGAGCATAGTTAAAATTAATTATGTCCGAGCGAATTCTTAATATAAGGTTTTAACACCTCTTACCTTTTATTTACTGATTGCTCAGCAAACAAAGAACTTTGAGAAGGTCTAGGAATCCACCTTTGAAAGTCTTGTATTTCAAAAATAAATTCCACTTAAAAATATCGAAATATTTTTAAGAAAAACAGGATCGTAAACACACTTTTCAGTAAACTGAAAAGTTGTCTGTATTCTGTTTTCAAGGACCTTCTAAACCCTTTGCTGAGCACTGTAATATAACCAAAAAGTCACATACAGCCGCCTGACAAAGAGTCACAATACTTTAGCACATACTAGTTAATATTTCTAGTACCTACTGCGTATAATTATATCTTGTATTCACTGATAAAAACAAGCTATAAGTGTGGAAAAGAGGTAGTAAATAAAGTGCTTATACTCCCTTGACTTCCCTAAGTCAAAGACGATTCAACCGTGCAAATCTTACACTTTAAATTTCTGGATTTCTTCGTTCCTCGCAATGACGAAGTGGTAGTTCTGAGTTGCTTCGTTCCTCGCAATGACGAGTATTTGTCTTTGCGAGGAGTATTTACGACGTGGCAATCTATTTTATTTACCTTTATTTATTATCTCAAATAGACATATCTTGCCCATCTCTTCTCCCCTGTCTTTTTTATCTGTCCCCTATCAATTAAATACTGGAGGTCTCTTTGGATTGTTTTTGACGCAACCCCCTCTACAATGGACATAATGTCTTTTACACTTATATCTCCTTTGTCTTTTATAAACTCAATTATTTTATCAATTCTGGTAGACTTTTCCTCTGAAACATGTCTCTTATCTAATTTTTCTATCGTTTTAGGTGGGGCATTTTCTGTAAATAAAACATCAATGTCTTTTTGAATTGCTGAAGGTTTTTTCAGTTTCTGATTATTTAAAGAAGATCCATTAATCCAATCTTCGTCTATAGAAACTCTGGACACTGGACCTCCACTTGAAAGGTCTAACATCTCATCTCCAAAAGACTGCTTATTATTCTTTAGATCGCTCAAGACAGAATTAATTGCCTCCTTAAGCAGGCTATAGTTATGTTCTGAAACATCCCCAGAAGACCAGAGAGTAAATATTTGTTTCTCGATAAGAAGAAGAACTTCTTCGATATGACCGAAAATAATCTCTTTATCAAGGGGGCCTTTTTTGTGAAAGCTAGCCGTATAAGAAAGTAGTAGGTTTGAGTTTTTACGAAGAGAAATTCTGAAGGGGTCAGACTCTAAAAGACACTTAGATAAGACAGCTGTCGCCACACTTATCTTGTGTGTTTTTTTTATTATAAAAGACATGTCTTTTATAAGACCCTTTATCTCAGTCATTATTTTATGTTTATCATTTAACATGAGGTATTTCTGTCGTTTATAATGTCTTTTATAAAAATCGTTTATACTCTAATAGACATGTCCATTATAGCCAAAGCTGTTTAAATATCAAGCTATGTGGCTTCTACGCAGAACCATAATGAATAAATATAGGACATGAGAAAAGTGCAATGTTTTCAACGTTTTTTAAAGAAACTCTTTTAATCTTTTCTTGCTATAATATTAGGATAACAACATGGCACGAAAGAAAAAGAAGGCAAACAATCTACTGACTCCTGAAGCAAAGCGTACGCTCTACGCCATTGTTTTATTTTTGGTTGCCATATTTATAGTGCTAGGATCTCTAAATGTTGCTGGACCAGCTGGCTTGGCTGTTCACAAGGCTTTGATGTTTCTCTTTGGGTATGGATTCATATTTGTTCCTGTACTTGCTATAGCTTACGGATCATACCTATTTAACTTTATTGAAAGCGTAGACAGGAAAACAATCATTGGATCTATTCTACTTATTGTTTCATCTCTTGGACTGTTGTCTCTTGCAGGAGAGGAAGCTGGAGGTCTAATTGGTAAGCTAATTCAAAATCCTTTAGTAAAACTATTAGATATATATGTGGGAGCAATACTACTCCTAGGAGTCTTTGCTTCTTCAATAGTTCTTGTTTTTAATATACCTCTATCCTTGAATGCTTTCAAAGTAAAGCTTTCTTCTATCTTTAAGAAGAGGACAAAGGAGATCGATAGTGATCACGAAGAAGACGAATATGAAGAAGATTATGAAGAAGAGGAATATGAAGAAGATTATGAAGAAGAGGAAAAAGAAACTTCTGAACCAACAATAACAACCAACGAAGAAGACGAAATGTTTTCTGGATCTTTCGAGTTCAAAGAGTACACTCCACCACCCCTATCTCTCCTAGCAAAAGACAAAGGTAAGCCAAACGTTGGAGACATAAAAGCAAACTCTAATATAATTAAAATAACTCTACAAAACTTCGGTATTGAAGTTGAGATGGATGAAATAACAGTTGGTCCAACGATTACAAGGTATGCCATGAAGCCAGCTCAAGGTGTAAAGATATCTAGAATAATAGGATTGAAAAACGATCTATCTCTAGCTCTAGCCGCTCACCCTATCAGAATTCAAGCTCCTATTCCAGGAAAGGCCCTCGTCGGTGTAGAAGTACCTAACAAAACAAAATCAATGGTTGGTCTTGGTAACCTTGTTGCAACACGAGAGTTCCAAGAAAGTCCAAAAGATCTACTTGTTGCTCTTGGTAAAGGGGTGTCAGGTAAGCCACAGTACACAAACATCGCAAAAATGCCTCACCTTCTTATTGCTGGTGCGACTGGTGCAGGTAAATCTGTAACGGTTCATGCGATCATAACGTCACTTCTGTATAGAAATGGGCCTGCGAATCTACGCTTCATAATGGTTGACCCAAAAAGAGTTGAACTTACTTTATATAACAAAATACCTCACCTGCTAACACCAGTTATCAAAGAAGCAAAGAAAGCCATCCTTGCTCTAAACTGGGCTATAAAAGAAATGGAACGGAGGTATGACATCCTAGAATCAGAAGCAGTGAGAGATCTTCAGTCATATCATAAAAAGTTTGAAGAAGAAAAGGAAGCCGGGATTGACGATGAAGAAAAAGGAATGGAGAGACTTCCCTACATTGTTATTATTATCGATGAGGTGGCAGATATAATGCAGACTTACCCAAGAGAGCTTGAGTCTGGGGTTGTTCGTCTAGCTCAGATGAGTCGAGCTATTGGAATTCACTTAATACTTTCAACTCAAAGGCCATCAGTAAATGTGGTAACAGGACTTATCAAAGCAAACGTCCCTGCTAGACTTGCTCTACAAGTGGCTTCACAGGTTGATTCTAAAACAATTCTGGACCAGTCTGGAGCAGAAACACTACTTGGAGCAGGAGATATGCTTTACCTATCTGGTGACATGTCTCAACCTGAGCGTATACAATGTGCATTTATTTCTGAAGGAGAAGTTAAAGCTGTTGTTAAGTACCTAGCCAAAGCCTACCAAGACGAGGTTCAAGAAGAAATAATCTTTACAAAAGAACAGGAAGGAGTTCGAGGTTCTATCTTCTCTTCGTCTGTTAACGATGACGATGATGATGACCTATACGAAGAAGCAAGAGAGCTAGTTATCAATACAAAGAAAGCCAGCACTTCCTATCTACAGAGGAAGCTAAAAATAGGATACTCGCGAGCTGCTAGGCTAATTGATATACTAGAAGAGCGAGGAGTTGTTGGACCAGCAAATGGTTCAAAGCCTCGAGACGTACATGAAAAGGCCGACAACGAAGTCGAAGAGTACGAAGAAGAGTTAGAAGATGAATCAACAGAAGACTATGATCAAGAGGAAGAATAGTGAGAGTTTTATTGATTATAAGAGGGTTTTCGTAACCCTTGGACTAATTACTTTTTTTGTTCTATTGCTGATCTTTACATATAGTAGAATAAGTCATATATGGAGAGGTATAAACCTAACCGTATCTTATCCAATAAGTGGAGAATCTATAGAGAGCCAGCTAATCTATATCGAAGGCTCTGCACCAAAAGCAATAGAGCTAACAGTCAACGGAAACAGTACCTTTGTCTCAAGGGATGGTGAATTCTCATACCCTATCCCAGTACATAATGGGTACAATGAGATACACATTGAAGCGACAGACAAGTTTGATAATACGACGAAAGAAATATTAAAAATTAACGGAATAACCAAATCTTCTGATTAATAATTTACCAAGTCATTTGTAGAAAATGCGCAGTGAGTCGTAGTTAAAAATTTTAAATACTAGCATCGCTAATATGAAAAATTTTTAACAAGATGCAACAAGTATTTACAGAAATGGCGAAGTGTAAATTATTAATTATAAGATTAAAACATAACAATATGGCAGCAAAAAAACCCAAAGAGAAAGAGGAAAAAATTGATCAACCTAAGAAAACTGAAAAGGAAGATTCTGTGAAGCCAGTGGAAGAAAAGAAAATAACCGCTGTCGAGAAAAAAGAAATTGAAAAAGCAGAAAAGGTAAAGGAGGCTGATGCAAATGCAATCCAAGACACCATCAAGTCCATCCAAACAAAGTTCGGTGAAGGAGCAATCATGAAGCTTGGAGGTATTCCAAGTGTCGATATTGGAGCTGTTTCCACTGGATCACTAGGACTCGATGCTGCGCTTGGAGTCGGCGGACTACCCAAAGGACGAGTTGTAGAGATATATGGACCAGAATCATCTGGTAAAACAACACTGTCTCTACACGTAATAGCAGAAGCTCAAAAAGCAGGAGGTGTGTGTGCTTTTATAGATGCCGAACATGCTATCGACCCAGAATATGCCAAGAAGCTTGGAGTAGATATTGACAACCTTCTAATATCTCAACCAGACACAGGAGAGCAAGCACTGGAGATCACAGAGAGCCTTGTGCGTTCTGGAAAGATAACACTTATCGTTATTGACTCTGTGGCAGCTCTAACACCTAAAGACGAAATAGAGGGAGATATGGGAGCCTACCACGTAGGGAAACAGGCTAGACTGATGTCACAGGCTTTGCGTAAGCTTACAGCTCTGACAGCCAAGACAAATACAATGATCATCTTCATTAACCAGATCCGAATGAAAATCGGAGTTATGTTTGGTTCTCCGGAGACAACACCTGGAGGAAAAGCTCTAAAGTTCTACACTTCTGTAAGGCTTGATATCAGAAGAATTGCTCAGATTAAAAAAGGTGAAGATGTTGTAGGAGCTCGAACACGAGTAAAGGTGGTAAAAAACAAAGTTGCCGCACCGTTTAAGAAAACTGAATTCGATATTATCTACAATGAAGGAATCTCACGATCAGGAGAACTTCTTGCTCTAGGAGAAAAGATGGGAATAGTTAAGAAGTCAGGAGCATCCTACAGCTACCTCCCTGCCGACGGTGGAGATGAAGTGAAGCTTGCTCGTGGATATGATGCAACTCGAAAAGTTCTTGAAGATAAAGACAACAAGAAACTTCTCTCTTCCCTGCTTAAAGATGTAAAGAAAGGGTTGAAGGATGAGAAGAATCAGTAATTATAGGTTAATAATTCAACGTTATGGAAAAATCACCTTACGAAAATTTAAATACTAGAGGGTCAGAATTAGATAAGAGAGAAAAACCCAGAAGTTCAGAATTGGATCTAAGATCCCAGGAAGAAATCGATGAAACAGCACACCTAAATCCAAAAGAATGGAAAGACTCTGAAGGGGTTGTTGATACAGATGATTCCTTTGAGACTTTTGGTGAGTCAAAAGAAGAAGAGGAGGAGGACGATCTGGGAGGAATAGTTACTGAAGAAGAAGTCGGTAATGTGGAAGCAGAAGATATAAGAATTAAAAGAGAGGCGGACCTAGATAGAATGGAAAAGAAGGCGGCGTTAGAGATTACTGATATAGACAGAGAAGCTACTCTAATGAAAGAGCTCCAGCAAGATCACCCGGAAAGAGACGAAGAGCCCTTCCGACAAAGCATGACAGGTCACATTCTTGGTTCGGAAAAAATTGACAGAAGGGAGATCAAGGATTTTAAAAAGAGACAGACTAACTGGGATAATCAAAAGACAGAAAAAAAGAAAGATTATTATCGTGCAGATAATCCAGAGAAAGTGGCAGCTAAAAAAGATGCAAAAAAAGGAAACAAAAAAGGATTCTTTGGAAAAGTTCTCAACATGTTTAAAAGTGACGATAGCGACCAAAACAAAGCAGCATAAACAAAAAAGCCTTGGCAAACGCCAAGGCTTTTTAATATCAAGGATATATTGTCTTTACAAATGAATCCTGGAAATAAACGTCTTCCGTAGGTTGATAGTGAATATTGTCTATAGGACAAGATCTCTGACAACTCAGTCCTTCTAAGGAGCATGGGACAAAACCTCTTCCCACAAACCCAGGAAAGGGATCAGTTAAATCCTCTACCACAGGTCTGACAACAGACCTTGGACAAACACTTGTTTTTTTTATTGACCTTCGAGGGTTATTTGGTGTTATGTAACCTGCTGCCCCCTTACTAAAGCCAGGGCAATGCTTGTTGAGATAATCTTCTATTTCTCGTTCTTCTAAATTTACTTTTATGTACACAGTTCTTTCGAAGATCGGGAAATCGTTAACCCAATCCATATCTACTTTCTGCCCTTTGCTATAGTAAATATTAACCATAACTCCTTTAACTTCTGTTGTTAAGACATTACTGCTGTCCATGTTCCAGGGTGGAGGCATATTCATCATATATGTTTGACATCTTTCAACCAAACAAATTTTATAAAGACTCTTTATTATTCCATTTTCCATTTAATCTGCTTAAGTACCGCTTTTCCATAAGACTAATAAAAAGTTGCTCATAAGTCAATTTTGTTTATAATGGAACCATTATGCTGAGTTACAATGAGATAAAAGAGCGAAGGATTATTATTCACAACGGAGAGCCCTGCGAGGTTCTTTCATCACATGTGTTCCGTAAACAGGCTCGTAAGCCAGTGAATCAGACCAAGCTGAAGAACCTGGTATCAGGAAAAGTTGTTGAACACTCTTTCCACACGTCAGACAAGGCAGAGGAAGCAGATGTGACAAAGAAAGATGTTATTTTTATCTACGAAGCTAAAGGTGAGTACTGGTTCCACCCAGAAGGAGATAAAACCGGTAGATTTGCAATAGATGCGAGAACAATTGGAGACGACACTATCAAGTTTCTAAAGGCAAACTCCCCTGCCAAGATGCTTATATTTGAATACAAAGATGAAGAGCGTATCATCGGAGTCAAACTCCCAATGAAAATGACTTTCAAAGTCAAAGATGCTCCCCCAGGAATCAAAGGAAATACCGCTACAGGAGGAGACAAAGTCGTCACACTAGAAAATGGCACAAAAATCACAACACCACTCTTCATAGAAGTCGGACAGGAGATTATAGTAAACACAGAGAAAGCAGAGTATGTAGAAAGAGCTAAATAAAAAAACGCCTTACGGCGATTTTTTATTTACCTTCTCAGCGTTTTCTACTCAGCGACGTATGCCATAAGTGACATAAATCGTGCGTGCTTGATGGCTTCTGCCACCCTTCGCTGATTCTTTGCAGTCAGTCCTGTTCTTCGTCGGCTCATGATTCGTCCGGAAGGATTGATGAACTTTCCTAGTATATCGATATCTCGAAAGTCGATATGTGGAATATTGTTTTGTGTGTAGTAATCTTGTTTCATATTTTTATCTTTTTACAATTTTAAATAATTTATCTTTTTACAGATTAGAATATCTAGTTTTTTAAAATTACTTTAGATTTTTATTTTCTAACCGAGAAATATCTTGAAGCGGGAGAGATACTCCAGCGAAAGATTTTTGAGGGAGAGCAAATAAAAAGATGAAATGATTTTAGAAAACTAGAATGGGATGTCGTCAGGGTTGATGTCTACATCAGGATATTCTACTTCTGGAGCTGGTTGCTCCTTATTTGCAGAGTCTGCCTGTGGTGCACTACTTGCCCCACCGCCATATGAAGCTCCATCACCTTTTGAACCAAACTGAATATTATCTGCAACAATTTCTGTTCGATAGTTTTTCTTGCCATCTTGACCATCCCAAGACCGAGTTTGAATTCTACCTTCAATAAGAAGCGAACTTCCTTTCTTCATGTACTGAGAAACAGTCTCAGCTTGTCGTCCAAAGACAACAACGTTGTGGAACTGAACCTCTTCTTTCTTTTGCCCGTCTTGACCTTTCCAAGTTCGGTTTGTAGCTACACCAAATGATGCAACTTTGATTCCAGATGGAAGAGCTTTTAGTTCTGGATCCTTTGTTAGGTTCCCTATAATAATAGCTTTGTTTAGATACATAAATATATTTAATTTAAATTAATAACTTTAATACCTTTATTATACCTTAAACTTCTTCTGATGCAGTTTCTTGGTCTTTGCCATCCTCTTTGGCTTCACCTTCTACCTTATCTGCAGATTCATCGTCTAGCATCTTGTCTAACTGCTCATCAACCTTCTTTTCACTCATGTCTCCCTCAACAACAGGCTCTGGAGCTTTCTCAACTTTCCTAACAGGCGCTGCAACAATCTCCTTTCCTTGAAGAATTGCAAAAACGTCTTTAGAAATCATTGTGTTCTCCTTTACTGTCTTCAGAGTCAAGTAACGCAAAAGCACCTTGATATTATCAAGTCCCTTTTTTACATCTTGAGCTTCAGACTGCTCTACATCGTACTTTACCCACCCAAAGTGAGCTGTCTCGTGAGTTTTATACTTGTTGTCCATTCGGTGACGAATAGAATATGCAAGATTAATAACTTGAGGATATTCTTCTGAAATAATTTCTCCACCTTTTGAAGTAATAACCTCCTTTAGCTTCCCTACTTGTGTTGCAAGCTCATCGCTAGCAAGAGTAGGTAGAAACGAAAATGATGTTTCGTAAATCATATATTTGTAATTTTTTAAAATCTTTGTAAATGTCTGTCTCGAACCAATGCGATACGCTATCAGTGCGCATCGAACAGACAAAAGAGATATTACCAGAGAGAGCTCTATATGTCAAAAGCCCTTTTCGGGGCTTTTGGTCTTTATTTATCTTTTAGATATAAAACTATTTAATATAATGCTTCATATAATTGGGTAGCCCCAGTTACTGAAAAGCTAAACTCATCAACAACGATACCTCCTACAAATCCTCGAGCAAACAAGTTTGTAGCAAGAATAGGGTCTAGGTTTCCATAATCAAGTGACCAATTTTGTTGCCCATTTGGATCCATTGAACTAAGCGATGCCTCCCCCCAAAGAACGTAGTCATCTTCTGCCATCCCTGTTCCTGTTGGAATAGCCCAAATCTCAACCCTTTCAACCCCCCTACTTTGGACAATTATATTAGATTGGTCTTTTAATACATAAAAATTATCTAAATAAGCTTCCTCAACATTTGTTTCTGAGCCAGCTTCTGAAACCACGTCATTTTGAATTACTTCAGATTGTTCTTGTTCTAAATTATCTAGATCTTCTAACCCTTCTTCTTGCTCCAGATCTATTGTATCCTCTGTTTCTGGATATTGTCGTGATCCATTACCATTTTGAAGTTCTTTAATTTTTGCTTCAAGATTAGAAAGCTTGTTTAAAAGAAATTGTATTTTTTCATCAATAGCGGATCTAACTTCCCCTTGTTTGTTTATAGCTCTTTGTATAGCTTCTTTGGCTTCTGGATTTTCTAATTTATCTTGCACAGCAGTAAGGACATTTGTTCTAGTGTCAGCTGTACTTGATATATTATCTAATATTTCTTCTTGTTTCTTGTCATCTTCTATTCTATCTGTAGAATTTGTAGCTTTAGTAGTATATTTGTCTGATTCATCAAAAAGCACACTCGCTTCATCAGTATCTCCTATTTCAAGCTTTTCTTTTGCTAATTCAAAATTTCTACTTGAAAAATCTTGTAATAGATCAATCTTGTTTACAGGTTTAAATGTAAAAAATAACCTTACTTTATCAAAAAATCCCACAGGCTTAATCTCTGTGTTTATACTATATTGATATGAAGCCGTGGCTTCTGTATCAGATGTTTGGGCAAATGATGATGCTCCAAAAAATAGGAAGGCTATAGCCCCTATTGTTACTAAACTTAATAATATTTTATTTGTCATATGATTTTGATCTGTTTTAGTAGAATTATTATTAATAAACGAGCCAGATATGATTCGTACGATATAAGACGTATATAGTATAATTATATTACAGTAATATTATATACCAAAAAGTCTTTTGGTGTTTTCCAAAAGCTGAACTCGTAGAGTCTCAACCTCTGACCCCCGCAGTACAGCGAGTTTTTCTACAACAGATATTACATGCCATGGCTCTGCTCTCTTTCCTCGATATGGAACAGGTGCCACATATGGAGCGTCTGTCTCGGACAGCATTCGATCAAGAGGGATCCCTTTTACCACTTCATCGTAGTCATGAGTAAATGTAATAACTCCAGTAAATGATATATAGAAACCAAGATCTATAAATCTGTTGGCAATATCTAGATTCCCAGCGAAAAAGTGAGCATCTCCACGAAGCTGTTCTCCTGCAGAAGCCTTGTATTCAGTCAGTATTTTCAAGGTGTCTTCGTAGGCGTCAAATGAGTTTTTAGAAGGCCTTATGTGTAACATAAGTGGTTTATCATGTTTGATTGCAAACTCAATCTGAGCTCGAAATTGAGCCTCCTGTCGCTCTTTTTCACCCGTATCTGAGGCTGTTGTTCTAAAGTAGTCTAGACCGCACTCCCCCACACAAACGACCTTTTTCTCCTTCATGAATTTCTCATAGAATTCTGGATTAAACACCTCTCTATCTGTCTCGGTTGGGTGAAGCCCAACAGCAGCGTATAGGTTTTCTGATAATCCAGCTATCTCAACAGCTTTAGCTGAGCTCTTCTCATCCACTCCAACAGTAATAGTTCCCACCTCTTTTTCCTCGAGTGCTGAAATAACCTGCGAATAGTCGTCGCTGAATTGAGCTAGATTTAAATGTGAATGGATATCAAAATATTTCATAAGGTAACTATACAAAATTAAAACAAAAATAAAAACCCTTTCGGGTCTTTTAATCCTTCCTGAGGAAAAGTGGTTCCTCTGGCATTTTTAATTCAACAAGATGTTGCTGAATTTTCTCTGCGGTTTCTGGAAGGAACGGCTCAAGTAGAATAGCTACATACCACAGATTTAATAGTAGTTTTGCCAGGTCTTCTTTGGCCTCTTCTTCATTCACTTTAATTTTTTTGAAAGGTTGCTCCTTGGCTATGAACTCATCCATCTCCCCTATCTCTTTCCAAATGAAATCCAACGAAGAATTATAATTATATGACTCCATGGAATCTCTATACTCTTTAAATCCATCTTCTACTTTAATCTCTTCTAGAGTTTCAGTTCTATCTGGGAAATCAAGAACAACTCCGTAACTAGTTACCATTTTAAGTATGCGATTTACTAAGTTCCCAAGTCCGTTTGCTAGGTGGGCATTATAACTATTCTTAAATCGTTCATGAGTAAAAGGAGAGTCTTCAACTGAAGATATTTCTTTGAGTAAGAAGAATCGAAGTGCTTCTGTGCCATACTCATTAACAATATCCCGAGGGTCGACGACATTGCCTAGAGTTTTACTCATCTTTACGCCTCCAGCACCTGTAATATGGCCATTTACAATGATCTGGTGTGAATTTGGAAATCCTGCCGCCATAAGCATGGCCTGCCAAAGAGCTCCCTGCCATCTAGTGTTATCCTTACCACAGTACTGTGTAGGTGTACCCTCTATCCAAAATTTACCAAACATCTCTTGGTCGCCATTCCAGTCCTTTAGAGTATTAATATAATTTGTTAGAGCATCAAACCAGACATACATTACATGATCTGAGTCGCCAGGCACTTCTATACCCCAAGGCATTTTTGTCTTAAGTCTGGAAATAGAGATGTCTTGAAGACCCCTCTTCACAAACTCCTTCATTTCATTAAACCTAAAATCAGGAGTAATAAAATTAGGGTTTTTGGAATAAAAATCTAAAAGCCTATCACCAAAAGCAGAGTACTTGAAAAAATAATTTTCTTCGTTTATGGACTCAAGGGATACGCCGTCATGGTAAGGACAGAACCCTTGTTCGTTTAATTCTGACTCTGTCTTATCACTCTCACAACCGACACAATATTTTGCTTCGTATTTATCTTTGTAAATATAACCATTATTGAAAACTAACTGCCAAAATTCTTGGGCAAGAGACTCATGAGTCTTGTCTGTTGTACGAATAAAATGAAGACCCTCTTCCTCACTCATTAAACCAAACATACCCAACTGTTCTTTAAAAATAGATAGGGATTCATCTACAAAAACCTGAGGATCTTTACCCATCTCCTTAGCTTTATTTAGTATCTTTATGCCGTGCTCATCAGTACCAGTATTAAAAAACACATCATACCCGGCAATCTTTTTTGATCGTGCCAAAACATCAGCACGGACAAATTCAAGAGCATGACCTATATGAAGAGGAGCATTCACGTATGGAAGAGTCGTTGTTATATAAAAATTTTTTTTCTCTGACATACAACAGTTTTACTACGATGAGGCTTTCTTTGCAAGCTTGATAGCCTCTTTAGTTGTTTTAGCTACAACTTTATCTTTCTCTACATCACTTGCAAACTCCATCAAAACTACAGCCACTGGAATAGCCAAGATAAGACCCCAGAACCCTGCAAGCTGAACACCTATAAGAACGGCTAGGATAACAACTAACGGAGATATCCCTGTTACCTTTTGAACAACCAGTGGTGCAATAAGGTAGTTTTCAAATTGTTGAACAATCAAGTAAAAACCAGCCACAAGGAATCCCATGGTTAAACCTCCGTCCAGATAACCGAAAGATATCGCTGGAATAGCGGCCAGAATAATACCAAAAGGGATCAGCTCCATGATACCTGCCACAAGCGCTAGCATCAGTGCGTATTTAACCCCTAGAATAGATAGACCTAAATATGTCAGAACTCCAATCAGAAGCCCAAGCACCAGCTGCCCTTGCATCCAGAGCGCTATTTTTTTCTGGGAACGATTCCATAGATCTATAGCGTAGTTCTCATGAGAAAGCGGAACAACTATTCGCAAGAAGTGAGCTATCCCTCCTTTTTCAATAGATAGATAAAAGGAAATAACAACGATTAGAATTAAGTTTGCAAGACCTCCAAAGATACCAGAAATTGCAGAGAAGAAATTGGTTGAGACATTTTGAACAACACCTGAAGAGCTGCTAACCAATCCCCCAAGGTTACCGCTGCTTAAATTTGTAACACCCTGAGCAGCAGACAAAATACTGTCTTTAAACCCATTCATAGTATCTGAGTCAGGGAGATATTCAGCAAGAATATTCACTACGTTTGCAGATTCAACAATAAGTATCGGAACAAACAAATAAAATACTCCAGCAAGAACACCTATAGATAGGGCGTAGATAATAACAACAGAAAGTGTTCTACCGAGTTTGTATTTCTCTGATGCCGTAGCAGCTGAACCCACAAAAGAAGCTATAACAATAGAAGTCATAACAACCAAGACCAAATCTTTTAAAGCAAATACCGCCGCTACAACAGCAACCCAGATCAGAATTTTTAAGATCGCAGATGTTGTAATATTTATTGAAATTGTGGAATTTTTTTTTGTTGCCATAATATATAGAGAAAGTTGTTTATACAAAATATTGTAGCATGGTTTTAAATAAAAAATTCCACGAGAGTGGAATTTTTTATTTATCTTTCCAATTTTTCTTTTAAATACCCTACAAGATCTTCTTCTTTTACTCGCTCCTGCTCTCCAGTATTTCGGTCTCGAATGGTTACCCCTTCTCCTTCGAGGGTGTCGTAATCTATAACGATTCCAAACGGTGTTCCTATTTCATCTTGTCGTCGATATCTTTTACCAACGTTTCCATTGTCATCCCAGACCACTCGTCCGAACTCAGATTTCAACTTTCCAAAAATACTCCGGGCTTTGTCTACAATTTCTGGCTTATTTTTCACAAGAGGCGAAACAGCGCAGAGTATTGGAGCAATAGAGGGTTTGAATTTCAAATAAACACGAGATGTCCCGTCTTCCATTTCTTCCTCTTCATAAGCAGATAATAACAACGCAAGAATTGTCCGATCCAACCCAAACGATGGCTCTATCACATGAGGGACAAAAGTCTCTCCTGTAGATGAGTCAGTGTATTGAAGTTTCTGTTTTGAGTGCTCTGCATGTTTTGTCAAATCAAAGTCTGTCCGGTAGGCCAACCCACAAAGCTCGCTTCGTCCAAAAGGAAAATCAAATTCCCAGTCCATTGTTCTTTTTGAATAGTGACTTCTAGCTTCTTTTGGGTGTTCATACTCATGCATTTTTGAGTCATCTAGGCCGATTTCTGTGAACCACTCCCTCTGCTCTTCCAGCCAGTATGTAAATTGTTTTTCCCAGTCTTCTTCTTTTATAAAATATTCAATCTCCATTTGCTCTAGCTCCCGAACCCTGAAAATAAAGTCTTTCGGAGTAATTTCATTTCGAAAAGCTTTTCCTATCTGCCCAATACCGAAAGGAATTTTTGGATTCATGGTATCGAGTACATTTTTGTAGTTTACAAAAATACCCTGAGCTGTTTCAGGTCGCAAGTAACTTACACTAGAGCTATCTTCTGATGCACCAAGGCTTGTTTTGAGCATCATATTGAACTGCTTAACATCTCCTAAGTCATTTCCATTTGGAGATTTCAATCCAAGCTCTTTTATTTTGTCTGTCATTTGTTGAGCGGTCATTCCTTCTGCTTCAGGTAGACCAGCTTCTTCTAGCAAATGGTCAGCGCGGTACCGCTTATTTGTTTTGGTGTCTTCTACCAGCATGTCATGGAACTCATCAACATGACCAGTTGCCTCCCAGACCTTCTGATTCATAAGAATTGCTGCATCTACTCCATACATATCTTCTCGGCTTTCTATAAATTTTTTCCACCAAGAGTCCTTAATGTGCTTCTTCAACTGTACACCAAGCGGACCAAAGTCATATGTTCCAGCAAGTCCACCATATATTTCAGACCCAGGGAAAATAAACCCTCTCCTTTTTGCCAGGCTGACTATTTTATGCATTAAATCAATATTTTGGTCTTTTTTATCCATAATCTCTATATTACTTTAGATAGAACAGACTGTCTATTCTGGTGCAACTCTTCCTTCAGAAGTAAGGTATCCTTGATCATTTGTTATTCGAATAGAAACAGGCCCGACAACACTCTCTAGCGAGGTTCCTGTAAATAGATCTCTAGCTAATATTTGAGTGTCACTGGTTAGGAGTGGACCGCTTCCAATCTGTGAAATAGACGGTGTAAGACCAACCAAGAAAGAAACTTCTTTTCCTAGTCGTGTTAGGCCAGCTCCGCGATTTATAGTTCCAATGTTCCAAGTAACCTCTCTTGTCGCAGGGTCATATGAAACAGATTCTGTAACAGGGGAAACCTGATTTTTGTACTCGACATAGTTAGGTAGAGTTGTTTTTGCTTTTGCCCCAGAAGCAGCATTTGCAGAGTTTGTAACAGACCATATGATTGTGTACTCTGTTTCCTGACCAACAACAGGTGGTACTGTTCCTCTGTTATTAAATGGACCAGATCTAAAGAAACCATCAGCCGTAATAAACAGGTCTGAATTTATTTGTATTGTTTTTTGAATTGAATTTTTTATAGTCTCCAAAGACCTTCCTTCTGTTGGTTTTTTACCGCTTATAGATACAGACAACTTAATTTCTTCGTCTTCAGCTAAATCACCACCTTGATACAAAGGCAGAGATGAAAAACTGAAGTTTATGTTACTCCTAGATCCAGGCTGAACAGAGGCGAAAGATCCATAGTTTGTTTTATCCCATCGTATGGTTTTAGTGTTTGAATCATAGAAACCTCCCGAAACTTCAATACTTGATTCATTTAATATTTCTCCCTCAAGTGAAATTTCAAGAACAACATCATCTATTCTAGTTGGAAGGTTATTTGACCATTTAATCACGACAGGAATTGTCTCTCCAGATTTTACAGAAACAGTTTCATCATCTACCCCAGCAATCAAGATTTGAGTACCTATGAAAGGACGACTTATGGTTGCGGTGTGAATATAAGAACTATAAACCTGAGAAAGGTCTGAACTAGAGAAATTGGTGTATGGTCCAACAAAGAATCTAAAAGCTCTCTGCTCACCTTCCTCTCCAAAGAGAACTCCTGAGAAAGTTATTTCTTTTTCAACACCGGACCCTAGGTCTCCCAAATGCCACACACTATCACCAAAAACTGGATCTATATCTGACTCTTCAAATCTAAACCCTGTTGGGTAGTCTATTTTTATTCCAACATCCTTATTTACAACACTGTTGTTTGCTCTAATTTTTACTGTAAAAGTTGTCTTTTGCCCTGAAATAACACCATTGTGAGCATCTATAGTTAAGTCGATTGGAGCAGAGTTAAGCGTTACAAAATGTGAAAAATCTTTAAAGAAAATTGCATTTGATCCTTTTATTCGATACTCAATGGTTGTCTGTATTTCCTGCAATGAACCCTGCTGACCAAAAAGAACAACGTCCCGAGCTTCTACAACTGTCTCGCCTGCTTTAATGGTACCCAAGGAAACTCTTTCTCTAACCGCATCTCCTGCTCCGTCTGGATAATTAACAAGAAGATCGCTGTACTCTAGAGGAACAGAATTTCTGTTTGTTATTTGAATTTGAAGAGGTAACTCCTCTCCTCCAGCTGTAAAAGTGTTACCTAAAACCTGTATATCAATATTTTTTGTAGAAACTTTTCCATTCCCGCTTAGAAGCTGAAAAACCAGGAAAAGAATAGAAAAGCTAAAAAAAACAATAGATAAAACAAATATGGTTTTTACGATTGATCTTTTCTTTTTTGGAACATACTTCTTTACAGAAGAAGAACCCCAATCACGATTGGATTCTTTGTCATTTTTTTTCTGAACACCCCGTCTTTTACGACTTGATATTTTGGCTTTACCATAGAGTAAGTCCTCTTTTTTGTCTAAATTTCTCATATATAGCTATCAGTATAACACCTTAGAGATGGCTTTCGTGTAAGGCTCTGTTTATTTCTAGAATAACCTCTTTTTTGTTTTTCAATACAAAGTCAGCATTGACATCCTCTCCCATATCAACGATTTTTTTTGAAGCTGTATCATCACCAATATATCCTAGATGGTCGAGAATATGAACGCCTACGACAAGCTCAAAAACTCCAGGCTTATCTCCTTTTGTAAATAAATCATGAAAGAAAAAGGACACTATGTCATCAAATAGCTTTTCGTTTGGTTCTTCCCCAACATAAAGCCTTCGGAGTAAACTAGCTATTCGTGCCAAAACTTCGTTTTGCCTTAGACTTAAACTTCCATAGTCTCCCGACTCGTAGACATCTCCATTTGTAAGCTTCCATCCAGCCTTGCCATGAACCATACTGAATAGTCCAACATTGTAGTCTTGGACATGTCCACGGAGCTTGGACTGAAGTTTTCTTATTCCTGTTGCTTTTGCAAATACTACACCCAAGTCTCTGGTGAATATTTGAAGAAGCCTATCTGCCTCCCCTGACTTATAGGAAGTCAGTATAAATCCAGGTGTTGTGTAGATTGGATATGCCATTTTTATAATTCAAATTCTAAATAAAGGGCTGCATGATCTGAGACCTCATCTGGCAACACTTTAAAATCTTTTACTTCTACGCCTTTGGTAAAAATGTAATCAGCAAAACGTATCTCCTTTTCATAATACGAAGTACGCGTATCCTTTATCCCATATTCTTCCACAAGATCTATCATTCCTTCTTTAATAAGAGAGAGACTTTCTGTTTCAGGCTTTAAATTAAAATCTCCAACCAAAACTTTAGGCATGTCAAATCTACCTAAAAAATTTCTAATTTTATTTGATTGATTAATCCTATCCTCAGAATCATCTTTTCCTTTTCCATTCCATAAACCATGAACATTCACTACGATAAATTTTTCTCCATCTTTATTCAAGATCGCATATTGTAAATTTCTTGGATGATGGCCTCCGTCACCATCTTTATATGAACCCCTTTCTCTATGAATAAAAATATCTCCTTCTTCTTCAACTATGAAATCTTTTTTAACCCAAAGAGCAATGCCGTACCAGTCCTCAATACAAGGCCTAAAGAAGCCCTTGTGGTTATTTAAGATGTTATCTATATCGTTAAATAACTCTAATGAACAGTTTTCTTTTCCGTCTTCAGCTTGGGTTTTGTCCGAAGCATTAGAATGAACCTCTTGAAAGCAGAAAATATCTATTTCTTCTGACCTGTCATCAAAAAACCTAAAGAGTGGGTCCCTAACTCTCCCTCCCCAGACATTTAAAGTGATTAATTTCATTATTATATTTTATCAATTTTAATCTCTCCACCAAAGTCCACCTCTACGACACCTGCTGTGTTTTGGAATTCATTTGAAAAACTCTCATAAATGTCTTTATTATTTTCTGGGAGGGTGAGTCTTATTCTATCTTCTGGATTTAAGCCGGCTTCTTTTCTCATCTTCTGAACCTCTCGAAGAAGATCTCTGGCCTTCCCTTCTATTTCTAGTTCTGGAGTCAGCACAGTATCGATAGCCAGATCGGGACCGATCACAACTTCTTTTACATTTAGTTCGTCAGCAATCAACTCCAGGTATTCGCCATCTAGCATTTCTGTGATTGTTAAAGACGCCAAAGGCTGTCGTACATTTATATTTGCTTTGGAACGAAGCTCAAGTGCCTCTGAAATAACAGCTCGAGTTTTTTGCATTGACGCAAGAGTCTTGGCTTCTTTTTTCTTTCCAAACATCTTTTGGAAAAATCCTCCTGTCGTTTTTATCTCTGCCCAGTTTTCTAGGTGAACTGACTCCAGCTTTCCTCCAACACGTCCATACATGTCTTCTGCGAAGAACGGAGTAAAAGGTGCCATCAGAATAGATAGTCTCTCAAGGACAGACCTTGTTGTAGCTAGGGCGAACTTTCGATCTGCTTCGTCTTGTCCTTTGAACCTATCTCTACTTCTTCGAATATACCACTGTGACAAATCACCGATAAGCTCGCGAATAGCTCGAGTTGGTTCAAGTAGCTGGTAAGCGTCAAGTTTTTTTGTTACAAGCTCTTCTAACTCGTCTGTCTTTTCTAGGATCCATCGATCTAGAACATTCGGTGAGGTCTTTGGATCTACTGACAAATCTACTGAGCCAGAGTACATTTCATAGAACTTCACCACGTTATCCAAAAGGCCAAACACCTTTCTCTGTGTTTCTGTGATTGTCTTCTCGTCGAAGTTCTTCGACTCTCCTGGTCCATTTACTGAGTACATCCAGAAACGAAGTGAATCTACTCCGAACTTCGTAACGGCATCCCAGGGGTTTACCGTGTTCCCTTTTGATTTAGACATCTTTTGTCCTTTCTCGTCATTTACGAGACCTAGACTAATTACGTTTTTATAGACCTTTCCCTTACCTACAAGGTTTCCTATTGCATGTAGTGTATAGAACCAACCACGTGTTTGATCCATTCCCTCCGAGATGAAGTCAGCCGGTACTCCTACTTTGTCCACATAATCTTTGTTTTCAAATGGATAGTGCTCTTGAGCAAATGGCATAGATCCTGAATCAAACCATACATCCATCACTTCTTTTACTCTTTTGAAGTCTTTTCCATCTTTCTCTAAAACTACTTCGTCGATAAACGGTTTGTGGAGATCTAGCTTGTGATTACTATCATGAGGTATTGGTACAAAGTCTAGCTCTCGAACCTCTGCATTATCATAAGCTTCAAAATCATCGTCAAAGCTACAATCACAAGAATCTGGAGTGTGCCCTGTCACACTCACATGAAGCAACCAAAGAGGAGTCCCATGAGAGACAAAAAGTATATTTTTGTCTCTGTACTTTTCTTCTAATTCATACAATACAGGAGCCACACGATTCATCACGTCTTGTGAAGATTCTCCTCCACCTATTTTCACGTGGAATTGTTCTGACCCCTTTTCTCTTATAAAAGAGTGGTACTCTTCGTGATTTTTGCCTTCAAATTCTCCGACCCCTACCTCAACAAGTCTTTTGTCAAAAACAAGTTGGTCGTCAGAGAGTTTCAATCCTGCTTTCACAAGTTCGGCTGTCATTTTTGTTCTCATAAATGGCGAGGCGACTATTAGATCAATGTTTTTTGATTTCAGTTTTTCTACAGCTTGCCTTACCTGGGCTTCTCCCTTTTCGGTGACTGGATCTATGTTTTCTAAAACAGTACTTAGAACTTTTTTGACATTGCTCTCTGACTGACCATGACGCATGGCGAAGTATTTATTCCCAGATTTCTTTACGTTCTTTTTTATATCCTCTATAGAACCTGCAACCAACATCTCTCCGTCCTCTGCCTGCCAGATAGGAAGTGGTGTTCCCCAGTATCGCTCTCGAGAAATTGCCCAGTCTTTCAAGTCTTTTAGCCACTCACCAAAACGTCCATCTTTGATGTGTGATGGCTCCCAATTTATAGTTTGGTTCTCTGCAATCATCTTTGACTTCACTTCTTGCATGTTTATATACCAAGAGTCTCGTGCGTAGTAGATAAGAGGAGTCTTACATCGCCAACAGTGAGGGTAGCTGTGCTCGTACTTTTCCTTGCTAAAATATGTTTTGTTGTCTTGTAGATGCTTAATCACATCAATATCCATAGTCGGCTTACCATCAGTCATCTCTTTTACAGATCTACCTGAAAAGTCACCCATTCCATCCACAAAAGTTCCGTCTTCTTTTACAACATGCATCTTTGGAAGGCTAACCTTGTTTCCAAGTTCGAAGTCATCCTGTCCGTACATCACAGCGGTATGTACAATCCCTGTTCCGTCTGTAGTTGTCACGAAGTCAGCCGCATATACTTTGTATGCGTTTTCTATATTCTTAATTTCTTCTTTTTCTGCAAGGTCTTTGAAGTATGGGAATAATGGCTTGTATTCTTTGCCAACTAGTTCAGATCCCTTTATTTCTTCAGTAATTTCATAAATTTCTCCGTTGTAAAAATACCTCTTAGAATCACTTGTGGGATTAACTTTTTGATCTTCTTTAGCAAAGATGCTTTTAGCAAGAATAATAACACTTTCCGTATCTAGGTCTGATGGAGTTTTGTGTTCCTTATCATTAGGTATTGTAGATGTTGAAGCAACAGCTATTGTGGATGTTGAAGCAACTTTTTTTGCCTTTACATAATCTATCTTTTCTCCAACAGCTAGAGCAACATTTCCAGGAAGAGTCCATGGGGTTGTAGTCCAGGCCAGGAGATATGTTCCTTTTTCATCTACTAGCTCAAACTTTGCAGTAATAGAAATATCTTTTACATCTTCATACCCTTGGGCAAGCTCGTGAGATGAGAGTGTGGTTCCACAACGGGGACACCACGGAACGACCTTGTAGTCTTTGTAAATTAGATTCTGATCAGCTACCTTTTTTATTACCCACCAAACAGACTCCATGTAGTGATTGTCATAAGTAATATACGGATCATCTAAATCCACCCAGAAACCAATTCTTCGTGTGAAGTCCTCCCACTCTGATTTATATTCCCAAACAGACTCCTTACACTTTTGGTTAAAGGCTTCAATTCCATAGTCTTCGATCTCAAGTTTTGATTTCAGTCCGAGTTGCTTCTCCACCTGAAGCTCCACAGGAAGCCCGTGAGTATCCCATCCCCCCTTTCGGCGAACATTGTATCCCTGCATAGTTTTATATCTTGGAATTGCATCCTTGAAAGCTCGCGCTGCCAAGTGATGAATACCTGGTCGCCCATTTGCAGTCGGCGGTCCTTCAAAGAAAACAAACTCACCCTTTGGCGAATCTTTCTTTGTAGTCTTGGCGAAAATTTCTTTCTCATTCCATTCGTTCAAAATCTCCCCTTCGCGCTCAGCGTAGGGACTCTGTTTCTCTTCTTTTTCTTGGTATTTTTTGTATTCGTTGCTCATATATATATAAATTAAAAAACTCGTCCTAGAACTACGACCGAAGTCGCAATCCAAGGACGAGCTTCTCTCGTGGTACCACCTTGTTTTACCAAGCATATAGCTTGGCCTCATTACAGCTATTTCGGGCTTACCCGTTGGGTTCTATTTTCCTATTTCCTCCGCATGGGCAGGCATATTAGAATTTCTTCCCAAAGCTCCAGAATGATTAAGTCCATCAACGCTCGCATGTACGATTATAACAGATAATTCTTTTAGAGATATACTTGACTTTATCTTATGAAGTGATATAATAATAAGCAACACATAAAGAACATTTAGATGAGTGAAAAAGAAAAAAATGGTTTTAAAATAATGAAGATTGAAACAGACAAGGGAAACTATTTTGTGTTTCAAGTGCAGTACCTGAAGCCGTTCGGCCAAGGATTCTATACAAACCACAAAGGAAAGTTTTTATCTGAGAAAGCATCTGCTGAAGAAGAGATTCTCTGGATGGAAGACGTATGGGACGAGTTTCCTATGAGAGAAGAAGCTGATGAAAACATTTTCGGTCGCCTATTCAAAAAGGCCGACAACGAGCAAGAAATTGTTCCTCCAGGGCCAGCAATTCATAATCCTTTTTCCGGTCTCGGTGTCCTAAAAGAACAAATGGAAGACTGATCATTAAAAATTATTTTTGTATTGAAAAGCCCGACTCATTGAGTCAGGCTTTTTTATTACATTTTTTCTGGAGATTCTATTCCTAGGAGAAATAATGTATTTTTAAGAACTTGAGATGTGGCTTTTACAAGCGACAAATTATATCCAGCATTGTTATTTTCAGTATCTACTAGCTTTGTATTTCCATAAAAACTATTGAAAGCTCGAGCAAGTTCTAGGCCGTAGTTTACCAAATGATGTGGTGCCCAGTCTCGAGCAGACACCTCTGCCACTTCCCCAAATCTATAGAGCAGTCGTTCTACATCTGTGATCTCTCCTCCGTCCTTTTTAAATGATTCTTTTATTCCCTCTGCCTCCGCTTTTACCAGAACAGAGTTTGATCGTGCGATCGTATACTGAATATATGGACCAGTATCCCCTTCGAAAGATAGGTCTGTCTCTGGGTCGAAGTTTATATTTTTACCAGCTTGGGATTTCAAAATAGTAAACTTCAAAGCAGCAATAGAAATCTGGTCCTTTAGATTTTCATCTGCGTCAGTATTTTTCTCACTCACCTCGTTATGAATACTCTCTAGCAAATCAGTCGCTAATGGCACACCGCCAAGACGTGACGACATTTTCTGGCCTTTAAAACTCATCCGTCCGTGATACCGATGCACACTTTTATCTCTCCACTCTTTATCTATTTTCTCTGCAGCATCTAGTACTACCTGGAAGTGAGAAATTTGCTGGCTGTCAGTCATAAATACTGAGATATCTGGAGAGTATCTATCAAACTTTAGTTTTAATAGGCCCAAGTCTTTTGCTTCATATGTAGGATTTCCTTGGCTGTTTATAAACACAGCTGTATTCAAGTGTTTATCCTCTTCTGAGGGAATATATACAACAGCGCCATCGCTCTCTGTAAAAATAGTCTTGTTTTCTTTTACCATCTTAGCTCCTGTAACTCCAGCTTCACTTTCATATATATATGAATCGATATCTGTTCCTAGTCTTTTCAGAATTTTCTCAAAGTATTGAATGTTGAAATCTTTACAAGATTCAAATATTTTTAATTCAGGTGAGTCCTTTTTTGCGTACAAATTATCAGCAATTTCTCTTACCCTAGGCTGAACAGATTCGTCTTCTTCATATCTTTTTGTTCCTTTTACATAAGCACCACCTAGAACAGCTACGTCTGTTGGTGTAAAATCCTCACCCTCTTCTTCCAGAAGAATAAATATAGCCTTGGCTACACCAAGAGAAATATCAGATGGAAATGAAATTACTGTTGTGTCTGCGCTAGCAAACTTCGATAGCCTTGAAATAGACTCTCCGATTGCATTGTTCATCACATGACCAACATGAAACGGCTTAAACAGGTTTGGACTTGAGTGCTCTACTAGAATCTTCTTGCCTTTGTATAAATCAGACTTTCCATACCCTTCACCAGCAGAAACAATCTCCCTTGTTTCTTTTACAAAAAACTCTGGTTCAAGTGTGAAGTTTATAAACCCAGGACCCGCAATCTGAATTCCGTCTTTTGAAATTAATTCAATGTCTCTTTCTTTTAGTAAGTCTACGATTTCTCCAGCAACTTCTATGGGATTTCTTCCTTCTTTCTTTGACAAAATAAGGGCTGTATTTGCAGCATAATCGCCATGTGAGAAATCCTGTGGATGTGAGAGCTCAACAGAAACAGCCTCAAAGCCGAGCTCTAATAACACAGATTCTATCTCCTTCTTTAGAGTCTCTTTTATCATAAGACTACTTTAGCACGCCCCAGAAAATAAAAAAGCGGTTGCTCAGGCAACCGCTTTTTTGTCTTTATCTAGCTTAGCCAACCAGGCTATAGCTTTTTCTGAAAAAACCCTATACTCTCTATCAAATTCTAAATGAATTATATTCTGATTGGCTGCATTGTATACAGTTAAGCGATCTTGCCCATTACCGGGCTTCTTGCCTGGGAAAAATGATCCTAACGATTTATATAATAAAACTTCAAATTCTCCCAACATGATCGCATAGAATATAAACCTAGCATAAACAATCTTTCTTTTCCTTGTTCGAATTAAGATATCTGAAATTTTACAATTGGAAAGTGTAGACAAAACGGTCAGAATTTCTTCTGCCCTCAGAAGATGCTCTTCTGTTATCTGCTTAGACTCTGCAGAGGATCTACTGAACGAATTCTTTCTTCTGTTGTACTTTATTAGCTTATAGGGCTTATCTTTTAGCCTCTTTTTTGCCATCTTTTATGATTTTGACTTTAGAAACACATTAATAAAAAAGACCCGCTTATGCAAGTCTTTTTTATTTCTACTTTTTATATGCTCTTAATATTTTATCAATTTTTACAGCAATAAGGACAAAGTATTTTATTTGTTCTCTACAGGTCTTATTTATCACGCACCAGAAAATAAAAAACGATCGCTATTGCGATCGTTTAACAGTGATTTTTTCACCTTTTGATTTTTGAGGTCTTGGTATCAAAATCGGTGATTGTTGATAGCTGTTCTTTAAAGGATCCTTCTTCTGGCTCTTCTTCCCCTTCTCACAACAAGATGAGCTCCGAAGAATTTTGCAGCCAAATTCTCAAAATCTTGAAAGGTGTAAGTTCTGCCGTCATCAAAATAGTCAAAATCTTCTAATGACATTATATTGTTGAATCGACCCTCCAGAGAAGGCAACGTCTTGCTGTAATAAACGTTATAAGCCTTACCGAGTTCATACTTTCTATAATGAACGATCGTACTATGATCTCTGTAAACAGAAGATCCAAGCAGGATTACCCCTGCTGATGGATGCTTCATTGTCATCATGCGACAAATAAATTTCCTTGCTATGACAGTTTTCTTTGTACCACCCTTTCTAGTAACACCTAGAACCGTTAAACCTAGAACATCTTTTACTGTTCTATATGCAATCTTCAATCGCCTTAAATAAACAAAGGATTCATAGGCCGAGAAGTTTTCTGGAAAACAAAGAATTATCTCATCTACACATGCTGGAACTTTTTTTCCTTTTTCTTTCATTGCGCACTTTTTTAAAAAGATTAACCTTAAACAACATTTTCTGCAAGAGTCAAAAAAAGACCCTCTGTTTGGGTCTTTTTTATTTCTAATTTTTATATGCTCTTAATATTTTATCAATTTTTACAGCAATAAGGACAAAGTCTTTTTCTTTCTTTCCTCGAGTGGTCTCAGCTGGTGTTCCAAGTCTAACCCCCGATGGATTCATGGGCTTTCTAGTGTCAAAAGGTATTTGGTTTTTGTTTACTATAATATTATTTTGTTCAAGAATCTCGCTGGCCTCTTTTCCTCCAATCTTTAATGTTCCCCAAACGTCAATCAAAATAATATGGTTATCTGTTCCTCCAGATACGATTCTCCATCCAAGGCTTTTTAGTTTATCTGAAAGAGCTTTGGCATTTAGAACAACCTGTTTTGCGTAAATCTTGAAGCTTGTTTGTGTTGCCTCGTTTAATGCTACAGCTGTTGATAGAATCTGATTCATATGTGGACCTCCCTGCATTCCTGGGAATACCGCTTTATCTATTCGATCTGAATAATCAGAGATGTCTTTTCTAGAGAAGATTAGTGCAGCACGTGGACCTCGGAGAGTTTTGTGAACTGTAGTAGTTACAATATCAGCATACGGAAAAGGGCTTGTATGTGCCCCACCAGCAACCAGTCCAGCAATGTGTGCCATATCCACCATCAATATTGCCCCACAACTATCTGCAATTTCGCGGAACTTCTTCCAGTTCACTTTTCTGGAGTAAGCAGAGAATCCTGCAACTATAAGCTGAGGTTTTTCCTTCATTGCGATTCGCATGACAGCATCGTAATTGATCTTTTCAGTGTCGGGATCAACACTGTATGGAACTTGCTTCCACATCTTCCCTGTTATAGAAACCTTATACCCGTGAGACAAGTGACCACCTGAGTCTAGCGTCATAGCCATGATTTTCCCTCCAAAAGGAACCAGTGCAGAAAACACAGCCATGTTTGCTGGGGTACCAGAAAGGGACTGAACATTTACATGCCACTTTTTATCTGAAAGTTTAAAGAGTTTTCGAGCTCGGTTTTGAACTAGGTCCTCTAACTCATCTACAAATTGATTCCCTCCATAGTATCTTGCTTTTGAATACCCTTCTGCGTACTTGTTTGTGTACTCAGAACCAAGAGCTTCTAAAACATCTTTAGATACGTAGTTCTCAGAAGCGATTAGATTGATCGCTTTTTTCTGGCGAGCTTTTTCGTTTTTTAAGAGTTTAGCAATTTGTTTATCTTTCATAGTCTCTATCCTACCCTATTTGCAAAAATAGGACAATTTGAGTAAGGTTAGAAAAACAAATGTGATCATTATGAAAAAAACAGCAATAGATTGGTTTCCCTTAATTGTGGACCCTTGTAAAGAACAAGCCAAAAACAAAGCTGAGCAATATGGATCTTCATGGACCATTTACAGACCAGCAGGTCTTCGCGATAAGCTTTTCATTAAGGCTTCACGAATTAGAACAATTCAAGAAGCTGGAGAGAACAAAGTCGGTGAATCCATTGAAGGAGAATTTCAAGCAATCTTGAATTATTCTCTCATGGGACTCATTCAAATCGAACGAGGTTTTGAGGAAGCAAAACTCTATCCTCAAGAGGTTCTGTCCCTCTACGAAAAAGAATCAGCTCTATGTCTTAAGCTTATGGAGAAAAAAAACCATGACTATGGTGAAGCATGGCGAGGCATGTCTCAAGAAGGTATTACGGATGAGATACTTGTAAAGCTTTCAAGAACAACCGAAAAGATTAGAGCAAAAGCTCCAAAAAAAGATCTCCGGGCGGAAATTGAAGATATTGTAAACTATGCAATATTTGCACTTATTCAAATTCAAGAATCCAGCCAATAGGCTGGATTTTTTGTTTCCTTGACTTATACCCATCCAGAACGTAATCTGAAATAAACACAATTAAAACAGAATAGGATGAGTAATTTAAATGGATTAGATCTGAGGGCAGAAAACTTTCACATCTCACAGTTTAACGGAATGGTTCCGTATCATAAACCAAACCCTATCCCTGGTCATGCCGACTGGGAGTACCTAAGATGGGCTAACTTTATCCTAAATTATGGAGAAGTAAAAAAAGACAGAACAGGAACCGGGACAGTAGATACATTTGGAATAGGTCAAATGAATTTTGATTTGAGTATGGGTTTTCCTTTGTTAACAACAAAGAAGTTACATCTTCGATCGATTATTCATGAATTGCTTTGGATTATTAAGGGAGATACAAATATAAAGTATCTAAAGGATAACAAGGTTAAAATCTGGGATGACTGGGCAGATGAAAATGGAGATCTTGGACCAGTCTACGGTAAACAGTTTCGTAACTGGGAGTCTCCACAGGGTGAAACCTTTGATCAGTTGGCAATTTCGGTAAACACCATCAAGAACAATCCTGATTCAAGACGGAATCTTGTTATTGCTTGGAACCCAGGAGAGCTAGATCAAATGGCTCTGACTCCATGTCACTGTTTTTTTCAATTCAACGTCACAACTGACGGAAAACTTGATTGTCAGATGTATCAAAGGAGCTCGGACACCTTTCTTGGTGTGCCATACAACATTGCATCCTATGCCCTACTCACAATGATGATAGCGCAGGTTTGTGGTCTTGAGATAGGAACTTTCTATCATACTTTTGGTTCGCTGCATATTTACAGCAACCATGTTGAACAAATAAAACTTCAACTAACAAGAGAACCTAGAACTCTTCCGAAAATGACATTGAATCCTGAAATAGTGGACATCGATGGTTTCACTTTTGATGACTTTGTATTGTCTGGGTATGATCCACATCCGCACATTAAAGGAGAGGTTTCTGTTTAATCGAAAACCACTAAAGCCCGGGAATTCCCGGGCTTTTTTATATTCTCGAGCGAGGGGCAAGTGAAAGTTTACTTTTATATTGCCCGAGTTAAGGTGAATTGAGTCCCGCTCTAGGGTAGATGTGATTATATTAGACGAGCTTGGCGAGTGCTCTTATTTTGGAATTAAAAAAACCGAGCCACTTGGCTCGACTTAAATTACTCGACATTTAAAGGCTTGTATTTGTTTAACTCTATCCAGCTTTCTAAAAAGGGCGATGTATACCTTTTGATTGAGACACCTCTTTCTTTCAGCCAAATGGAGACAGTATCATCTTCATCTCCATAGTTCCAAAGATAATAAACTTGTTTTATTCCCTTGTTCTTTATTTGCTTGGCGCATTGCTTGCAGGGGTGTGTAGTCACCATAATAGATAATTCTACACCCAGAGTTGGAATATTTAGACTGCCGATAGCATTCAGCTCAGCATGGGAGCCTCGACAGAGACCACCCCCTTTTATAAGAACTCCATCTACCACCCTAGCGCAACCAGCTTCTCTAGGGTCAACATCACCTGATACGGGCCCATTATATCCGGAGCCAATATTGTGTCGATTTTCTGCAATTATTATAGCCCCTACTTCAAACCATAAGCAAGCAGATCTCTTTGAGATTATAACCGCCTCTTGAGCAAATACATCGAGGAAACTCGGTCTAATAAAATTGTCTTCTGTTTTATGAGGAAGCATACCCGATATAAATTTTTTATCTTTCATTGATCAATCTTTATTTATTATGAAATTAACATAAAATCTCCGAGCTCGCAATAAAAAAACCAACCCTTGCGGTTGGCTTTTTATTTAGTGAAATTAAAGATGTTTTAACCTTCAACTTCGATTCCTGCTGAGCGACATGAACCCTCTACGGTTTTCATTGCTCCTTCGATATCTTTTGAATTCAAGTCAGGCATTTTGATCTCTGCGATCTCCTTTACTTGAGCTTTAGTTATTGATCCAGCTTTCTTTGTTCGGTTCTTTCCAGACCCTGATTTAACTCCGGCAGCCTTTAGAATAAGACTAGATACTGGAGGTGTTTTTATTATAAAATCAAATGACCGATCTTCGTAAACACTCAAGACAACAGAACATATGTCCCCCATCTTATCTTTTGTTTGATCATTGAAGTCATTTACAAACTGAGAAATGTTTACTCCCGCTTGTCCAAGTGCTGGTCCTAGTGGTGGAGCTGGTGTAGCTTTTCCCGCTGGAACCTGTAGTTTAAGTTGTTTTTGTAGTTTTTTTGCCATAATTTTTAGTGAAGAGCAATTGGGAGTCCTACTCACATATTGTCTGAGCGACAAAGTTATATGAGATGAGATTCTTTCCGAATGCTCTTATGTTTTATTTATTTTAGAAGTAAGTGAGGCTTACCGCGTAACGAAAGATAGATTAACCTATATTTTCTTAAGTTGCAAGAAGTCCAGCTCGACAGGGGTTTCGCGTCCGAACATATCGACAAGGACTTTTATTTTACCTCTTTCTTGATCAACCTCGTTAACCTTTCCTTGAAGCTCCTTAAATGGCCCGTCAGTAATAAGGATTGTCTCTCCGATTTCCATATCAATCTTGTATTTTGCACTTTCTTTTTCTTCCATTCTTGCAAATAGGAAGTCTATTTCTTCTTTTGACACAGGAACAGGTGTAACTCCAGAACCAACGAAACCTGTTACTCTAGGAGTGTTTCGAACAACATACCAAGAATCGTCAGTAACAATCATGTCTACGAGAATATAACCAGGGTAGATTTTTTCTTCAATTTCTACTCTTTTTCCCGATTTAATTTTTATTGATTTTTCAGTTGGAACAACCACACTAAAAATTTTGTCTTGCATTCCCAGAGATTCAATACGCTGATTTAGATTTTTCAAAACAGCATTTTCATATCCTGAATAAGTGTGAATTGCGTACCAGTTACGCTCTGCTTTTAGTTCTTGTTTTGCCATGGATTAAATTTGTTTAATTAGTAATTAATAGCTTAGATTATTTCCCCTAGAAGTTTGCTGAAAATAATATCAAATAATCCCAAGTAGTAGGCAACAAAAAGAGATATCACAATTACAATAATAGTGTAGTTTATTGTCTGCTTTCTTGTGGGCCATGTTGTATGAGTCATTTCACCTTTTACTTTTTTTAAAAATTCAAACATAATATTATTGATTAGGTGTCGATTAATTGAAAAATTGGCTTTTTTAAAAGCCCTGCGGGGCTTTGATACGATTATAATACCCTATATCAAGTAAATTGCAAGAAATGCTCCACCATAGTAGCTTTCTTATTTGTTTACTCTTTTTAGGCAAAAATGACTTCCTGAGTGAGTCGACAAGATAGATTTGCACATCGATAGCGTAGACTGATTCTTTTTACAAAAATCGCTCTGATCTGAGGATGGTACGGAATCCTGAACCAGTATCTACAACTGTGTCGCCGGATATAATTACCAGGTTCTCTAGAATAGTAAATGGATCATAAAAAGACATGTCGTTCATGTCTTTATTCTATGAGATATTGAAGTATCTATCAATTATAAACAAGCACAAGGGTCTACATTTTAATCTTCTTCTTCAGCACTCCATTTACCACTTGTGTCCCCGAATGAGTCATTTCCTTAACAATTTGATCCCCATCCCTCTCCTCAACCTTCAAATCATACACCCCATTGTTCGCCAACATATGATACCTTCCATACTTGTCAGCTACGGTATGTTTCATTTCTTGGTTTAGTGTTGGTGATATGAGTCGGAGGATGGCAAATGGTATAGGGTTGTTTTTTGAGTCTGTTACAGAACCTGTTCTTCTTCCTCCATACCCTGTCTTTTTGAGGATTGCAAAGAGGATGTAGAGTGCAAAGGTTGCAATGTTGTAGGGTTGTGGGAAGAACAGTAATGCAGCTAAGGCTACAAGGAATCCAAGGTAGAAGAGTGTGTCTGCTGTCTTGGTTAGGAGGTAGTCTCTTTTCTTGTAGAACTTTAGTCTGTTGTTAGTTAATTTGTCTTTTTCGTTCCAGTTTACGTTTGTGGCATCGAGTGGAATGTTATTTGTAATTACTTGTCCTTGTTGCGATATTGTAATTATTCCTCCTGTGTAGAGGTTTTGGTAGAGGTGGTCTGATGTTTGGTTTAGGAGCTTTGATGAAGGGAATGTGTAGTCTGCTTTGTTTGCAGTCAGTGTGTATTCTCCTGGTTGGTCTACTAAGAATGAGTACCTACCATCCATGTCTGTGATGGCTGTGTGTTCTATTCCTGTTTGTGTGTTTGTTAGTGTTACATATACAGGGTCGAGGGGTTGTTTTGTTTTTGAGTCGTAGACTGTCCCCCAGGCTCTTTGTTTCTTACGTAGTCCGAGTGCCGTGAGTAATATGTTCCCGAGTCTTGTGGGCAGGAGTACGATTTCAGAGGCACCGAGGGCTCCTGCGAAGGCTCCGGTGACGGCTGTTATGAGTCCAACAGCAAGTGCGATTGTTGTGGCAATTGTTGTTGTGGGCTTGTCGAGAAAGTTTGCGAGGTCGATCGTTCTAAAGGTGATTGATTCTTGTGGCGGTTTTGTTTCTGTTAGTATCTCTGTTGACACTTGTGGCTCTACAGGAACATCAGTGTTTGGTGTACTGATTGGAGAGTCTGTTGTGATGGTTGGGGCTGTGAGTGGTGTTACTGGTGGTTTGATGATTAGTGGCTCTTGGATTGTTGGGGGTGTTTGTGGGTAGACAGTTAACCCAACGAAACAAGCTTTTCTTGTATCGTTAACGTCTACTGCAGTAATACTGTATACAGTATTTTCTATTGGGTTTACTGTGTACGGTTGTGATATTGGAAATCCTTCTCCGTTTAAGTATGTTAAATATGGAGAAGTACCTCCTTGGATTTTCCAGGTGAGGTTTGTTTGTTGTCCTGCTGTGATGACGGAAGGGATTCCCGTAACGTTACACAGAAGAGGCTCTAGTGGAAGTATCTCTTCTTCCTTTTCGTCTGAATCATCTTCAGGGTTTGGTGTTGGTTCAGGATCTTCTTCCTTTTCGTCTGAATCATCTTCAGGGTCTGGTGTTGGTTCTTCGAGTGTCACATTCTCTTCACATATTGTTGCTCCATAGCGGTTAATTGCAGCAAGGGTGAAATATTGTGTGGAATCTGGATAGAGTGATTCTCCTGGGAGGATTGTGAGACCGCTTGTGTTTGATGAGTAGATTTCTCCGTTGAGTTTATAGTAGAAAGGTGAGGTGGACTGTCCTGGCCAGGTTACCTGCCATTTTAAGTATAGCGTTTCTCCTTCTTCAATTGCGCTTGGAAGAACAAATTCACACTGTGGAGGGTACACAAAACTTGACCCTCCCTCATTCAAATTTGGCACAAACTCATAACGGAAAACATCCAAAGATCCGTTCGAATCATCTAATACGAGGTTTGTCGCGTATGAACCATAAAAGAGGGATTTTCCATCATCAGAAACAGAGGCTCTGTAACTGTTACCGTCACTCTCTTCCCCATTTGAATCTACAGATATTCTTTGAGTTGTTCCGTCCAATGTGCTGTATAAAAATATATCATAGTTTGCATTCGTGTCACCAGAAACGAGGTTGGTTGCATCAGAACTAAAAGTAATATAACTTCCATCACCTGAGATGAAAGGACGGGTGGAAGTTCCATTGCTTTGTAAACCATTTGAATCAACAGAAACTCGTTCCGTGGTTCCCTCCTGAAGATCACGGAGGAAAATATCCTGACTTTCATTTGTGTCATTCACTACAAGGTTTGAGGCAATAGAGTCAAAAACAACGTACCGTCCATTTTCTGAAATTGTAGAAGTTTTCGCTGTCGTACCAGATGAAGCATTTCCTTCTACTCCTGCTGTAGACACAGACACGCGGACAGTTGTTCCTAGCTGTGTGTCGCGCAAGAAAATATCACTAGCGCTGTTAGTGTCACTTGCTACAAGGTTGGTAGCCAATGACCTAAATATAATATATCTTCCATCTCCTGAAATATCAGGAAAGACTGACGCCCCGTTAGCCTGGGCTTCTGCAGAAGAAACAGAAACGCGCGTTGTGGTTCCTGATTGCATGTCACGGAGAAAAATGTCATTAACGGCATTCGTATCACTAGCCACTAGGTCGGTGGAGCTCGATTTAAAAACAACATACCTCCCTTCTGATGATATCTCAGGGTCAGTGGAGGCGCCATCGCCCTGTCCACCTGCCGTACTCAGGGAAACAATTGTCGTGGTCCCGCTCTGGATATTATAATTAAATACATCAGGGGTACCATTCGAGTCATTATCGACAAGGTTCGTAGAGTTAGACTCATACACAACATGCTCACCATCTGAGGAAATTTCTGGATCATACTGAGAGCCATTGGCTTGAGCTCCAGCAGAAGAAACAGAGACTCTTATTGTTGATCCTGTCTCGGTATCATAAAGAAAGATGTCTGCGGTGCCGTTATTGTCACCTGCGACAAGGTTGGTAGAGTCAGAGTAGTAGGTAACGTATCTTCCATCAGGAGTCATATCTGGATACCCAGATATGGAGTCTCCATATTCTCCAGTCGAAGAAACAGAAACGATGGAAGTTTTCACGCTTGCAGCAATTACCACAAAAAAAGCCGCGAGTGAAAGCGCCCCTATAACAAGAAAACCTGCTGATCTAAGCTTCTTCATATGTAACATATTTTAACAAACTAATCCTGGTCCTACTAATTTAAATCCATGTGACTTTTAAAAAACCCAACTCTCGGTCGGGTTTTTTTGACATTTTTATCATGCAAATATCTTCGAGAAAAATGATACGATAGCTCTTGCAAAAGGACTATTAGAAACTCCAGCAGTAAGTCTTGAGTTATTGTTTGAAGTTAACTCTTCCCCGTTTTCATCTAGTACTTCTACTGTAGCTTCGCAGAAGTTTGCTCCCCATAGGTTGAATGTAGCTAGTCTGTAGGTTGTAGTGTGTTCTGGTTGTATTGATATTGAGTTTACACTGGAAGAGTATAGTCCTTCTCCTGGAACTTTAGAGTAGTAGGTGTTTTGGTTCTCTGTAGGCCAGTTTGTGTTCCAGCTTAGTGTTGCTTCTTCTCCTGCTGTTATTGTGTTTGGAGTGATTGTGGCTTCGCAGAGTGGTGGGTGGATGTAGCCGCGGCCGGTGGATGAGGATGATGAGACTGTGGCTGAGAGGTCGAAGATTAAGACACGGCTGTTCCCTGTTTCAGTAGTGAAAAGATATTTATTTGTTGAGTCGTAATCAACATTGTAAGGAGCGCTAAAAGTGGAAGATGTGGTACTCGTTGAGTTAGAGGTAAAATCTGTCTGCCCAAGTACATAACTTGCATCCATACCATTTGATATAGAAGCGAGATCATAACTCAGAACCCTGTTACCTCCTGTGTCAGATACAAAAAGTCTGTCATTTGTAGAGTCATATGTAACGGCTGAAGCCGAAATTAAGCTGTCTGCATCAAGAGCATCGCTATCAGAAGTAAAATCCTCTTGACCTATTACATATGAGGCGTCCATTCCTGTAGACACCCCTCCAGACATGTCATACACAAGGACACGATTTTGAACATCACTGACAACGAACAGTCGATCATTCACCTGATCATAATCCATATACTGAGGACTCAGAAGTCCGTCTTGATCGAGTACTCCACCTGTTGTAGTTGCGCTCTCTTGTCCGATAATCCAGCTTGCATCCATATTGTCTGTGATACCACCAGAGAGATCAAAGGCCATCACTCTGGCATAAGCACCATTACCCACAAATAGATAGTCATTTCCTTCATCATAGGCGAGCCCTGTTGGATACCCTACAGTACTTGTAGAAACAGGAAAAATCTCGGACCCTGAGGTAAGGTTTGCCTGGCCGAGAACATTGCTTGCATTCATACCGTTTGTGATTCCACCCGAAAGATTATAAACAAGGACACGGTGGTTATAGTAATCAGAAACAAACAAACGATCATTTCCAGAATCATATTCAAGATCAAGTGCAAATGCGTTAAAAGTACCAGCGGTTGTACCTGTGGCACCTGCATTAAAATCCGCCTGACCAATCACATAGCTGGCGGGCATACCGTTTGTGATTCCAGCCGATAGATCATAAACAAGAACTCGAACAGGCCCTCCCATAAAGTCCAAAGCGAACAATCTGTCATTTGTCGCATCGTACGTTGTAGCAAGAGGGAAAATCATGTCAGCTATTCCGCCAACCTGCATGACTGAAGTAAAGTCTGGCTCACCAAGGACATAGCTGGCTTCCATGCCTGTTGAAAGAGTTGTGGCTTTAACAGAAGATAGTGGCAAGAATAAAATTGCAACAGAGACAATCAATGCAATATAACTAATAGAAGATTTTGTATTGTTTATAATTTTTATCATATTGGATATTATACATCACAACTATTTTTAAGGAAATGTTGATTATCATAAATTGACATATAGATAGATTTATGTTTATATAATCATAAACATAAATAATTTCATCATGAAAAAAATTGCTCTTTTACTTGTGAGTATATACAGTGTCTGTAATGTTAATGTGCATGGTCAGAATGGTTCAGACTTTGACGGATTCTATCCACCAGGGCTTGAGGCAAATTACAGTAAAGTATATCCAGCTAATTTCATACAGCTTATTGGGGAAATAGACACGACTGAATCTCATGGATTAAGCTTTGTCACGAAGTCTCTGGCTATTAATGGTGATGCAAGCGAGGTCGCATACGTTATCCAAAATGATCAATGTGCACTATTTCGAACATTTGAAGGGGTTTTTAATGGACTTCTTTTCAAGTACGAACACAGTAAGTTTGTGTTAACAGAAAACCTTAATCAAGAGAGGTTTGGTGTAATTATAGATCCGGTAAATTTCGAAGAACTGTTCTACGAAGTTGGAGACCTCCATGATTTTGATATTCAAAGCAATGGAGATTTCTGGTCATTCCAAGAAGTGGGAGACTTGTCACACGTTGCGGTTAAAAGAAATGTTCTTAACCCTGAAGTCAATCTGCTTATTCAAGACACAGTTGATTTTAATCTTGGTTCATATCTAGCAACTCATTATTGGATTGACTTCGGTCAAGACAGTGAGGATTATCGTCACCCAAATGGTCTGTCTTTCAAAGATGGATGGCTGGCTATTAGCTCTAGACATCTTAATGAACTTTCTGTTGAGAATGTTTCAAACGGAGGTCCTGCTTTGAGGTTAAGGCCTTACCATGAACCGAACAATGACTTTGCTTGGACAAACAACCAGGAAGGCCTGTACGGACTTCATGACCCAGAGATAGTTTCAGTCTCGGGCGATACCATCATGGTTACGGCTTGGGATAACGGTAACTTCAGGTCTTGGAATGGAAGCTCTCTTCTAACTCTCTATGAAGACATAGATGAGGATGGAACAATCGACACTGTCATTGTTCCCGAGTTATTTGCACCTTCATTTTCAAGGGGGGTTTTAATTAAGATAAACACCCAGGACATGACAGCGGAGGTGGTTGAGAGCTTTATGCCAAACGGTGCCTTCTATGGAGGAGCCATGGGAGGATTCAAACTAGTTGGAGACTCGATCTATTCTTTTAGTTATGGAATGACAGCTGGTGAGTATCCATACTCCCCTTTTGTTTCCCTAGACCCGGATGAGGATCGTCCTCAATTTGGAGCAGTTAATAGGAATACTGGAGAAAAAGTATTTTCAGGATTCTATCCTGGAGGTACCGTCTACCAGTTTCAGACCACTCTAAAAGACTCACTTGTTTCTCAACCGAGAGCAAGCTGTGAGGATTTAGGAAATGGAACATACAGACTATCTGCCCCAGAGAACTACGGAGAAATCCAATGGTCAAATGGAGAAATCTCATCTGAGATAACGGTACAGGAAAACGGAGACTATCTCTTCTGGCAAACAGATGAGACGTACAATCTGGTTTCAAAACCAATAACTCCTGGACCTGGATGCTTGACCACTAGCGTTCTGGCCGCTGAGATTGAGACATTCTCCATCCCAAGGTTGCTTAGTCATGAACTACTTCAAAAATATGTTTCTGATTACAATCTTGATGTCTATGACATTCAAGGAAGGGGTGTCTCCCTTGATCAAGTTACTGTAGGATCATATGTCTTACGTTCTGAACAAAAAGTTTACAGCAAGATACATATCGTTCTGTAGCTTTACCCTAAAACCCCCGTCTTTCGACGGGGGTTTTTAATTTGTAGACAGAAAATCCAAGGACTGTAATATTCCATTTAATACAATCATTACATCAAAAAAACACTCGTAAGAGTGTTTTTTTTGATTATTGAACTTCGTAAGTAATTGTTATTGTTGCGCTTATTATGCTTTCTCCTGCTGGTATTTCTGGAGAAGGAACGGATTGTTTTGTTTGTACTGACCCATCAAAAGAAAGTGACTCTGCATAATCATATGGCTGAGGATAATCCATTCCTCCATTCTCACCGAATGAAACTATACGGATCAATTTAACACCCAGGTCTTCAGCCAACTCTTCTGCTTTCTCCTTAGCTGCAGCTATTGCATCTCTTCTGGCAATTCTCTCATACTTTTCTTCGTCTTCTATCTCAAAGTATGGACCTGACATATTTGTAACATCAGCTTCCCCAAGAAGCCCCACAATAAGACTTGTCTCTTCGATGTTTCTTACTATCAAATCAATGTTCTGCCTCGCAACGTATCCAGTAAGAATCCTCTCTCCTTCATTCCAGTCGTATCTTGGGTTTGTTGAATATGAAGATGTTCGTACGTCTTTAGTGTTTATTCCAAGCTCCTGAAGTCGTTCTAAGATATTTGATATCTTAGCCGAAACAACTTCTTGAGCTTGTGTTACATCTTCGTTCTCCTCCTCAACAGAAAAAGAAATGTTGGCCATGTCTGGCTCAACTCGAACTTCAGCGTTGCCTGTAAAAGTTAAAGTGTTGGGAAGGTTTCCTCCTGTTCCAATATACTTTGTTTTTTTAAGAGTATTTATGGACAGTACCCCTAGAAATATAACCAGCAAAACAAGTGCTGCTAGTAATAGATGAGAAACAAAAGGTTTTTGTTCTTGTGTAAATAACATATTTTTAAATTACTTAATTAATAACACTTATGAAGACGTTTCAACTTCCTTAACATTACGTTTTTTTACAAAATTTACATACACATCAGACATTACAAGTTTTGTAAATGGTGCAGTCAAAATAAGGCCTACCCCAAAAACTAGTAACCCGCCAATATTTACAAAACCAAGAATTATTCCAAGCCATAGGAGCTTCCATTTAATACCCTTTGTTGCATGCCAACTTCTCTTCATTGAAGCAACAGGGCTTTCCCCTTCGACAACAAAATATGAAGAGAAAGCAAGACCTAGAGATAGGATTATTCCAGGAATGATTAGCAGGACAAAACCAAGCAACATACTCAATCCAACTAATACTGAAACAAAGAATAAGTGGAAATATGTTTTAAGATTAATTTCTTTAAAAATCTTTAGAAAAACAAATTTTTTCTCTTGTGTTGCTCTAATAAAAATAAGCAGGCCCAATAGCATGAGGTATAAACGCAACAGCGCAGATAAACCACCCAAAACTACTCCTTGTTGTCCTATGAAACCAATAATTAGACCAATAAGAGTTAGCAGTGCAGTTAGCCCTGCAAACTTCCAAAAATCACTCATCAGCAGTGTCCAGCTAGACCTGAACGATTCCTTAATTGAAAATGTTTTTTTATCCATATATAAATTGTACCATTATTCCTTGCGAAGTGCGGCTATGGGATCTAGTTTTGCAGCCTGCATAGCTGGAAATACACCAAAGAAAACTCCAATACCTATAGAAACAACTAAGCCTAGTACTATTCCTGATGGAGGGACTTTAAACAACCAAAAGAATCCATAAGCATTGGCAATAAGCGAAACCAAGTAAGCCAAGAAAACTCCAAATAATATACCGATTATCCCACCTAGAAACGTAATCATTGCTGCCTCAGCTAAAAATTCAGCTTTTATGTCTGCCGCTTTAGCACCAAGTGCTTTTTTAAGCCCAACCTCTTTTGTTCTCTCTGATACAACCACATACATGATATTCATCACCCCTACCCCACCCACAACTAAAGAAATAGCAGCCACAGCCAAAAGAAGAAATGTAGTAGCTTTTAGTATGGTGTCAAATATTTCTAAGTTTTGTTTTTGAGTTGCAACACGGAAATCTTCATTTCCTTCAATTCTAATCTGGTGACTTTTTCGAAGAACATCTTCTATACTCTCGGCTGTAATCTCAACCAAAGTTTCATCTCTAACTTCAGCAACAGCGTAGAATAGATAATCAATTCCTAACATTTTTTTCTGAAGTGTAGTTATGGGAAGAAACAATTGATCATCGTCATTTGAAAAACCAAAAGACCCTCGTGGCTCATAGACACCTACGATTCTAAAATTCAAACTACCAACTCGAACGATCTGACCAACTGGATTTTCATCATCAAAAAAATATTCCGCCAGGTCAGACCCCATAACAGCCACTTGAGCCAACCCTTTTTCTTCAGCAAGTGTGAAACCGCGACCATAAGACAGCTCTCCTTTGTCTATATCAAAACGACTCGCATTTGAACCAAACAGAAAAGTATTTTTTGTCTTACCTCTGTGCGATACAATGTCCTGATTTATCACTGCTCCATATACATCTTTTACGTTTGGTAGGTTATTAATCAGATCTATGTCTCTATTTTTAAGGGTTTCCACCGCAATGGCCTGTGAAGCCGGCGAGTCTCCTTCACTGGTTAAACCGCCAGAAGCTCTTTGACTTGTTGTTGGAGGAACTATTGTTTCTATGGTGATTGTATTTGACCCAAACTGTTCGAGTTGAAAATTTAAATAACTCTTAAAACCTTCTCCAGCCGACAGAACAAGAATAATAGTGGACACACCAATAATAATTCCAAGCATGGTTAATATGGTCCTGGATCTATTGCCTGTAATTCCTTTATAAGATTGTTCTATTAGTTTTTTCATTATTAAATTTAGTTACTCATACCTTAATGAATCAATAGGGTCCAGTTTTGCAGCTTTTGCTGCTGGATAATACCCAAATGCCACCCCTACGAAAACAGAAACACCCACAGCCAATCCGATTGCTCCAAGAGGCACAGAGAACACCCATTCAAATCCAGCAAACTGAGCTCCACGAGATATCAGCCAAGAAAAAAATGATCCAAAAATAATACCTATTAAACCACCAAGGGTGGTTAGAACTATTGCTTCAACAAGAAACTGCATTTTAATGTTTATTGATTTTGCACCAACAGCCATTCGAAGTCCAATCTCTCTTGTTCGTTCAGTAACTGTTACCAGCATAATATTCATAATTCCAATCCCTCCTACAACAAGTGAGATGCTAGCCATCACAGTTAGAAACAGTCGAAGTCCGTCCGTGATTCCAGTTAGAAGAGATACGGCATCAGCCAAGTCTCTTACAGAGAAGTCATCATTTTCTGCGTTGTCGATACCATGTTGCTCACGAAGGACTTCTTTTATACCCTCAATAGAGGTCTTTACATTTTCTGAGGAATCAATTTTTGCACGCATAAATTGCACATGGTCGATTCCAAGAAGCTGCCTTTGGACCACGGAGAGTGGTACAAGAATTTGATCATCAGGATTAAAAAATATACTTGCTCCTTTTGCTTCTGTTACACCAACAACCCTGAAGGAAACTGAAGATGATCCGTCCTTAGATATAAGCCTCGCTCGAACAACTTCACCAATAGCGCTCTTATCGCCAAATAGAACATCTTTTACCAAGGGGCCTAAGACAGTTACATACGCCCCTGCCTTTTCTTCTGCCTCTGTAAAAAAGCGACCCTCCTCCATGGTCACATCTTGAACCATTGGATATTGATAGGTGATCCCGGCAATAGCGGTATCTACTGACTTCCCTTTCCATATAATTGTTCCATTGCCATTTGCTCCGGCCGTAATTGACTCTACAGAAGTAAGTCTTGGATCGTCTTCTATAGCCCGGAGGTCTTCGAGTTTTAAGGTTTCAATTTGTATACCGAAAACGGCAGCTGGTGGACCAGTTTCATCGCTCGCACCAGGAACCACCGCAACTAAATTTGATCCAAGCTTGGTAATCTGAGATAGAACCAAACTTTGGGCTCCAACCCCAAGAGAGACAATGATTATCACACCGGCAACACCTATAATAACCCCAAGCATTGTCAGAAAGGTTCTAGACTTTTTTATAAAAAGAGTCTTGAAAGCGTCTTTTAAAATGTAACCAAAGTTTCTCATTTTTTTACCGTATTCTAGTTTTTACCTTTTACTTTTTCATCGCTTGTTATTTTTCCATCGCGGATTGTAATGATTCGATCTGCATACTCCGCCGTCTCTTGCTCATGAGTCACAAGAATTATTGTACGCCCCTTTTCATTAAGTTTTCGCAGTATATCCATAACAACAAAACCAGATTTGGAATCTAGGTTTCCTGTTGGCTCATCAGCAAATAGAACCTCTGGATCATTGACCAGGGCTCGAGCAATAGCAACACGCTGTTTCTGCCCACCGGATATTTGATTCGTGAAGAAATCCATTCGATCTTCTAAACCAACCGCTATAAGCGCCTGCTCTGCAAGCTCTTTGTGGGCGCTTCTAGGTCTATTGCTGTAAAGCAAAGGGAGTGCAACATTGTCCAAAAGGGTTGTCCGAGGAAGTAGATTAAATGCTTGAAAAACGAAGCCTATTTTCCCGTTTCTGATTTCAGCGAGACCATCATCAGACAAAGAATCTGTAGGGTTGTTCTCAAAAGTATATTCACCTTCAGAAGCTCGGTCGAGAAATCCCAATATATGCATAAGAGTAGATTTACCAGAACCGGAAGGCCCCATGATTGCAATGAATTCCCCTTTCTCTATTTTAAGATCAACATCAAACAACACCTCTGTTACTACAGTGTCATTTACATATTTTTTATAAAGTTTTTTTATCTCAATAAGACTCATGATTATTATTATGGGTTTACTACAATCTCATCACCCTCAGACAAACCAGACAGAACCTCTACAAGAGTTCCGTCTCCTTTGAAACCTATCTCAACCTTTAATTCTTTGGCATCGTCTTTGATCCTTAGTATCACATAGTCTCCATCTTCTTTTTCAATAACAGACCTACCAGGAATAGCAATCACTGACTCCCTTTTTTCTACAACAAGAGTCATGTTTGCCGTCATTCCAGGACGAAGCTCTGGAAGATCATCAATGAGTACCGCTGTTATTCGATAATTAACAACACCCGAAACCAGTGTGGATGCGATATCAACACTTACAACTTCAGCCATAAATATTTCATCAAAAGAAAATGCATCGAAGTTCACCTCTATGGGCATTCCAACAGAAACTTTTGTAATATTTGCCTCATTTATATTTGCTTCAAGAACAAACTGGTCTATGTCCTGAAGAACAAGTATGTCTTCGTAGGCTTGAATCAAAGAACCCAAGTCAGCATCAATACGAGTTATTGTTCCTGATTTTGGAGCCCGTATTCTTGTGTCCTCAAGAACAGCCAGAGCTGCAGCAACCTGTCCTTCTGCGGAAAGTATGTCTGCCTCCTTTAGAGCAAGTTCTGATACTGTGGCATCTGCCAGTAAGTTATCTAAGTTTGCTTTTGCTGTATTTACAACCAACTGTTTTGTTGCAAGTGTTATATCTCTTGTCTCTTGCGAGGCTTCATACACATTTAGGTTTACAACGTAGGAAGAACTTCTTGTGTTTGGAATATCAATTGTCCATTTTGTATTTATAGTGCCACCTTCTGCAAATTGTATAAACAGACCTCTAGATCCAAAAGATATTGGTCTAGATTCATCAACTAACCCATTACCTGATTCGATGCCGTAATAAGAAAATCTTGACCCAGCTCCTGTTGCGTACATCCTAATTGTGTATTGTCCATCTTCTTGACTACTATAGGTTCCAGTAATAGTTGGGGCGGTTTCTGAAGTGTTTATTGTCGCGACAGCTTCTAGGTTAGTTGATAGCAGTGTTCTGTATGAATTATCAACAAGTCTATCTTGTTGTATTTCTGACTGAGCTAAATCTACTTCTGCGTTTGACAAAGCGACACGAGAAACTTCTATTTCCTCACTTGTAGCTCCTTCTAGGAGCTGATTATATGAAGCATTCGCTTTTGCAAGAGAAGCTTGTGCTTGTGTTAGACTTGCTCTCTCACTGGCGTTCTGCGTAGAAACTAGTAATTGACCTCTAAAAACCTTATCCCCAACAGAAACAGGAATAGAGCTGATGATCCCACCTTTTGAGAATGAAAGTGTTAGATCCGTATCTGAGATAACTTGCCCTGTCGCAAGAATAGTCTCTGAAACGTCCGCAACTACAGCTGTGTCGAAGATTCTATCATCTTCTTTCTTTCCTCTAGCAAGTAAAAAAATGATCAATACAACCAGACCGACCACAAGCCACCATTTTTTTTTCTTTATAAAATTCCAGATTTTTTTCATATATATATTATTTAATCTCTAAAAGCTCTACCTCAAAAACAAGAGTTTCTCCTGGGCCAATCAAGTTTCCGGCGCCACGATCACCGTACGCAAGGGCTGCCGGTATAGTAAGTCTTCTTTTCTCTCCAGTCTTCATGCCAAGAACACCCTGTTCCCAACCAGCAATGACCCTGTTTTCTCCAAGGGTAAAAGGAAACGGATCCTTTCCAATAGAAGAATCAAAAACTGTTCCATCTAGAAGTGTCCCTGTATAATGCATATATACGGTGTTGCCTATTTTTGACTCTTCTCCAGACCCCTCTCCCAAAACTTCTATAATTAAACCACTTTGATTATCAGTTTCCATATTGTTGTTTGTGTTATTGCTATTTACACCTGAACTTTCATTTGATGGTGAAAACACAGCCATAACTATAAGTCCTATTACTATTAAAAATGAAATTATAACGCCTGTTTTTTTCATGTTGTATGTTGTCTAGTTTGTAATCTCTCTCACCCTTTTCATTATACCTTTTGCTCTTTTTCTATCAATGTTAAATTTCTTTTCTAGAGAATCTTCCGTGAAAAGCATTAGGTCTTCTATCAATATTATTTCAGCCTCAGCAAACTGTTTTAAAATACTGTTTGTAATATAAGGCAAAACGGTTACAGGATAAACCGCCTTTTCCATGATCATAGATTCCAGACTTTTACTCTCTGGATAATTCCATCCAAGCAGCTTTAGCTTATTTTTACACTCCGCATATTCTATTGCTTTTTTTGTAAACCTTGTATTTGTTACAAGCCACATTTCATATTGCTGACCAAGACCTTTCTTGTTTTCTGCTTTTTCTATGTCCGCCCTCCTTGCGTCCGCATACATAACGGTATCTATGTGTGTTTTGGTTCCAGGCTCGTTTCTGTACTTCACCTCAATCAAAGTTCTTTTGTTCTTTTCATAAAGCTCAACATCTATCTCATGATCAGTACACTCCCCTTGAACTACCTGGTTTCTTTTTGTTTTATATCCATGAGCTTGGAATAAAGCTTCAATATATTGCTCAAAAAGAAAGCCAGAGGGTCCCAACCTTTCTAACCCTCTTCGTAGAGAGTACCTTACAGCAATATCAATGTCTTTTTTTACCAGGTGAGATAAGGCCTTTCTAAAGATGTGATTTGTATTTGATGAAGGCTTAATGTCTCTCTCCACTAAATCACATACCCGTAGAGCCAGGTCCTTCGGGGCACCAACGGCAACCATGGAACTACAAAGTTTGCTTTCACTGAATTCCTCCTCTTCTCCAGTTGATTTAATAATATGCATAGATTTAATTATAACAGATTTAAAATTCAATCTAGCTGCTATATTTTACAAAATCAGAAAATTATGAAAATACAGCTCACGCACTACGGATACCTATTTTTACTGTTTAATATAGGTTGATTTTCTATACAGTGATTGATTTATATGAATATGGTGGATAGTTCTGAGTGTCAAAAACTAGTAATTTTATCTGTATTTAGTAAATATTTAAAGGTACGCATCTCAACACTCTTGGAGTCATTTTTTCTCTCGAGATACTGCTCCGACCCTATCCAATCAAATGGAAAAGCGAAGCTGGTTACGAGTGAATAAAGCGAGACAACAAAAAAGAGGTATTGAAATCATTGACCCTTTTGAAAACAGGAGTTTGTTGCAAGGGATATGCGGTTACCGATATAGCCCCACCCCAACAAGTAAGAGCCGCTCAGTTAGAGCGGCTCTTCTTCTTTTCATGTATTTTATCAGCGTATCAAAAAACCCACTCGCATAGCGAGTGGGTTTTCCTAAATTCAGAAACCTGATTTAGGCAGTTACTTTAGCAACTGTAAAAAGCGAAAGGATTCTTTTTGGTGTCTTAACATCAGTGCAAGAGGTACCGGTATTTTCCAAGGCTCTAATAGCTTCGGCAACATGATCAATGATCTCTCCGGTAACATCTCCAGTAAGAACAGTTAATCCATCAACGACAACCGTCTTAAGGCCGGTGATCTCAGCAAGCTTATTCTTGAACTCAATGTTTCCAGGAATTATTGCCGTGAATTCTTCTGTTGCTCCTGTTTTGGCCAGAATAACCAAGTTGTTCTTATTTGAGAACTTTTGAACAGCCCAGATTGAAGGCACTGAAAGCTCTGTAGTAATAACTCCAATTGCTGAGTTAGCAACTCTGTTGATCTTCTTTGGTAGCATTTTGCTTTCCAAAAAGAAGTTCATAAAGTTCTTGGGAGCCTCATCAATCATGGTGAACGAAACATCGGTCAAAAGATTTGTGAGGGTGTCCTCCCAGCCCCAATTTCTGGCCTCATTCAACCATTCTTGGTCAAACACTGGAAGATTTTTTATCTCGCCAACAAAGGACTGAGGATACCCAAGCTCTCTGGCAACATTTTCAACAAGCCCCAAAGAGTCTGTTATGTTTCGGATGGTTGAGTATCCGTCTACAATCTCCTCAATAGAGTGAGTGATTACTCCCTCTTCAGTTTTTGTCGTCTGGTTGTCTAACACCACGACCATCACCGAATCATAACTCTTTTTTTCAATAGAACCGTCATCTTTGTTGATGATTAAAACTTGATTTTTACCCTTAAATAGCGATGCTATAAGAGTTAAATCGATCAATTTTTGAGTGCCTACACTCATTGGTACTGAGATTATTGCTTTCATATTGTTTTTTATGAAAAGAACTATTTTTTTAGTTAGTCTCCTAACTACTTACCCAATTCACGCCTTGGGCTTCTCGGTTCGGCTTCTTAAATAATAAGAAACAGTGAGGACGATTGTAGCAAACAAAAAACCCTTGTCAAGGGTTTTTTGGGCTTCCAAGGGAAACTATAAGAAGTCTATAAACCTCTCATACGCCTGATCTCCAAACAAGCTATATCCCCACTCTATAAGAAGGCTTAAATTATTTGAAAGCAGAAGTATCCCAAGGAAAACGAGGAACGCCCCACCTACAATTGAAACCCATTTCATGACAGGTGTGATTCTTTGTATATATTTTGCAGCTCGTGACGCACCAAGCGCAACAAGCAGAAACGGCAACCCCATACCTAGTGAGAAAATCGCTAATAGAAGAGCTCCAGAAAGTACTGAGCCCTGTGTCCCAGCGAGTAGTAGTACTGAACCTAGAATAGGACCAACACATGGAGACCAGCCTATAGAGAAAGTTGCTCCTACAATAAATGAAGACCATGGATTCCCCGGCTTTATAAACTTTGGAAGAGAAAACTTCTTTTCTGTTTGCAGAAAAGGTAAATTAAATATTCCAAGCATAAACAACCCAAAGAAGATAACCAAAGCTCCCCCAACTTTTACCAGAATATTCTGATACTGGAAAAGTGCCTTACCTGCAAACCCAGCAATAACTCCAAAGAGTATAAAGACTATTGAAAAGCCGAGTACGAAAAATACTCCATTCCAGAATATTTTTTTATTTGATCCTTCTTTTTTTTCCTCAATATCTTTTGCAGATACTCCAGAAATAAATCCTAAATAGGCTGGCACAAGCGGTAGCGTACATGGAGCGAGAAACATAAACAGTCCGGCAATAAATGCTGATACTGCAAATCCGATAGTTAGCTCCGGCATAATTATTTACCAGCGTTTACCTGATCTATTAACGCCTGCACAGTCTCAATAGGAAGAGCTCCTGAGAATGGAACTGCTTCACCTTTTGGGGTCACAAGCACAGAGTAGGGTGTTCCTCTAGCTCCTGATTCTTGACCATCTAAAGTGTCATTGTCCACTTTCTTTTCAGTTGCTGGATCAATCAAACAAGCTTCAAAATCATCTTTGTCTATTCCATTTTCTTCTGCAAAAGCTAAATATCTAGCTGGGTTTATATCTCCAAGGTTTTCAAAGATGTGTGCTGAGAAATCCCAGAACATATCATTACCGCCCAGATCAGCAATACATTCGGAAGCGATAGCTGCTGGTTTAGCGTTTTTATGACTACTTATTGGAAAGTGTCGATATACCCATTTTACATTTTCATTGTTTGCAACGATTGTCTCCATTGTTGGATGGAATCTTGCACAGAAAGGACACTCAAAGTCAGAGTATTCAATAATAGTTATTTCTGCTTTTGGATCACCATAGATATGGTCGCCTTTATTTAGTTTTGTATTTATATCCAGTGGTGCAGCTTCACCTCCTGCAGCCAATGGCTGATCGTTTGAAGATCCTCCCAAACCAGTAAACAATATAGCTCCAGCAATAAGTACTCCTGCGACTAGAATCCCTGCCCCTGTTGATATTCCTTGTTGTTTTTTCTCGCTCATATATAGTTATATTTTACCTATTAAATCTTCTCCTGGCTTCAAAGTATCTGCTCCTGGCTCCCAGCTCGCTGGACATACCAATCCGTCATTCTCTGCCACAAATTTTGCAGCTCGAAGCTTTCGCAAAAGCTCTTTGGCTGATCTTCCTATAGAATTGTCATTTACCTCCATAGACTTAATCTCTCCTTCTGGATTTACAATGAAGCTTCCTCTAAGAGCTAGTCCTTCGTCTGGAAGATAGACACCTAGAGTTTTTGCAATCTCCCCTGTTGGATCTGACCCCATTGGGAACTTTACCTTTGATATTGCAGGTGAGCTATCATGCCAGGCCTTATGAGCGAAAGCTGTGTCGGTAGAAAATGAAATTATTTCTGCTCCCTCTTTTTTAAATTCATCATATAGTCCGGCTAGCTCTTCAAGCTCTGTTGGACACACAAAGGTAAAGTTCGCTGGATAAAAGAAAAGAATAATCCACTTTCCTTTATAGTCATCCAAACTCACCTCTTTTATTTTTCCTTCATGATAAACCTCAAAAGACAATTCTTCTATTTTGCTTCCAACTGTTGGTTCTAGGTAAAATTCTTCCATATAATAAAGTTTTTTAACGAATAAGTATAATGATTATAACTAAATAAACCAAAATAAAAAAGGCTATTAAAAACAGCCTTTATATATGAAATTATCAGTATTTCTCAATAACCGTATCACCAGACTTATATCCCTTCGAAACTATTGCTTTAGCAATGTCCCACTCAGTATTACTAGACCAAACTACCCCCTCTGAATCTCGACATTGAACCTGACTAACAGACACAAAATCAAGCTTAACTGGCGGAACTAATTTTTCAAATTTGCAATCTGGATTTAAGCACGTATTTCCACATCCGCTTAGAAATAGTGTTGTGGTAATAAAACTGAGGCTCATAACTTTCGATATCTTTTTCATTTTTTATCTTTAGTTTACTATCTAAAGATATAGTAGGCTAGTTATAGTTTTTAATCAAGTCTTATCATAAACAACAGCAATCCCTATAGCTCCAACAAAAGCCATAATATTCCAGAAGGCTATATCCAACAAGACCAAGAGCCAGGGCTCCCCCATTAAATTTATCGGAGTATTAAATTCCCAGAAAAGAAATGGAATTAGGATGAGCAGGTACAGTCGAAATATTCGAATCTTTCTACTGAATCGTCCAGCTAGGTAGAGTTTGTACACCCAGGCAAACACAAAGGCTAAGACAAAGTACCCCAGAGCAATAATCCATGGAGCTGTTACAGATAGTGGAAGTGGCTCTAGTGCGTGCCATACCGCTACTACTTTATCGTTTTGCATTCCCGGACCAGTTAAAATTCCATTGAAGTCCATCCCTGTGCCAAGAAGCCCGAAGGTTAAAAACCCAGCCAGATTCAATGCAATTCCACCAATAATTGATGTGATGAATATTTTTTTCATGAATATAGTATAGCAAATAAAAAACTCAGGCAGATGCCTGAGTTTTATCTATTTTTTTACTATTAGAAATAGATAGTTCTTTAAAGAGTAAGAATCATTTAAATCAGCCTTGTCACAATTCATATACCATTTATTATCCCTAGGATCTTTAATTGTTCTAAAAGAAAAGATTTCTCCATTGTGAAGGCACATTCCAATTGTAGACTTAACAAATTCTTTTAAATAGACACTTTCTTCATTTTCCTCAATGTCAGAGATTACAGCTAAAGCTAAAGTGAAATAGGACTCAAAAGAAACTAATATTCTTTCAGCTCGCCTAATTAGAACTTTGCCTTGTAGATGGCTGCAGCCTGGGAGCATTGTTAGTATCTTTTTTCCTGTTAAATTCTCCTTAAACTTTTCCAGACAGTGAGGAACGTTACCCTCATCAGAAAAGCAAGTTGTTCCATTGCTAAGAGTTCTTATTGATAGAGAAAATTTTCCTAAATATTTTTCATCTATCTCTTCTAAAAGGCATTCTGCAACGTCTAGCTCCTTGTCCATGTGTTTATAATTACAAGTTTATTTAAACTTACTCTCCTAATGAAGATCTGTCAAACAAAAAAAACGCCCAAGGCGTTTTTTTTGTTTTTACAGTAAACCTTGATCAGCTAAAGCCTCCTTCTTTAGAACTTCTATATATTTTTCTTGTGCGGCTTCCTTATTCTCGTCCTTCCCTTGCCATACCTCCAAAACTGGACCTTGGATTGCTCTCGCATATGAGAAGGATACTGGCCATGGAAGTGGTTCCATCTTTGCTATTTCATTCAGATTCTGTGTTGCCTCCTCGTGTGACTGCCCACCAGACAGAAACACTATTCCACCTAGGTCATGTGGAACATTTGCCTTTAACACAGACACGGTCCGACTGGCTACATCTTGGGAAATCATTTCTTCTCCCGATTTGTCTCCTGGAACAACCATACTTGTTTTTAGTATGGTGTGAGGCAGTGAAACTCCGTGTGCATTTAATTCTTCAAACAATATATCTAGCGTCTTAGTGAGAACCTGCTCTGACTTTTCTATTCCATGCTCTCCCTGAAGTAGGACTTCTGGCTCAACCACAGGAACAAGTCCTTTTTGCTGACACATCTCTGAATATCTAGCAAGTCTCTGACAGTTTTCTCGCAGGGCGCGCTCTGTTGGAAATTTTGTGGGTCCACCTCCAATAAAAACTACCGCTCTCCATTTACAGAATACAGCCCCCATTTCTACGTATTCGTCTAATCTCTCTGAAAGATTTCTGAAACCAGTCGTGATTGGCTCACCAGGAAATTCCTCGTTTTCCTTGGCTCCACCGTCTACTTTTATTCCAATGGCGACTCCTTTTTCCTTTAAGATACTTAGAAACCCCTTTCCTTCCGAGTCAGATTGCCTCATGGTCTCATCATATAGAATTGTTCCAGACAAATAATTCTCAATACCTTCTGCGGTAAGAAACAATTCTCGAAAACGTCTTCTGTTTTCCTCTGTGGGTTCAACACCAAGTGGTTCAAGTCGTTTTTTATTTGCAGTTCCTGTACTCTCATCAATTGCTAATAGCCCCTTTCCGGGTACCATCATTTTTTCTATTGTTTGCTGTAGTTTGTTTGTATCCATGTTATTTATTGTCTTTTGTATTATAAGTTTCAAAAGCCCTTAGAATTTCCAATGGAAGTGCAAAGATTACAGTGTTTGATTGATCAGAAGAAAGATCATTCAGAGACTGCAGTGTTCGCAAGTGAAGTGCTCCTGTCTCAGAAGCAAGGATTCCTGCAGCTTTTGCCATGTTCTCTGCAGAAGCAACTTCTCCTTCGGCTTTTATAATCACAGCTCTACGCTCCCTCTCTGCTTCAGCTTGTTTTGCAATTGTTCTCTCCATGTCCGATGGTAGAGCTACATCTTTGAGTTCTACATTGTCAACTTTTATTCCCCACTCATCTGATGCTGCGTCTACAATACTTCTAATCTTTTCTGAAACTTTGTCTCTCTGACCAAGCAAGTCATCGAGCTCTACCTCACCCACCACATTTCTCATCGTTGTCTGAGCTAGCTGTGATACAGCATGCAAGTAATTTTCAACTTCTAGGATGGCTTTTGATGCGTCAGAAACCTTGTAATAAATTACCGCGTTCACATTTACTGAAATGTTATCCTTTGTAATAGCTTTCTGATCTGGTACATCCACAGCTTTCACACGCATATCCACCTTGAACAGCTGCTGAAATACGGGAATAATTATTTTCCATCCTGGTTCCTTAATTCCTGTGTATTTTCCCATCGTAAATGTAACCCCTCTTTCATACTGATTTATCTGTCGAATCATTGACAAAACAAAGACCAATGAAACGAATATAATAATTAATGTTGACCACATAATATATTTTTAATTAATGTTAAGTACCATCAGTATAACAAAATAAACACAAGTATTAATTTTTACTAATACGAAGCCTTAAATCCTGAATTAAGCAAATTCTGCTTATTGTACTTAAATTCCGAACCATCCAGATCCTTAAAGGATCCTCCTGCTGCTACAACGATTGCATGTCCAGCAGCGGTATCCCACTCCATTGTAGTAGAGCCAAGTCTTGGGTAGATGTGTGCCGATCCCTCAGCAACAAGACACATTTTTATAGAGCTCCCACTTGAGATAAGCTCCACTGTTTCATAATTTTTGTTTTCTCTCTCAACTAGCTTTGTAAGTTCTGGACTATGATGAGTTCTGCTTCCTACAATTATAAGATTCTTGTCTGGAGCTGAAACCCTTATTGCCTCTCTCTTGCCTTTAGATTCTTTCCAGGCACCTTTATCATTAGAGGAATACATAACACCCAAAGCTGGCGCAAAAATAACACCAAGAACCGGAACACCCGACTCAACGAGAGCTATGTTAACAGTAAACTCTCCATTTCTTTTTATAAACTCTTTGGTTCCATCAAGAGGATCAACGCACCAAAATCTGTCCCAATCTTTTCTTGTTTCATATGACTCAATACTATCCTCCTCTGACATAATTGGAATATCTGGGTAATTTTCAATCAAGCCTCTTGTTATTATTTTGTTGGCTGCGAGGTCGGCTTTTGTAAGAGGTGAATTATCTTCCTTTGCTTGAACTCCGAAATCGTCAGTTTCATATATTTCCATAATTGATTGTCCAGCTTCTTCTGCTATTTCTACTATTTTTTCTAAGGATATATCCATAATTACAGTATACACCAGGCAAAAAACCCGATATTCATACCTACATTAGATACGGCTGAATGTGTGCCATCACCAGCACAAGCAGAGCTAAGCCAACACTGGCAATACCTATTCTAAAGGTTATTTTAATATTTTTACTAGAGAGAAATTTTGAAAACAGAAGAGATGAAATAATGGTCCCTAACCCTATTAATCCTATATATAGAGCTAGCCCCAAAAGATACGATACAGGTATTCCCCCTAATGCCCCAAGTATGATAGCAAGAACCCAAGAAGTCAGAGAAACAACCCCGCTGAACAGTAGGTATGGTGTGTCTTCTAGGTCGTTAGGTTTATTCTTCTTAACTAAAAGCTCCCCAACGTGCTTACCAATAAAAGGTAGATGAGCCAAATGAAATACAATACCGTTCAAGAGTAGAGTTCCTACAATTGTCATCTTTAAAAGAAATTTTGCAGACTGAGACAGATATTCTGGATTCATTCCAAAAAGCCCAACCCCAGAAATAATAAGTAGGATTAGCCCTAGCCAAGTCATCTGGCTTGAATATTTCATTATTCCAAACTCGTCCTTAGAAATCTTCTTGTCTCTAAGTGAGGCAAAAAAAATGCCATCACTCGTAAATGCACCCCCCGCTCCGATGGCAACTCCAAATAAATGTATTATTAAAAACAATGTGTGTAGTTGTGATGTTTCCATAAGCTCATTATACACTGACCCTCAAATCAAAAACATCCCATTATCCACGGGATGTTTTTAATCTCAAAACAGATCTATTTAATCTTTACACTAGAGATAACAACCTCATCTATTGGTCTATCTGCTCCATCAACCGGAGTGCCTGCTATAGCGAACACAGACTCCATCCCTTCTACTACTTTTCCAAATACAGTATGTTTTGGATCAAGACCACTGTTGTCTTGTGTGTTTATAAAGAATTGTGATCCGTTTGTGTTTGGTCCAGAATTTGCCATAGAAATAGTTCCGAGCAAGTTGTTGTTTTCTTCATGAATCTCATCTTCAAACTTGTATCCTGGACCACCTGTTCCCCACAAGTGAGACGAATCCAAATCCCTAGACTGTGGATCTCCTCCCTGAATCATAAAAGTTTCAATAACTCTGTGAAATCGGGTTCCATCGTAAAATCCTTCCCCGGCCAGTTTTATAAAATTCTCTACTGTTTTTGGTGCTTTGTCATCAAAAAGCTCAATTGTAATACTTCCTTTGTTTGTCTCCATAACTACTACTGTGTTTGTTGTTTCCATGTTTGGTGATTTGTCTATAAATACAGTGGCTACAACTATAGCCGCTATACCTATTATTAAAATTATTGTTCTTTTCATGAAGGCTAGTATATCAAACAAAAACCCCCAACACTAATGTGTTAGGGGTTAAAAATACATTTAAGATAAAGAATTATTTCTATCTAGCCTTTCAATGTTTTATATTCCTTTATGTGAAATACCTACTGGTGTACTACGTCTATGGTCTTACTTCCCGAAATATAGCTAACACGATAAACCGTGTAAGTATCCATCTTTGGTATTTTTACCTTAGAGCCGACAATGTTCTTTGTGTATAATCTTTTTCCGTCTACTGCGTAGATCTGAAGTAAAAATCCTTTTACATCAAAATCAAAATAAATAAACATATTCGCAGATGTTGTATCATCTATGAAAGCCACACATTCTTTACCTTCTTTTTCAGGGTCACCAGAAGCGCTTGCTTCAAAGATGTGACAGCTTAGCAAGAATATAATTAATCCAGACAACCAGAACACCTTCTGTAATACACCTCCCTCCTTAGATGATTCAATTTTACTTTTCTTCATTTTTTTGTTTATTTTTTTTATTTTATTATTTAAAGAACTATTGGAAGAAGAGCATATCACGTCTAAAAAATAATGCAACTATCAAAAAAAACCCGCCGCTAAGAAGGGTTTTTCTATGTGCATTTATAGATAAATTTTGTGTCGTTTAGTGAAAAATTATCTAGTAAATGGCTCTGGTGATTTGTTCTTTTGAGTATCTACAAAATCTTACATAGCTAAATATTCAGAGAATCAAGTCTCATCAATCCACCCCAAGAAGATGGTATTAAATTGCTCTCATTTGCTTTTCTAGGAGAAAGTATTGTCGAACTTGAGTTCTGTTTCTGAAAATTCCCCAAGAGGTTACATGTTTTTTAATTAGATAAAAATAATATAAAGTGCCATTCCAGCCATCAATAGGTCCTCTATCAGAGTCACCCAGGTCATCGGAACCTTAAAGACTGTCCCTAAACAAGCACATGGAATCTCTTCTTTCTTCTTTAGCTTTAGATATACACCAAATGCCCCCACGAGCATTATGACAAATGTTGCCCAGCTAGTAATCAGTATCTCAAAGTTAAGCAAGAAGGCTGCGGCAAGAGCCAGTTCAATAAATGGATAGGCTTTTGCATAAAGACCACTTCTCATGGCCAGAAGATCGTATTCTCTATACGCTTTTGCAAAGTCACTAAGTTTCATTACTTTTAACAATCCAAAGACTAAGAAGAATGAACCCATGAAATTTCGCATTACTGGGGCAGGTTCCTCAGGTGGAAAAATTTCATTAAATATTAGAGTTAGGACAATAACCACAGCAATCATTCCAATTAATGGCAAGAATTTCTTAATCCCCTTTGGGTCTTCGTTATGCATTTTCATTTTATGTTCCATATTATTTTTTCTTAACTAGTTTATAAACTTTCATGACCTCATCTCTGATCTTTTTTGATTGACCTTTCTTAACCTGTTCTGTTACACAGCAAGACAGGTGCTCTTCCATTAGCTTGTCCTCTAGAGACCCCAGAGCCCCACGCAAAGCTGACGTCTGAGTAATTACAGCAATACAGTACGAATCTTTCTCAACCATCTCCTTTATCCCTCGAAGCTGCCCCTCCATTCTTTTTAATCTATTAATCAGCTTTTCCTTATCTTTTTTCATGAGTTTATTATATACCCCCAATAGGTATATAGCAACAAGAGCTGTGTAAAAAAACCCTGTCACTACGCAGGATTTTTTTCATTTTTTTATTTTAGTGGAAACAATTAGAACTAACGTACGAAGATCTTAGCAAAGAATGTAACTATTGGTCTAAAGAATGAATTACTTGCAGCAGAGGCGGTAAGTGTAGAGTTTCTTTCAGAGGTTACTTCTTCTCCTTCGGTATCTAGTACTTCTACTGTAGCTTCACAGAAGTTTGCTCCCCATAGGTTGAATGTAGCTAGTCTGTAGGTT
>JBLHJW010000002.1:0-42638 GCA_047619465.1 Minisyncoccia bacterium
GAGGTCAGTTATTTCAAAAAAGTAAAAATGGAAATAAATATTTCAAAAAATGGAAGCTATCTTGTTTATGCTGGAGATGAAAAGTCTGGAGTAGATTTTGTTTTGAGTGAGTGTAAAAAAATAAAAGCCCCACACTCAGGGGCCGACTGTCTCGTTTTTCAGAAGACAACAATTTCAATAGATGACATTCGTCTGATTCAGGATATGCATGAACAGAAATCCATTGGTGAAGAAAAAACAATAATTTGTGCTGGGTCATTTATTACTACTCAAGCTCAGAACGCACTTCTAAAGATGATTGAAGATACAAAAAAGGGAGAAAGGATATTTCTGATTGTTGCATACGAAGCAGAATTGCTACCAACAATTATTTCTAGAGTTCAAACTTTTAGACTACAGACCGGTGTTGAGAGCGGGGAAGCGAAAGATTTTGTAGAGATGCCTGCCCACGCACGAATTTCATACATAGAAAAAAACTTTCTTTCTATAGAAGAATCAGACTCTAAACGCGATGCACTGCTAGGATTTTTTAGAGATCTAGAAAAATATACACACTCGCAACAAAATCTCACAAAGTACGAAGACCTTCTTCGGGCGCTGCCAGTACTGCGTACAATGCTCGGCAACCCAGGAGCTCCAGCGAAAATGATCGCAGAGTATGTGGCGTTGGCTTTTTAGATTAATATTGACAGATTAGTATTTATTGTGCTATAAACTAATAAAGATTGGTCCTAGCCAAAAGGCACCAAAACATTGGTGTTTTCTGGCTATGACCACCACCAAGAAGGTATAGTTCTCTGGCAATAACAATATATATATATATATATATATGTAATGGCACATAAAAGTACTAGCGAAGAATCGGCAACCAAGTTGCTAGGTCTTCAAAAAGATTTGGGTAACAAATTATCAAATGGATCACGGTCCCTTGATGATTTGTATTGGTTCAATACCCTGCCAAAGGAAACCCTTCGACAGCTTGTCGAAGGTGGCTATGAATTAGTAGAACCAAAAAACCCCTACCTCCGTTTAATCTCAGGAGGTCAGACAGTATCCATCCCTGCTTGCAAAGGTGGAGAGAATACAAATATCTATAACGCCAAGAAAACTTTTCCTGGATACATAGATTCTGATTTCAAAGGTTACGGAACTAACTTACCACAGCCAGCAACTGAGAAAACTAATGTTTCTGTGTACGAAATGTACAACAAAGACGCAGATTTCAAAACTTTGTTTGGTTCATTAAGCTCTGACTTAAAAAGTCTTGCATTTGAATCCCAAGAGCAAATTGAGGAATTCTGCTTGGAAAACAAAAAGTGGTTGCGAACAGACGGTTATGGAACTTTCTTCTTGTTTACTGAAGAAGCAGAGGGTGAAGAAAAGTTCTTCGTTGCGGACGTGGACTTCGGCTCTAGTGAGCTGGAGGTGGTTGTGTTTCACTTGTCGAGTGACGATGTGTGGGACGCGAGCAATGCTCATCGTATCGTGACTCCTGCTACAAAACACTTGGAAGCTCAGAGCTAAACCCTCTGACCCTTAATATCTTAGACCCTTTCCTTTTGGAAAGGGTCTTTTATTTACTTTGCCAAAAAAGCCGCTCCCGAGTATACTTACTCCATATGATAAATTTAAACGAAGCAAAAGCAGCATTTCAGGGAACTGAAGAATGGCTATCAAAGGAATACTCACAGGTTCACACAGGACAGGCCAGCCCCGCTATCCTAGACTCTATAAACGTAGAAGTTTATGGTGCTATACAACCTATCAAAAACATTGGATCTATATCTATAGAAAACTCAAAGACACTTCTTGTTGCTCCATGGGACAAGTCTCAGATCAAAGATATTGAAAAAGCTATTATTGATAGCGGTCTTGGTTTATCTACTGCAGCTGGTGACTCAGGTGTTCGAGTGATACTCCCTCAGCTTACAGAAGAGACACGTGGAAAGCTTGCAAAGGTACTGAAAGCTAAAATGGAAGATGCTCGAGTCTCTATTCGGAAAGAACGACAAACAGCAATTGAATCACTTGAGACACAAAAGAAAGATGGGGACATTGGCGAGGATGATATAAAGCGAGGAAAAGAAGACATCCAGAAAATGGTGGATGCATCAAATATAAAACTAGAGGAGATTTATAAGGCAAAGGAAGTAGAAATAATGAGCGTTTAATTATATGGAAACTATTTTACTGATAATCATACTTGTTGCTGTATTAGCTGTTCTGATTTTAGTTCATGAATTTGGGCATTTTATAGTTGCAAAACGAAACGGTATTAGGGTAGATGAGTTTGGATTTGGATTTCCTCCACGAGCAAAGAAACTTTTTCATTGGAAGGGAACTGATTTTACTCTAAACTGGATTCCATTTGGAGGCTTCGTTCGAATCTTTGGAGAAAATCCTGCTGATCCAGAATTATCCGGTAGCAAACCTAAGGATAGTTTTATTGCCAAGAGTAGATGGACTCAAGCAAGAGTTCTTTTGGCTGGAGTTTTTTTCAATATACTTCTAGCTTGGTTCTTGTTTGCACTTTCTTTTGTAATGGGGGTTCCAGCCATCGTTAGTTCAAGTAACTCGCTTTACAGACACATGGAATCTGGTCAAGAACTCGTTATCACAGATGTTCTTCAAGAGTCTCCCGCATCTAAAGCTGGGCTAGTTCCTGGAGATATAGTTTCAAATATTTCAGAAGCTCGAGAGGTTAGAGAATATCCCAACCTAGATGATTTTGCTTTCTCTGGATTCATCAAGAATCATCCAAATGAACTTTTAACTATTCAGTACACTAGAGATGGAAGGGAAAACAGTGTGGCATTGAAACCTGTAGTTGGGGTGTTGTCACAAGACTTCGCTTCTATCGGAGTGGCTACTGCCTTGTCCGGAAATCTTCAGTTGTCAGTTCCTAGAGCTATATGGCAAGGAGGAAAATCCACTGTTAAAGTTTTCTTTGAGACAACCAGAGGACTAGCAAGTATTATAGGTGGAATATTTACATCTAACGATACACCCGTTCTTGAACAAGTGTCAGGTCCTATTGGTATAGCTGGAATAGTGCAAGACTCTATGTCAGAAGGGTTTACCTCTATTCTTATGCTGGTTGCTATTATCTCTGTGAACTTGGCTGTCTTGAATCTTGTACCATTTCCAGCGCTGGACGGTGGAAGGCTACTTATACTAATTGTTGAAGGAGTTAGAAAGAAAACAGTTAGCCCAAAAATTGTTATGTGGATAAACGCAGTCGGATTCTTTGTACTCATTGGTCTTATGGTGGTGGTGACAATTAGTGACATAATCAAGTTGTAAATTTGCTACAATTTATTTGTTATGGAACTTCTACCTGCAATAAAGGAGTATTCAGAAAATAGGCCGGGCCACTACAGTGGAGCTTGTAGTCACTTTATACCAAAGGATCCAGATGGTGAGTTCTGGAGTGCTTTCCAAGAAGAGGTTCTTGAAAAGTTTTCTTTTGATTTGCCGGTTGTCGATGCAGACAAAAAGATCAATCCTTTTTTTGGGTTCTTTGGCACTAGATTTCATCCAGAGAAAATGACACCGTACTACTTCCATGCGGGAATAGATTTCACGGGAAAAGTAAAAAGAGAAATATTTCCTGTTGCAGATGGAATTTTAGAATACTCAGGTTTTGGTATAATCAACGGGAAATATGTCATGCTCTCTCACCCTGAGATAAAAACAAAAGATGGTTATGTTCTCCATTCTTTATATATGCATCTTCGGGACATAAAGGTTTCGTTCAATTCATACCAAAAGATGCTCCGTGAAGTTAGTTTCAATACTTATCCTTCAATAAATATATCGAAAGATCAGACCATAGGCGGGATTGGTAAGACTGGTCTAGCGGGGGGGCACCCTCATCTCCATCTGCAGTTTGAGTTTCGAAATGAAAAAGGAGACATAATTCTAATTAATCCAGCCCCATTCTTAGGGCTTGATTCTGAGGATAATTTAACAGGGAAGATTAAAAGTAGCGAATTATTTAGGGATTTTGTTGAAAAAAATAAAGAAGATATGGTTAAATGGGGCTTATCCGATATTGTAAATAATTCAATATAGGGACTCTTTCCACAGGGGGTTGCACAATTTGATAAATAATGTTATAGTCTATGTAGTTAATTCTTCTGAGTTAATATTTTAAATGGTTAGGTCGTTAGGCCTTTTAATTTTGATTAGTATTTAAATAAGTAAACAATTATTAAATATGGCTACAACATATAAAGCAAAACAAATAAGCAAAAAACTCCTATCAGAGCTTGGGGAGCGGGCTTTGGATGTGGTTTCAAATCGGTTTGGACTTACTCCAGACTCAGAGAGGAAAACACTAGAATCCATTGGACAAAAATATGGTATTACTCGTGAAAGAGTAAGACAGATTGAGAATGCAGCTCTTGGTTCTATAAGAAAATCTGACATGTTTCAAGAACACGAAGAATCTTTTATAGACCTGCAGTCTATCATTCAAGACTTAGGAGGAGTTGTCTCTGAAGATGAGATTCTTTCACATGTTGCAAAGGATGCTAGCGCACAAAACCATGTGCACTTTCACATGGTTCTAGGTGATCAATTTAATGACCACAAAGAAAATGATCACTTCAAGAAAAGATGGAGTGTCGACGGAGAATCTACAGACTCAATTCATGATGCACTTAGCAACTTGTACAAGTCAATTTCTCTTGACGAGCTTCTGACTGAAGATGAACTTATATCTAGATTTGCAAAGAATCTAACTGAAGCATCTCAAGATGTTCGAGATCAAGAAATAGTAAAGAGATGGCTGAGGCTGTCAAAACGAATCGATTCAAACCCACTTGGAGAGTGGGGACGAGCAGAATCAAAGTCTGTTCGTGTTAGAGGAGTGAAAGACTATGCCTTTCTTGTTATGCGAAGACATGGATCTCCAATGCATTTCCGAGAGGTTGCTGAGTCAATTACTGATACATTTAATAAAAAGACGCATCCAGCAACAACCCATAACGAACTAATTAAAGATGAAAGATTTGTACTCGTTGGAAGAGGTTTATATGGACTTCGAGAGTGGGGATACAAGCCTGGAGTTGTAGCTGATGTTATCCGAGGCATCATTGAGAAAGATGGACCAATGTCAAAAGAAGAAGTTGTTGACAAGGTTCTAAAGGAGCGATATCTAAAAAGGAATACAATTCTAGTAAATCTTCAAAACCCTAAAAAGTTTAAGAAGACAAAAGAAGGACTATATACAACAATCAAATAAACTCAGAAATAAAAAAACCCTGTAGCCAGGGTTTTTTTATTTTTCTGATATAATTATCATTATGATAAATACAAAGGGAGAAATATTCTGGATAATACTTATGGCTATTGCGGGTATAATATTGGCTGTTTTGGCTTTAGGACTTGCGACAGGAGAAAATAGATATTTGGGTGTTTTTACTGGACAATACAGTAATAAATCTGCAGATAAAGACAGCTGTGGAATACTCATAGACGAGCCGGCGGCAAAGAAAACTTTCATGTTTCCATTCACTGTTTCTGGAAAAATAACAGGATGTGGATGGTCTGCTTCCGAGGGAATGGTTGGGTCCGTGCATGTCATTGATGGAACAGGGACTGAAGTGTCATTCGAAAGTTTAGAGGCAACAAGTGCATGGAACTCAGAGACTGTTACATTTAATCAAAACATAAGTATTCCAATTATGAACACAGAAGATGGGAAAATTCGTTTTAAAAATATAGACTCATCAGGAGAAAACCCTCTATCTTTTGATATCCCCGTCAATTTCCAGCAGTAAGACAATTTTCTGGGTTATAATGTTACCACTCTATGATACTTGATTTATTAAACGTCATTCTACTTTTTATACTAAATGGACTAGCAAAAACTGCACTTTTCTGGGTTCCGGTTGTTTTGTTGATTGTTGGGTGGAGACTTTGGATTAGATATGTCAATATTGCAACAATAGAAAGTAAGAAATGGACACTGTTAGAAATAAGAATTCCTAAAGACGTATTTAGAACACCTGTTGCCATGGAAATCTTTCTTTCAAATGCTATTCACCAAACAGGGGGAATGGGAACATGGTTAAAGAAGTACTGGGATGGAAATGTTCACACATGGTTTTCTCTGGAAATTATTTCTATTCAAGGGTCCGTCAAGTTTTTTATAAGGACAGAGAATAAATTTAGAAGATTAATAGAAGCTCAGCTATATGCGCAGTATCCCACTGTTGAAATTATTGAGTCTGAAGACTATGTAGAGAAAACAGCCAAAGAAATGATGATTAAGCCTTGGAGTATTTGGGGTTCAGAGTTTAGCTTAGCTAAAGATGACCCATATCCAATAAAAACATATGTTGATTACGGACTTGATAAATCAGGAGGAGGACTTTTAGAGGAGGAGAAAAAAATTGATCCAATATCTCCTTTTATAGAATTTCTGGCTTCTATGAAGTCTGGAGAGCAAGCATGGTATCAAATTATTGTACGTCCATCTATAAAACGATTTAAAGATCCCAATAGTATGTTTGGTAAGATCGACTGGAAAGATGATGCCTTAAGATTGAAAGAGGATCTAATGAAGGCTCACATTGTAAAAGACGAGAACGGCAACGAGAAGCGTAATATTCAGAACATGACTCAGTCAGAAAAAGACGCCCTAACTGCGATCGAGAAAAGCATCGGCAAGCCTGGCTTTGATGTAGGAATGAGGGCTCTATATTTGGCAAAGGAAGATTCATTTGACCCAGACAACATAAATGGACTATTAGGAGCCGTTAAGCAGTACAACTCTGTTAATCTAAATAGTTTTAAGCCATCAAACACAACAGATTTTGACTATCCTTGGGAGGATCCAACAGGGTCTAGGGTTCGTAGATTGAAAAAGAAAATATTCAATGCTTACTGGGACAGAGGTTACTTTTATCACCCTTATGATATTAAAGGTAGAAAACCTTTTGTTTTGAATTCTGAGGAACTAGCGACTATATTTCACTTCCCAAGCCGTTCAACAGAAGCACCAACATTTGAGAGAATCGAAGCCAAAAAGGCAACACCACCACCAAATCTTCCTATATAGATATGGAAAATACACTTTTAGAAAAAATCGGATATTATTTTAAAAAAATAATTAGCTCCGTTAGATTTGCAACAGAGACTCAAGGTGAGCTTGTTTGGGCTGGGCTTGCTTTTTTTGTGTTCATTTTTCTTCTTTCATTTATTGCTCCACCTAGAAGCTTTATGATTCAAACTTATGTTGAGATAGAAGAAGGCTCTAGCTTAAGATCTGTTAGTGAACTTTTTTCTGAGGAAGAATACATAAAAAGCGGTCAACTTTTTGAATTTTTTGTCGTATTGTTCGGTCGTCAGAAAGGTGTAAAAGCTGGAGAGTATTTCTTTGAGCAAAGGATAACATCACTAGAAGTGGCTTGGAGATTGGTCCGTGGAGATACTCGTGTTGCACCCGTATCAGTTACATTTTTTGAGGGGGCGACCGTGGACGAAATGGCATGGGTTCTTGGCGAGAATCTTTATAAGTTTGATAAAGAAAAATTTATTAAATTAGCAAAACCAAAAGAAGGGTATCTGTTTCCGGATACTTATTATTTCAAAAAGAAGACTAGTCCAGAAGAAATAATAGACATACTAGAGAGAACTTTTATAGACAAAACCACAGAGATGCTTTCTTTTTTTGAAGAGTCGGGGCGGTCAATTGATGAGCTTGTGATCATGGCCTCCATTTTAGAAAAAGAGGCAGCAAATATATATGAGGAAAAGCGTACAATTGCAGGAATTCTATGGAAAAGAATCTCAATCGACATGCCCCTGCAGGTTGATGCCACTCTTAAGTACGTAACAGGTAAAGGTTCAGCTCAGCTAACAAATAAGGATCTACAGACAGATTTTCCTTACAACACATACACAAACAGAGGTCTTCCTCCTGGTCCAATAGGAAATCCTGGTGAAGATGCCCTGAAAGCTGCTGCTAATCCAAGCGCATCCGAATATCTTTTTTACCTTCACGACAAGAATGGTGGAATTCACTATGGGAAAAATCACACAGAACACTTACGCAACAGAAGAGACCACCTGAATTAATTTTTTGTTGTGATACAATGATGTTTCAATTTTACTTAATACATGAAAAGACATAAACTAGCATTTGTAGATATAGAAACCACTGGATTCAGCACTGATACACAGGAGATTATTGAGCTTGGGGTTGTTATTGCTAAACCCTTAAACGATGACGCTACTGAATACGAGGTTGTAGAAGAACTAGACCTAAAAATAAAACCGGAACATATAGAAACAGCAGATGTTCAAGCCCTTAGGGTTAATGGTTATGATGAAGGGGCCTGGATTTTCGCCCATTCTCTGAAAGAAGCAATGCAAATATTTTCTGACAAGACAGAAGGATGTGTCTTTGTGGCTCATAACGTTGCTTTTGACTACAGCTTCATAGATAAGGCCTTTCATAAGACTGGAGTGGAAGATAAACTTTTCTATGCAAAAATGGATACTATTTCTATGGCTTTCGCTAAACTCCACAAGAAGAAAGATATAGAACGATTTAGTCTAAAGAAGCTTTGTGAATATTTTGGCATTGAAAACAATAAAGCTCACACAGCTCTATCTGATGCGCGGGCCACATTTGAATTATTTCACCATTTAATGAAACTGTAAGATTTTTAGCACTTTTCTTGTAGACCTTGATTAATTCAGGGTTTTGTTGTATTGTATACATTAATAGCACTTCAAAATATATGTCAAATGACAGAAAAAGGAATAAATGAGGCTAAATTAAAGTTTAATGAGACTGCTGGTCTAGGGCCAGACCTATTAAAAATTTCATGGTTACATAAATCATCTCGAAACCACTTGGTTAGTGTTACATATCAGGACGCTTGGCTTGACGAGATTACCATGAATTTTTCCTTCTCTACATCAGAAATTCAAAATACTCCAATCAGGGTTATAGACACTAAAGATAAAGATTGGAGAAATATGAAGATTGTAGTCGAGAAAGATTTTACTGTTGATCGACTAATATTCTATATTGGAAACGTAATAAGAAAGAACATTAGAGGATCAAAAGTGGAGAGGATTGCATTTGATTTTTTTTGCGACCTAGCAGAAAGAAACGATAATTTTGATACACCAAAAAGATCAACTGAAGAGGAAGATTCCTATAAAGGTATTGACTTCTTTGTGTTTGTAAAGTCTGGTTATGAAAAAGACCCAGTGAAGAAAATTGCTTTGGACATTAAAAGTGATCGTGTTTTTCAAAAAAAAACAGCGAGCAAGAATAGAGAGATGAAAAGGCTGGTCTCTACTATTTGTCTGAGGGAAAAGGAGCATTTAGAGTTGAACGAGAATGATATCGTTGAAAGGATGCTATTGTGTGCAAACAAGAACCATATATTTAATATAGACTATAGTAGACCTACTGTTCAGTAGGTCTATTTTATTACCCGGATATTGATATTTAATATTTTTAGGGTAGTGTACAATAATCATTATGAAAACAAGTGAAGGAAAAAAAGTGTTTGTAGGAGTATCTGGAGGTGTAGATTCATCTGTTTCTTTAGCGTTGCTCCAGGAGCAGGGATACGATGTGACCGGTGTTTTTATAAAGACCTGGCAGCCCGAATGGATAGAGTGCACTTGGCGTGATGAGCGTCGTGATGCCATGCGAGTATGTGCTCACTTAGGCGTTGATTTTGTAACTCTTGATTTAGAAAAAGCATATAAGGAAGGTGTAGCTGATTATATGATTGCAGAATATCGATCAGGTAGAACTCCAAACCCAGACGTAATGTGCAATAAAGAAGTAAAATTCGGTGGATTTTTAGACTGGGCTCTGGAAAATGGCGCTGACTATATTGCAACAGGGCACTACACTAGAAACAGTGATAAAGAAGGCCGCCAAAGAATGCTTGAGGGAAAAGATAAAAACAAGGACCAGTCTTACTTCCTATGGACGCTAACTCAAGACCAACTGAAGCACACAATTTTCCCAATAGGGGATATTCCAAAACCAAAAGTTCGAGAGCTTGCTGAGAAGTTCAATCTGCCGACAGCAAGCAAAAAGGACAGCCAAGGGGTGTGCTTTATTGGAGAGATAGATATGAAAGATTTTCTGGGTCACTATATAGATGAGAAGAACGGGGATGTTTTAAATACAGACGGAGAAGTCATCGGTGAACACAACGGAGCTTTTCTTTTGACTATTGGTGAGAGACATGGATTCACTATCTCAAAAAAGGGAACAGAGGATAAAGCCCTATTCGTTGTAGAAAAGGATGCCGATAAAAATACTGTGACTGTTTCTGAGAAATCACCATTTGATGAGAAAGAAGGAAATACAGCTGGATATACAAAAGAAGTTTCATTGATTAAAACAAATTGGATTCCAACAGCCTTTCCTCCCTTTGGAAAGGACTTTGAGGCACGGGTACGGTATCGCGGTGAGCGACACAAATGTAACTTCATGCAGGTTAGAGATGACACAGCTTTACTTGTTTTTGAAAATCCTGTTTGGGGTGTATCAGCCGGGCAATCAGTTGTTGTTTATGATAAAGAGGAGTGTATTGGGGGAGGTATTATCTCCTAGTTATATATGATAGTATTGTCTAAAATTGTATAGGTAAAGAAATATTTAATGATTCCAACAGATGGATACCTTTTGGATGAGTTTACAGAACACATTCAAAGATATAAAGAGGTAAAAGGTTTTCTTGTTTCAAGAAAGCGCATACTACATTGGCTGAAGAAATTTAAGAATGTTGGTGTCTATGAAAGAAACTACACCTTCAAGGATGCTTGGTTGCACAATCTAGATCTTTTCCATGACATGTCTGTTAATAGGGCTCATTTGGAAAAATACAAAAAAAGATTTGCAAAATATGAATACCATCATCCTCAATTTGGATTTATCAAAGTCTATAAGCACATAAAGCTTTTTGATTTTGAAGGAGAAATAGTACTTGTTATTTCTCTTCCAAAAGAAGAAAAATTACCAAAGGGACTTCTGTAATGGGGTCTTTTTTATTACCTTTTTTATATTTGACTTAATATTGGAAAAGGGTAGTATCAAATAAAAGGATAGAAACAAAAAAAACCAGTAAATGGAAAAGGTGAAAAAGATAGAAAAGAGTGCAGATCCAACATGGGCTGATCATTTTAGAGAGGTGATTATTCATGGTCGCAAATTTGAAGTCCATTTCACCACAAGGGGAAAAATTTCAGACTGGTTTCTTTTAGAATTTGGCAAGGTAACTCTCCAGGAAAGGGTTTATCATATTCCTGGAAAAGAATGGATCACGGTAGAGACTCTTGCTGATGATGTATATATTACAAAAGGGTATGCTATCAAACATGGAAAGGGATATGCTAAGTATCGCATTATCCATGAGGATTATGACTTTTACTTTATTATTTACAAGAACCTAAAGAACTGGGGCGCAGGATATAGATCACCAAGGGCTGTTGTGATTGAGAAGGACGGGTTAGAATTTCCTGTAAAGCTATTTGTTCAACCAGTAAAGATAGAGAAAACATTCTTGGAAATATTCTGTAGTCTATTTCTTCCCTAAAAACCATCAAAAGAGTTCCAATTGGGGCTCTTTTTTATTTGTCTTAGTTTGATATACTAGACTAATGACACATCATGAAATAAGACAGAGATTTCTAAATTTCTTTGAGAAGCGAGGACATACAGTTCTTCCTTCAGCCTCTCTTGTAACCACAGACGAACCAGGTCAAACAAACAAAACACTGTTTAATACTGCAGGCATGCAGCCACTTGTTCCGTATCTAATGGGAGAAGTTCATCCAGATGGACAGAGGCTTGCTAGTGCTCAGAAATGTCTACGAACAGTAGATATAGAAGAGGTTGGAGATAATACCCATAATACTTTTTTTGAAATGCTTGGAAATTGGTCTCTTGGAGATTATTTCAAGGAGGATGCTATTAACTGGAGTTATGAATTTCTAACGAACCCGGAGGAGGGTCTTGGGTTGGACTCGTCTCGCATCTACGTGACAGTTTTTGCGGGGAATGATGACGTTCCAAGAGACATGGAATCTGTAGAGATATGGAAATCTATTGGAATTTCCGAAGATAGAATATATTTCCGTGATAGTAAGGACAATTGGTGGACAGCTGGGGCTGATTCTCCTGCGGGTCCATCATCTGAGATGTTCTACGATTTGACTGGAGAGCTTGGAGATATGACATCCGATGAGTTTGAGAAGGCGGATCATGATCAAAAAGTTTTAGAGATTTGGAATGATGTCTTTATGTCTTACAGACAAGAGGCTGGAAAAGTTGTCGGAGATCTGCCACAGAAAAATGTGGATACAGGAGCTGGTCTAGAACGAATCACTGCCGTGGTTCAAGAAAAAGCACATATATATGAGACAACTATTTTTGCTCCATATATTTCATATATAAAAGAAAACTCACTAAACTACAATGAAGTAAAAGCTCGAATAATTGCTGACCACTTCCGGGCGACAGTTTTTATAATATCAGATGGTATTTTTCCTTCAAACACAGATAGAGGGTATGTGCTCCGAAGGCTTATTCGAAGACTAATAATGGCGGGAAGAAATATATCTTTCTCTGGAGAGTATGATGATTTGGTAGAAATGATAGAAACTGATTATTCTTCTGTGTATAGAAATATAGACAAGATGAAAGTAAGTGAAATATTCGAAAATGAAAAAGTTAAGTTTGAGAAGGCAATAGAAAGGGGTCAGAAAGAACTTGCTAAGCTTTCTTCAAAAGATGAATTTATCCTATCAGGAGAAGATCTTTCATTGTTAGAGCAGACTCACGGCCTACCAGTAGAGCTAACACTGTCTCTTGCTGTAGAGTCTGGAGCCTCTGTTTCAGATTCAGCAGTTCGTGACTATGAAGACCTGGTAAAAAAACACAAAAAACTTTCCCAAACCTCAGCAGAAGGAAAGTTTAAGGGTGGCTTGGCAGGCGAGAGCGAGATAGAGATTAAGTACCATACGACCACTCACATGCTTCACCAGGCCCTTAGAGAGGTTCTAGGTAATCATGTAACACAGAAGGGAAGCAATATCACCCCAGATCGTCTTAGATTTGATTTTTCTCACAGTGAAAAGATGACAGACGAAGAAAAGAGCAGAGTGGAGGATTTAATTAATGAAAAAATAGAGGAAGACTTGCCAGTTCTTAAAGACGAAATGACCCTTGACCAAGCACGTGAGGCTGGAGCCCTGGGTGTATTTGGTGACAAATATGGAGAAACAGTTAATGTTTATGAAATAGGAAAAGGAGAAGATATATTCTCAAAAGAAATATGCGGTGGTCCACATGTAGAATCTACTGGCGTACTTGGCAAATTTAGAATAAAAAAAGAAGAAGCCAGCTCGGCTGGAGTGCGAAGAATAAAAGCAGTGTTGGAATAATCCACTGAAAGAGACTCATCTGAGTCTCTTTTTTATTTTGTTGATGTATAATAAAAGAATGTTTAACCGATTATTTGGTAGGCGAGGAAGAAAGCCCAAAGTTTCAATAGTTTTTGACATTGGTAGCGACTCTGTCGCTGGTTCGGTTGTTCACTTTACTGGAAACTCAGAGGAGTCTCCTAGGATTATCTACTCAAAAAGAACTCATTGGCATAGTGAGAATCAGTCTTCATATGAAGACATTCTTCGATCCATGAAGTATACACTTGGAAATGTTGCTCGAGTCATACAAGAAAAGAATTTCCCAATTTCTCGCGGAAGCGAGATCTATGTTACTTTTTCTGCTCCATGGTTTGCAAATGAGACAAGAAGAGCAGAGTTATCTAGAAAAACTGTATTTACAGTTACAAAAAATATTTTAGATAAAATTAAAGACAAAGAAATAAAAAGTTTTTACAAAGAGGGTGAAAAAGTTTATGGGGAAGATTTTGAAGTTATTGAAAAAAGCATCATAGATGTTTCAGTTAACGGATATCCCACAGATAAGCCTGTTGGCAAAAAGACAAAGAATATAAACATGAGTATTTATGTGAGTGTTGCGCCCAAGGATGTGATATATACAGTTAGAGACGTACTGGGAAGGGTTTTACATCACAATATTAGCTTTCATACAACAACGCTTACATCATATATTGTTTCAAGAGATTATTTCGCAAGGGACAAGGATTATATTTTCATGAATATAGGAGGAGAGCTTACTGACCTACTTGTTGTTAGAAACAACACAATTTTCCAGTCACTGTCATTCCCTCTAGGTCTCAACTTCTTTTATAAACACATGGCCAGCAGTCTTGAGTCATCTACTCATGAGGTGGAGTCTCTTCTTCTTGCCGCTCAGAATAAGCACCTACATGGTGAAACTCAGAAAAATGTGGAAGGCGCCAAAGCTAAAGCATATAAGGCTTACGAAAAGCACCTTGAGTCTGTTTTTCGTCAACTGAGCTCTAACTACAAACTTCCTCAAGATATTTACCTTTCAGGATTTGATTTATTCGACAGTGATTTTAGAAGATTGATTGAGTCAGAACATTTTGGTCTTTACTCAATGTTAGATATACCATTTGACGTTACCTTTATAAACAAGACAAAGATTCACACATATCTTCGTTATCAAGACGGTATTAAAAGAGATTTATTTGTTTCATTATCAGTCTTATATTTAAACCATATTTAATTATGCCCCCTAAAAAAAGAACAATTCAAGATATTAAACCGTCCAAAAAGGCGACGACTGTCCGTAACAAAGTTTCTACGACAAGAAAAAAGGCAGTTAAGGCTCTTGAGACTAAGGATCTCAAAGATTCTCGTTCATCTGCAGCTAAGCGGAGCAAGAAAAGTGAACCATCAAAAATCCTGAGAGAGGGTAAATCTATATGGATTTTAGTTGTCGTTGTTTTTGCTTTCTTCCTCTCAGCATTCTCTCTTTTGTTTTCAGGTTCAACAGTTGTTATAACTCCAAAACAAGTAACGCTTCCAGATGGTAAAATACTACTATCCGGTGAGAAAGACAGCACAGAAGGACTTTCCTTCCAGAGCATTTCTGTAGACGGTGAAAGGTCTGTACTTATCAAATCAAGCGATTCATCTCCTGTTGAGAGAGGAGCTACAGGTGTCGTTACTATCTACAACAACCACAGTACTAAAAATCAGAACTTATTAATTGACACTAGAATTCTTGGTTCAAATGGAGTAATTTATAAAACAAAAACCGCAGCCGTTATTCCAGGTCAAAAGAAAGCAGATGGAGATCTTGTGCCAGGCAAGATTGATGTAGAAGTTTACGCAGATGTTCTTGGTGTTTCTGGAAACCTGGGTATGTCTGATTTCTCTATTGTTGGATTTAAAGGAACCAGTAAAGAACAGTCTTTCTATGGTAGATCTAAGACAGAAATAAATGGTGGTTTTAATGGATTGTTGCACTCGTTAACTCAGGACATTGCTATCTTAGAGAAAGAGAAGCTGAGAGATCTACTAAAAAATGATCTAAAGTCGAAATTGGAAGCACAAATACCTGAAGGATATATTCTGATCGATAATTCAGAAGAATACGTAGTTTTGGATAAAAATGATAGATATGAATCAGATACTGAAAGTGTAGAGGTTTTTGAAAAAGGCTCGCTTATAGCTTTGATTGCAGACAGTAATATTTTGGCTGAATCTGTGGCAAGAGAGACTGTTACAACTTATGTAGAAGGAGATAGAATTTACTTGAATAATATAGAATCTCTATTGGTCGCTCTTGTTGGTTCGCCTATTGGAATAGATGCCCTAGAAGAAATTAATATATCAGTCAAAGGTAAGCCATCTCTTGTTTGGATTCTTGACGAAGACAAGATTAAGTACAACTTGGTGGGGACAAGGAAAAAACAGTTTGAGACAGTCATGTCTCGATATGAGTATGTAAATAAAGCCAAACTAAAAATCAGACCTTTTTGGCGGTCCAAACTTCCTGAAGAAATAGAGGATATAGAAATTACATATTACCTAGATTAGCCATTGTTTTAAAATGCTTTTATGTTAATATATCAATCATACATATGGCAAAAGCAGAAGACATCCGAGTTACAGGAAAAATAACAGAATCACTCCCAAATACTACCTTTAGAATTGACGGCGAGAATGGCAAATTAATTTTGGCGTATCTTTCTGGAAAAATGAAAAGGTACAGAATCAAGGTTATGGTTGGTGACACTGTCGAAGTTATAGTTGATCAGAACGGTGACAAGGGCCGAATTGATCGTAGATTATAAGAAATACCCACTTTTAACATGTTTAGGGTTGCTTTTTTAAAAGAGATAATGTATTATCTCTCCCGTTACTTAAAAGAGGGAAAAGCCACTTTTTACTTACACATTTATATGAAAATCAAGTCCTCAATTAAAAGATCAGACCTCCGAAACGGTGAGCAACTTGTTCGCAGAAAAGGAAGACTATATCGAATTAACAAAGCAGATCCTCGACGTAAGGCACGTCAAGGTTAATTAAACATTATATTATATATGCGAGTTTTAGGTATTACAATTCCAGATGAAAAAAGAGTAGAAAGAGGCTTAACTGTACTATTTGGTATTGGTCTTTCTCAATCACAAAAAATGCTTGAAAAAGCAAAGGTGGACAAGAATAAAAAGGCGAAGGATCTAACCGAAGCAGAAGAGGCAACTCTTAGAAAGCTTATCGATGATATGACCCTAGAGGGAGACTTGAGACGAGAAGTAATTTCAAACATCAAGAGACTTAAAGATATTGAGTCATATCGTGGAAGTAGACACTCAAAAAGACTACCTGTTAGAGGTCAACGAACAAAGTCAAATTCTCGAACCGGTCGAGGAAATACTCGAAACACTATGGGGTCGGGAAAAACTAAGACAGACAAAAAATAGCCAGATAATAATATGGGAAAAAAACGAATCATAAAAAAGTCCGGAGGGACAATGAATAGGGAGCTTCGAAATCGATCAGCTGGTCGACTAGGTAAGAGAAAGCTTACTTCTGGTATTTTGTATGTTCAGGCAACTTTCAATAACACAAAAGCTATCTTCACTGACGATCAAGGTAATATGATTTTCGGATCATCTTCAGGGTCTCTTGGATTCAAAGGAGCAAAAAAGGGAACACCTTTTGCTGCTGGACGAGTTGGAGAACTACTAGGAGAAAAAGCCAAAGCCATTGGCGTAAAAGAAGTAGATATTATCGTGAAAGGGGTTGGTTCTGGTCGCGAGCCTACAATTCGTTCTTTCATGGGACATGGGATTGATATCAAGTCTATCAAGGATAGAACTCCGGTTCCACACAACGGTCCTAGAGCGCGTAAGCCACGAAGAGTTTAATTTAAATATATAATTATGATAATCGGAGCAAAATATAAAATATGTCGTCGACTTGGTTCAGGTGTTTTTGAAAAATGTCAAAACCAAAAGTTCTCTCTTTCAGAGGCTCGTCACGAAAAATCAAAAAGAGGAAAACGTCGTAAGCAGATTTCTGACTACGGACAACAGCTAATCGAAAAACAAAAAATTCGATTCTCTTACGGAATCTCAGAAAGACAGCTTAAAAACTACGCCAAAGAAGCAGCAAGCATGAAGAATGTTACTGCTAGAGAGGCTCTTTTCCAACTCCTAGAGTCTAGACTTGATAATACTCTATATCGAATGGGAATAGCTGTTACTCGCCCTCTAGCTCGACAAATGGCCTCTCACGGGCATTTTACAGTCAATGGCAGCAGAACAACAGTTCCGTCTTATAAGCTGAAAGCAGGTGATGTTGTTGCTCTTCGTGAAGGAAGCAAGTCACGAACTCTTTTCCAGAACATAGACAAGAAACTAGCAAAATATACATCTCCATCATGGTTGTCGTTTGATTCTAAGAACATATCAGGATCAATCACGGGACTGCCAGTGAACAATGAAACATTCCTAGACTTCGGTTCGGTTCTTGAATTTTACAGTAGATAGTCTGATTAAAACACTTATCAATTTTTATTAGATTATAAATAACGATCTTTGGATCAAACAAAAATCTCTATGTCATCACACGAAATACTTTTACCATCAAAACCACGTCTAGTTACAGAAGACGGAAACAAAGCTATATACGAAATAGATGGTCTTTATCCTGGGTATGGTCACACTCTAGGGAACTCTCTACGAAGAATTATACTTTCATCTCTACCAGGAGCTGCAATTACAAAAATAAAGGTTAATGGCGCAGGTCATGAATTTGAAGTTCTAGAAGGTGTACAAGAAGACGTTATAAACATAATTCTTAACCTAAAGAAGGTTCGTTTTAAATTAATCACTGGAGAAGCTCAAGTTGTGACTCTTTCTGCAAAGGAAGGTGTTGTAACAGCAAAGAGTATAACAGTTCCTGGTCAAGTTGAAATACTTAATGAAGATCAGTATATTGCAACTGTCACAGACAAGAAGAAAACTTTAGAAATTGAAATGACTGTTGAGCAAGGTCTAGGTTTTATCCAAAAAGCAGAAATCCAAAAAGAGAAAATGGAGTTGGGTCAAATTGCTATGGATGCAATCTTCTCGCCTGTTCGACGTGTTTCCTATGAAGTAGAAAATATGCGTGTCGGTGATAATACAAACCATAACCGACTTAGGATTTCTATTGAGACTGATGGAACATACACTCCAAAGGAAGCTCTAGAAAAGTCAGTTGAGATTATGATTCTACAACTACAATCTATTCACGAGTTTAAAGGGCTTGATGAGATAAAAGAAGAAATGGCTGCTATAGAGAAAGAGAAAGCTGCTATCGCTGAGTCTGTTAAAGAAGCCAAAGAAGAAGAGGGGGAAGAAGAGGAGGTTAATGAGGAAGAAGAAGTTTTAAAAACTCGAGTGGAAGATCTAAATCTGTCTACACGTACACAGAACGCCCTTGATATCGCAAAGATCCGAACAGTTGGAGGAATTGCTCGAAAGTCAAAAGAAGATCTCTTAAACCTTGAAGGATTGGGAGATAAGGGTATTCAGGAAATCAAGCGAGCACTATCAAATTTTGGAATATTGCTTAAATAAGTATAAGCTATTGCAAATTCAGAAAAAATCAGTAAACTACTAAACCATGCGACATCATAACAAAAACCGAAAATTTGGACGAAAGCGAGATGTACGAAACGCTCTTATGAAGTCGTTGGCTATTTCTCTTATTCGACATGAGAAAATCCAGACAACAGAAGCCAAAGCTAAGTCTCTACGACCTATGATTGAGAAGCTTATAACAAAGTCTCTTATGGGGACTCTTGCTTCGCGTAACATTGTTCGATCACGTCTGATTAACCAGAACGCAGAGACAAAGAAGCTGGTTGATGATATCGCTCCACGATACAAGGATGTTAATGGTGGATATACACGAATTACAAAAATGCCTCAGCGTCTATCAGATGGAGCTAGAATGGCTATAATCGAATTTGTTAAATAAACATGGAACCAAAAACTTATACAATTGATGCAACAGGAGAAAGCGTTGGTCGCGTAGCGAGCAAGGTAGCTGTTATTCTTATGGGAAAGAATGCAACAGATTTTATGAACAACAAAGTTGCAAATCACAAAGTTACTATTGAGAATGCTTCTAAAGCAAAAATATCTCAGAAGAAGATGAAGACTACAGAGTACTCACAGTATTCTGGATACCCAGGAGGTTTGAAATTTGTTACTATGGAAAGAGTTATAGAGAAGTTTGGTTATAGTGAAGTGTTTAAGAAGGCTGTCTACGGAATGCTTCCAGGAAACAAGCTTCGATCACCTAGAATGAAGAATCTAACAATCACTGAATAATTATGGCTACTACTAAAAAATACACAGAATCAATAGGACGACGAAAAACTGCCACAGCCCGAGTAAGACTTACTGAAGCTAAGCAACTTTCTATAGTAGTTAACGATAAGGAATCTTCTATATATTTTCCTACAACAGAACTTCAGAAGATCATCCACGACTCTTTCTCACGAACAAAGATAGACGATGGATATAGCATTACTGTTCTTGTTTCTGGTGGAGGAATACATTCACAGGCAGAAGCTGTACGACATGGAATTGCTCGATCACTTGTAAAGATCGGAGGAGATGAAAATAAGATTCTTCTGAAAGTAGAAGGATACCTAAAAAGAGACCCTCGATCTAAAGAGCGACGAAAGGCTGGAAAGGCTGGAAAGGCTCGAAAAGGAAAGCAGTGGTCAAAACGATAATAACTATTTTAATTTTAAAACACTCGAAAGAGTGTTTTTTTGTTTGTCTGTTATACTACAGCTATGAAAATTAATTCACTGATCTCAAAGCAAACAACATTACTTCTAATTCTTGCAATTTCTTTTGCAACACTTTTCTTACCTTTAACAAGTGTCCAAGCTGCAACGCTAAAAACAGGCATGGACGCTAGCGATGTAATCGGTTCTCCGAGAACATTCACAACAACTGCTGCAACCATCACCTCAAGTGGTTTTACTTTTCCCATTGACACTTATTTAGACACAACGAATAACTACTTATTCACTATGTCGCAAATATCTAATCGTGTCCTTGTTTTTAATCTTAACGCCGATCACACTCTGATTGACTACACAGCTGACTATGTTCTTGGTCAGACAGACTTTACTTCAAGCAGCACGTCAACGACAGCTTCAACATTTTCAAAAATAAGATCTATTACTGTGGATGAGGCAAACCAGAGGCTGTATGTTAGTGACACTGGATCAAGCCGAGTTCTTATGTTTGACTATTCAGTCAGTTTTTCAAATGGAATGAGTGCTTCAAGGGTTCTTGGTCAAGCCAACTTTACCGCTAGTGCTGCTACTGCAACACAGTCAGGGATGGAAGAGCCATCCTCAATTGAATACGACGCCACGAATGAGAGATTGTTTGTTTTAGATGCCTTTGGCGAAAGGGTCCTCATTTTTGACACATCAGATGGTGTGACAAACAATGAGGCCGCTATTAATGTTCTTGGTCAAGACGATTTTATTTCAAACGGAGGTACAACAACTCAAAGCGGTATAAGTAACACTGAAGATGTGTCATATGACTCTGATACATCATACTTGTATGTTGCCGATCCCGCTAACAAAAGGATTATGGTTTGGGATTTGTCATCTGTGGTTACAAATGGAATGGATGCAAGTTACGTTCTTGGTCAAGCAGACTTTACTTCAGATACTGATTTTGGGACAACACAAAAATCTGTAAGTAATTTAACGTCGGTTTCTGTCGACACGGTAAATAATCGTTTGTATGTTGGTGACACTAATCGAGTGCTCGTCTTCGACATCTCATCAGGTGTCTCAAACAATATGGATGCAACATATGTTATCGGTCAAGCCGACTTTGTAAGTAATTCAGGAAACAGGGGAGGGTCTGCTGGAGCGAATACATTGTTTTATGTTTTTGGTGTGGATATAAACGAGTTAGACAATATTCTTTATGTTTCTGATACAGGGAATACCCGAGTTCTAATCTTCGACCTCTCAGCCACAGTCTCATCATCCCCATCAACCGGCCTCTCCTACACCCACCCACCACTCTGCAAAGCCACAATCACTCCAAACACAATAACAGCAGGAGAAGAAACAACACTAAGCTGGAACACAACATGGCCCACAGACAGACAATCAAACTACTACACCAAAGTACCAGGAGAAGGACTATACTCTTCCAGTGTAAACTCAATATCAATACAACCAAAACACACTACAACCTACAGACTAGCTACATTCAACCTATGGGGAGCAAACTTCTGCGAAGCTACAGTAGAAGTACTAGACACCGAAGGAGAAGAAGTAACCTCTGAAAGAAACTCTATACTGACTGCTTCAGCTGCAGGGAACTCATTCTTTAGACCAATTATTTCGTTCTTTGCTGGATTGTTTGTGAGGTAAAAAACTTTGTTTAAAAAGCACCCGAGAGGGTGTTTTTTTCTATGCATTCATAATTTAGATAAATAATTACTCTAATTGACTTAAATAAATTATGTGTTATATTTAAATTAAATTCTAACAAAAACTAAAGTACCATGAAAAAAATGAAGAGAAGTATGCAACTTTGTGTTGTGGCGCTGCTATGCGCGAGTATGCTTGATATAACGGTGAGCAATGCCCAAAATGGTATACAACACCTTGAAAAGTTCCCGGGATCTGAAGATTTTTCGTTTCAAACAAGTGGGATAAAATTTACTATTGTTGATGCGATGAATAAATCGCAAAACTCAGAGATGCCATATATTGCGGGTACCCCTGGTGCCTCTCAATTCAATGCATCAATTGCAACAATTGGAGCGGGTCTTCTTATTCCAGATAGTGCTACACCTTTCGAGTTGCCTAAGAACAGACCAGTCATGTGGTTTTGGAATATTCAAAATCATATTATTGCGAAACTCCCCGGTTCAATTCGGGACTTAAAGTTTTACCCTGTGGAGGGTTCAATGGGTGATACGACCTACTACTGGTCATACCAAGACCTTCAACGGATTGAAGTTATTGGTCAAGACACGAATTACTACGTAACCGTGGTAATTGGTCAGGATACGACATGGTCTCGAGAGATTAGATTTGAGAATAATGTGAATTATTTCCTTGATGCGGAGGCAGATGGTCATGATCATTTTTTCAATCCTAATTTTCCTGGTGGTCTCGTTGCCTATGTGTGGATGCTCTATGAGGAGAGGGATATGTCCGCCTTTGATTGTGGTGGTCAGCCGTGCTCTGAAGCAATGGTAATGGGGATTGAATATGTCCAGATTAAAAACTCTACTGGTGAAACACTTCGTCAGTACAAGCTGGATGATTTTGATCAGTCTGAAATCATAGAATATTATCTCACAGATAGAGAGGATCCATATTTTGCTTCTCAGCAATACTGGTTGAATTCAGTGGATATGCCACAGAATAACGACAGCGTTGTGTTGTGTAGTGCCAGAAGGATTAATGACATCTTTGCCTATGGTCCTTCAGGGGTTCAGTTTAGATTCAAGGATCTTGCCTGGACGGGAGGTGACAGTGTCACCGTGGCTGGGCAACACTCTGCAAAGATTCTCTCCTACGATGAGTTTCAGATGGATTTTATCTTTTTCAATAATGCTGTACCCGAGGCGGGAGGAGACACTATTTCCGAGGCAATTATTGCGAGAGTGGATTTCCAGAATCAGACCAGACAGATTCTTTCGAGGTATGGAGGAGAATATGGTTTGTACGGAAATGCTATGGGTAATGCTGGCGCGATTGGAAGCTCTGTTTCCATGTGCTACGGCTTCGGCTTCGAGCATATGTATCCTCTTGGAAATCCTTCAGGTCTAGAATACTCGACTTTGGACGGAAGTGTCTTGAGAGAGATTTACCTGCCTGACTTCAACTTCTCTGCGGGGATGTATCTTCATGAGCCAAAGAACATGGAGTGGCTCGTAGACATACTCGCTGTAGAAGATTCCGTAAATTTGGGGGGACGGTGGATGTATCGAGTGGATGACCCGCTTGCTGTGAGAGAGGTTGCAGAGGTTAAGAGCTTACTGCTCTATCCAAATCCAGCAACTAACATCGTTACTCTTACAGAGAAAGTTCACCAGGTGAGACTTTTTGCCATTGATGGTAAAGAGGTCTTCGCTCCACGGAGAGGCAAGGTTCTTGATGTAAGCTCTCTTGTTAAGGGGGTATACGCCATTCATTTGGCACATCCAGACGGTTTGTTTGTTGAAAGATTGATTATCCAGTGATTCGTTTCATTGGTAAAACCCACGACTTTTGTCGTGGGTTTTCTGTATTTATTTTTTCTGCTAAACTATAGTGATGAAAATCAAATCAATATTATCTAAACAAACAACATTAATCCTTATCCTTACAATTTCTTTTGCAACTCTGTTTCTTCCACTAACATCACTTCAGGCTGCAACGATTTCAAATGGCATGGAAGCGAGTAATGTTATTGGTCAATCAGACTTTACCTCAAACACAGCGCTTATGGATCAGTCTCATATCATTGTCCCAACTGCTATTGCATACGATACGGTGAATGACATATTATTCGCCGCAGGTTTAATTTTTGATGATGAAGACAACGACGCGTTTAGAATCGTCACATATGATCTATCAAGTGGAATCACAGACGGTGTGAATGCCACGAACGTCATAGGTCAGGCTAACTTTACCGCAGCTGTTACAGGGACTACTGCTGGAACATTTAGCACACTGATCTCTGATGTTGAATATGATTCAGTGAATGAAAGACTTTTTGTTTCTGACTATTTTAACTCTCGAGTTCTTGTTTTTGACCTTTCGGGTGGAATTACAAATGGGATGAGTGCGACTTACGTTCTGGGTCAAGCTAATTTAACAACACTTGATGTGCCTGGTTCCAATCTTGCCACAAGTACGGTAGGTTTTCCTGATAGTCTTGCTTATGACTCTCTCAATGACATGTTGTTTGTTGGGGACACTTTTTATGAGCGAGTAGTGGCGTTTGATTTGTCAGGAGGAATCACAAATAACATGGATGCCTCATATGTTATCGATGATACTGACTTTAATACTCCGGTTGCCGGTTTAACACAGAGCGCGTTTCAAAATCCAAAGGGTCTTGAATATGACTCTCAAAATAAGTACCTGTATGTTGCCTCAGACCTTCAAAACAGAACACTTGTCTATGATTTTTCAGGCGGAGTATCAAATGGGATGAGCGCAAGTTATGTGCTTGGTCAAGCAGACTTTACCTCAAACACAGCGACAGTTAGCGCTTCAGGGTTAAGTGGCCCATCAGATATTGCTTACGATCATTCATCTTTGACACTTTTTATTTCTGACTCATCTAATAACAGAGTTCTTGGCTACGATATATCAGGTGGAATCACAAATGGAATGGAAGCCAGCAACGTTCTTGGTCAATCGGATTTTTTATCAAATTCAACAGGTCTTACATCTAGGACACTTAATGAGCAAGGTAAGATGGTTTTTGATCCAACCTCTGGTAGTCTTCTTGTCGCCGATACGTCAAATTATAGAGCTTTGATCTTCGACCTCTCAGCCACAGTCTCATCATCCTCAGAAAACGGCCGAGGCTACATCCACCCACCACTCTGCGAAGCCACAATCACTCCAAACACAATAACAGCAGGAGAAGAAACAACACTAAGCTGGAACACAAACTGGCCTACAGAGAACCAAAACACCTACTACTCTAAAGTTCCAGGAGAGGGACTCTTCTCAAGCAAGGTAAACTCAATATCAATACAACCAGAACACACTACAACCTACAGACTAGCTACATTCAACCTATGGGGAGCAAACTTCTGCGAAGCTACAGTAGAAGTACTAGATGAAAATGGAGAAGAAGTAACATCAAACAATAACTCAAGACTTACTGCTGGAGTTTCTAATTCACCTATTGTTAGAGCTGTAACTTCTTGGTTTGCTGGTTTGTTTGTGAGGTAGAAAACTTTGTTTAAAAAACACCTGAAAGGGTGTTTTTTTCTTGCGGAAAGTTGAATGTTGTACTAGACTCATATCAAACAAGAAAAGTAGGAGATATGCAAGACAAAAACAGTATTTTGGTATCGACAGGTAAGATATGCCTATGTTGTGGTGGGAGAGGAAACCACATACAAAAAGAACATTATATGGAAACTCTGGATAATTACGCTGGTTTGGATCATATCACTATTCCAATGGGGCCTGCCTCAACAAGCCAAGTGGAAACAATCAGGTTTATTTGTCCAACGTGCGGGTTTAACCCAAGCTTCGTAAGAATCGATGGATCCGAAATGTACAACGAGGAAGATGAAAAAAGACTCTTCAAAATTTTAAAGGATACGTACCCTGCAAAGTTATCAATGTTCGATGATCGGGTTGATCTGTTTAAAAAAGATCATAATAGAGAATTTGTTCTTTTTGGGTTGACTACTCTTGTCGCTCCTGGATCTGTAAGAGTTAAGAAATCAAAGGATGATAAATTATTTGCCTTTGGTGAAAATCCATACTGGCTTCAAGAGCGTAAAGTGGTAATCTCATGGTCAGGGACTAAATGGATTTCTATTTCAGAGAGAGAATCGGCTGCAGCTGGTGGCATGAAAAATAAACCAGTAGACAATGATGAGCCGCTTCCAGAAGAAGCTGTACCCATGATGGAGTTCTATATACAGGGAGATCGCTACACAGAATCTTTCTTTATTGGAAAAAACTTCTTAGAAGAATAGCTATTACAAGTCCCGCCATGAGCGGGACTTTTTTATATCTGGTGTCCTACACATGCTATAATAGTGAAATGTTACAAAAAGAAGCATTGCAAATACTCCAGACAGGAGCAAATATATTCCTCACTGGAGCTCCGGGGGCAGGGAAGACTTATGTTCTAAATCAGTACATTGAGTACCTCAAAGAACACGCTATTAATGTAGCGGTGACTGCTTCTACTGGTATTGCAGCGACTCATGTGGGTGGAGTTACTATTCACTCCTGGGCTGGTATAGGTATCAAGGATGACATGAGTCAGGAGGAGCTCGCTGGACTAGTAGAGAAGAAATATCTTCACAAGCGTTTTCGAGATACCAAGGTTCTAGTCATAGATGAAATCTCCATGCTTGGTGGCGGAACACTGGATCTAGTGAACAAGGTCTGCAAGAAGTTTAAGAAAGACACACGGCCATTTGGAGGCTTGCAGGTGGTTCTAGTTGGTGACTTCTTCCAGCTTCCTCCTATTTCCAGGGGAGGAGAATCGGTCTTTGCCTTTTCTTCAAATACTTGGAAAGAGCTCGCACCTATTGTCTGCTATCTTGGTGAACAACACCGTCAGGAGGATGAGAAACTTCTTTCGCTACTATCTGCTATCCGTCAGGGTGATGGACTGGAGAATGGTGAAGTTCTGAAAGAGAGAATGGATGTAGAGTTCGAAGATGTTATCTCCGCCACAAAACTATACACTCACAATGCTGATGTAGATTTAATAAATGCTCGTGAGCTAGAGAAACTCGAAACAGAAGAAGAAATATACCCCATGGAAACACGTGGACCAGTAACTCATGTTCAGAAACTTATCGACTCATGTCTATCTCCAGAAGCACTCCTTCTGAAGAAGGGTGCGATAGTTATGTGTACAAAGAATAACTTTGAAAGAGGATATGTAAATGGAACCATGGGTGAGATTGTAGACTTCGATGCCAAGACTGGCGATCCAATAATAGTTACAAATGATGGAAGAGAGATTCTAATCTCTTCTGCTACCTGGGCTATTCAAGATGGAGAAAAGACTCTTGCAGAAGTAACACAGATTCCGCTTCGACTGGCTTGGGCTATCACAGTTCACAAGTCTCAGGGTATGTCGCTAGACGCCGCAGAGATAGATCTCGGAAAAGCTTTCGAGTACGGTCAGGGGTACGTAGCGCTTTCTCGTGTGAGGTCTTTCGATGGATTGAAGCTTATAGGATTCAACTCTGATGCATTACTGATTCACCCTCTAGTTCTAGATGAAGACAAGCGATTCCGATCTAGGTCAACTCAAATAAAAGAGTATCTATCTAAGAAAACAGAAAAAGAACTAGACGCATCCAAAAAGACATTTATAGAAAACAGCGCCGGCTCAGTAGAGAAGGTAGACTGGAAAGCCGCAGAAGCTCTAGAGGAGAAAATCCCATCCCACCACAGAACCCGGTCTTTGATCGAGGAAGGCAAGAAACTCGACGACATTGCCAAAGACCGTGAACTTACAAAAGAAACCGTACTCACTCATATAGAAAAGCTCCTTACAGAAGGAACTATCACCCTGAACGATATTTCGTACATACGACCCCGAGGAAAGAAGTTCGCCGATGCACTAGCAGCATTCCAAGAAGTCTACAACGAAACCGGCGAACTCCACCTCTCCCCAGTAAAGAACAAAACAAAAAATACTTCGTATTATGATATACAGCTTGCCAGATTATTTTTAGATAAATAAAATGAACCTATACGAATTTTTAGATAATACTTTTATTGGAACAATTCTTGCAACGCTTGGCGCTGGTATTATTTTAGCGAAAATTGGATATTACTATTACAACAAACAAAAAAATATAGATCTGGAATATAAAGATACTCAATTAATACGAGAACTGACCTCAAATTTATTTTCTACTTTAGAGATTGCCGTAAAAGAATATATAACTTTCACGAATATTTATGATAAGAAGAATCCATCTGTTCACCAGATAATGGAACAGGTATGGGATGGGATTGGCAAAAATTTAAGAGATGAATATTCTAAGAAATTGAATAGCTGGAGCGATAAAATTACAGAATCTTCTAATGAATTAATTACAAAGCTGAATATAGAGAACGGTAAATATAGAAATAAAATTGAGGATATATCTAGACTTACGCCTGAAGTTACAATTAGAATTGCGTCTCACATTTTAATAACAATGGAGTCACAAGATCAGAATCAAGAATTCAAAAATGAGTTAATTGATAAGGCTAAAGAACTTAAAGAAGTTCTTACTTCTCTGAGAAAAATATAACTACTTTATAAACTTATGAAAATACCACTATTTACAAAAGAAAGGGAGAGAGCTGGCTCTAGCGAAAAGTTGAGACTTTGGAAGAATATTTTAAATAGCTAAAAACAAAAAAGCCCACAAAAAATGTGAGCTTTTTAATTTGGAGAAAATCCAGTTTTGTTTATTTCTTTCTCAACTACAGCTGCATTGTTTATCTGTTTCCAGTTAAATACAGAGGTCTTGATCTTATTTTCTATCGCAGAGGATGTTTTCTCTGGGAGATCACAGTCGCTTATTTCATAAGTGACTTTAGCTCTCCATTTTTCGTCTAGTTCTCCTATTTTTATTATTTCATCCACCGCCTCTAGCGCATGTTCTTTGCAAAAGATAGCTGTTGTACATACACCTCCTTCAAGAAAGAAATGACCGTGGTCAGACTCTCGAGAGCATTTTCTAAAACTAGGTTGTTCAAAACTCATGATTGATAGTTTTGTTTATCTAATTATAACATGAGATCAATTGAGTTAAGAATTCACCATAGGCTCGGTGAAAATAACGAAGGGAGATTTCAAATAATTATTTGAAAAATTCTTCGCAAAAAAACACAGAACAAGTCTGTGTTTTTATTTTGTATGGAGAACCACTATCTCTGCATCGGTTCCTACTCTTGCCGGGGAGACTGCTGTTCCAACTCCTGTAGTTGTGTAGTAGGACCCAAGAGCGTCTTTGACTAGTCCAGATATTTTTTCCTTGTACAGAATCTTTACCATTAGAGTTCCTGGGAAGAACTGACCTCCATGAGTGTGGCCAGACACTGTAAGCGGTATACCGGAAGCGCCGAGGACAGCTCTGTTTTTCGGATCATGAAGAATCGCTATGGCTGGTGTTTTAGATCCTATTACACTGTTCACTCTTTGAGAAAAAACTTCATCGGATTCTATTGCGTAGTCAAATCCTGAAACATACTCAGAAGTACCAGGAATCTGCACTAAGTCATCCGTCACTACTGTGATGTTATCGGGTAGGCCTTTGTAGAATAGTTCATTTTCTTCGTTGTATGCTTCGTGGTTTCCAGGAGTGAAGTAAACACCAAGTGGGGCAGAGACACTTTTTAAAGGAGAGAGGAATTCCTCGTATGGGAACTTTGGTCCATCGATCAAGTCTCCAGCGATGAGTACCATGTCTGGATTCTGTTCCATGATCTTTCTAGAAACTTTCTCCACGAAGTTCTTCTTCCGAACAAGTCCTATATGCAGGTCGGAAACAAGAACGATATTTATTCCAGTAAGTTCTTTTCCTAGAGTTTCTGCTCCAAGTGATACAGTCTTTATCTTTATATTTGAAGCATTTATGATCCCATATCCTGCAAACATTACGGTGCATAGTATTACAGCATATCCAGCATATGAAAATGGTATCTGGAAGCCTGACTTGCTCAGTATTGTATATAGCGCCCATAGAATAACTGTACTGAAAAAGAAACCAGAGATTATAACAATCCAGCTGCTAGACACAGTATAAATAACAGAGTTCAGGCTACTCCAACTTTTGCTACTAACCATCATGCTAGCGGCCATAATAATCGGCATTAGTATAGAGACTCCGTAGAGTACTCGAGAGACAAGCTTACTGATAGCCCCCGAGGCAACAAGGAATCTGATTCCTGTGTAGGCTCCCACCCAAAGAAGGCCTAAGAAAAATAATATAAAAAATGCAAACATGATATTTCTGTCCATATCTATGCATGATAACACGTGTTTATGTTTATTTATCAAGGGTGTTGACATTGTATTCTTTTAATAATTAAATATAGAAAAGATAAAATTAGGAAATATGGCAGCATTAAAAGATAAAGTAGTGATTAGGGGTTCTGCTCCTGTCCTTCCAGAGAAGAAATGTACCAAGCCAGGATGTGACGGTTTGATGAAGCATGTTTACTTTGATGGCGAGGTTAAAGACGAGTTCACTAACAATATTAGACCAGGTACGGAGATTAAAGAGGCTTGTCCTCTTTGTCTAGAAAAAAGAGGAATAATAATAAAGCAAAAGGCCTGACAATTGTCAGGCCTTTTTTGTTTCTCTATTACTTATTGATTTTTTAAAAAAAAGATAGTATGAAAGAAAAACTTCAAATGGTGGCAAAATCAAATTCTGGCCTATTGGCCAAACTAACTCCAGTTCCAGGAAAGAAATGACTAAAGGAATGAAAGCCTATAATCAAGGTGTTAATTTAAGAAGAATAACTTATCAACGCATGGCAATGTTAAGCAAAAAGAATATAAGAGGAATTCAAGTAGACTAAAGACCGCCTTTCGGTGGTCTTTTTATTTATTCCATCCCAAACTGCTTGAAGAGTTCCTCCTCAGTTTCTGGGTCCAACTTAGATACAGACACCATAACCTCGGTTCCTAGACTGAGGTCTTTTTTTATTTCTGCGAACATGTGCTCGAGTGGGTAGGGTGAAATCCATACAGAGTTCTTGAGTAGCAAGAAACCAGCTTTCTTTAGAAGGTATCGGAAGCTTTCTCTTTCTGCTTTTCTATCTTCTGGAATATCCACTAGTATCATCCGCCAAAAACCGTCCCAAGATGTTGAGACTAGACTGTTTGAGTTAGTTAATTTTATGTTACGGAGCTTTGCTTGGCCTTCTGGTGTGAGTCGGAGAAAGCTAGAGTGCTCAGTGTCGAACTGCTCGACTAAATCTGTATCCTTCAAGGCTTTGAGTGTCCTGTTTAGGGCGTATTTTGCCTTTGTATCGTCTGTATACTCTTCAAATAGCTCAGAGTGCAGATCACGCTTTTTGAGTGATTTTCGGGCCCCCAGAGCTCGGAGGATATACTCTTGAATTGACTTTTTCTTTGACATATTCATATAGTAACACTCTATACTCTTTTTGACAATCATTCTGCGACCACAGAAAACTTGTCAAAAATGTAAACCTGGTGTAGTATAAAGGAACTTAATCGCATTAATAATATTCAACTAAATTACTATGCCTGACGAAGAAAACAACAACGATATTGAGCAAGAAATTGCTAAAGAGGAAGCAGTAATGGATCAGGAAGCGGATGTTTCTGACTTTGAATTTGACGACACAGAAGGTGTTTCTGGGGACAAAATAAAACAACTTAAACAAGAGGTAAAAGATCTCAAGGAAAAAGTTCGAGAGAACCTGGATGGTTGGCAAAGAGAAAGAGCTGACTTTATAAACTATAAAAAAAGTGAAAATGACAGAGGAATCCGAATGCGTGGAATGCTCGAGGAAGCGATCACGACAGAATTCCTAGCCACACTCGACAATTTCGACATGGCAATGAGCAATAAAGAAGTTTGGGAGAGTATCGATGAGAACTGGAGAATTGGAGTGGAACATATTTACAAACAATTCAGCGGGACACTCGAAGGGTATGGAATGAAAGAGTTAGAAGTCAAAGTCGGAGACAAGTTTGATCCAGAAAGACACATGGGATTGAATCAAGTTGAGACTGATGACTCAAGTCTAGATGAAACTATTGCAAAGGTGATACAGAGAGGATACGAGATGAAAGATACTATCCTGCGACCAGCAAAAGTAGAGGTTTATAAATTACAAAACTAATTAATCAAAAAAATACTATGGGAAAAATAATTGGAATTGATCTAGGAACTACAAACTCAGCCTTCGCTCATATTGAGGGAGGACAACCAGTAATTATAGAAAACAAAGAAGGAGCACGAACAACTCCATCTGTTGTAGCTATCAACAAGTCAGGCGAGAGACTTGCCGGACTTGTAGCACGACGACAAGCTGTAACAAACCCAGAGAACACTATCTACGGTGTGAAGAGACTTATGGGTCATCGATTTGATGATGAGATTGTTGGGAAGGAGCAGAAGATCGTTGCATATGATATTCAGAAAGGAGGATCAGGTGGTGTAGAGGTTAAACTTGGAGACAAGAACTACCGACCAGAAGAAGTATCAGCCATGATTCTAGGAAAGATCAAGGCAGACGCCGAAGCAAAGCTAGGTGTACCTGTTACAGAAGCTGTTATTACAGTACCTGCCTACTTTGATGATGCGCAACGACAAGCAACAAAAGACGCCGGACAGATTGCTGGACTAGAGGTAAAGAGAATCATTAACGAGCCTACAGCAGCAGCTCTAGCGTATGGTTTTAATAAAAAGAAAGATGAGACAGTAGTTGTCTTTGACTTCGGTGGAGGAACATTTGATGTGTCTGTACTTGAAGTTTCAGAAGATACTATAGAGGTAAAGTCTACAGATGGAGACTCGCACATGGGAGGACGAGATATCGACCAAGCTATCATAAACTGGATCGCAGAAGGATTTATGAGCGAGCAAGGAATTGACCTGAGAAATGACACTCTATCTCTACAGCGACTAGATGAAGCCGCAGAGAAGGCAAAACATGAGCTATCTGCCACATCAGAAACAGAAATAAATATTCCATTTGTTACTTCAGATGCATCAGGACCAAAGCACTTGGTAATGAAAATGACTCGAGCAACTCTAGAAGAGCTTGCTAAGCCATTTATTGAGAAGTCTATCGAGATCACAAAGCGAGCAGTAGAAGCCAGCCCATTCAGTGTTTCTGAAATCAAAGAAATTATTCTTGTAGGAGGACAGACTCGTATGCCAGCTATTATCGAAGCGGTAAAATCACTATTCGGTAAAGAGCCAAACAAGTCTATTAACCCAGACGAAGTAGTAGCACTTGGTGCGGCTATTCAAGGAGGAGTTCTACAGGGAGATGTACAAGACGTACTTCTACTAGATGTTATTCCTCTATCACTTGGAATCGAAACTCTTGGTGGAGTTGCTACAAAACTTATCGAACGAAACACAACTATCCCAGCTACAAAGTCACAAGTATTCTCTACAGCAGCTGACAACCAGACTTCTACAGAGATTCATATTGTTCAGGGAGAGCGACCAATGTCTACAGACAACAAATCACTCGGACGATTTGTATTGGAAGGAATTCCACCTGCAGGGCGAGGAGTTCCACAGATTGAAGTTTCATTTGATGTTGATGCAAATGGTATCCTAAATGTAAAAGCAAAAGACAATACTTCAGGTAAGGAGCAATCAATCCGCATCGAAGCTTCTTCAGGACTTACTGATGAAGATATTGAGAAAATGAAAAAAGACGCCGAGCTACATGCCGACGAAGATAAGAAAAAGAAAGAAGTAGCAGATATTAAAAATACTGCCGAGATGACAGTCTTTGCCGCAGAAAAAGCTATCGTGGATGCGGGAGAGGATGCACCAGAAGATGTTAAGAAAGGAATCCAAGACAAGGTTGACGCTCTAAAGAAAGTAAAAGAGCTTCCAGATGGAAATCATGACGACATCAAGAAGGCTACAGATGAGCTAAGTACTGAAATGCAAAAGATCCACGAGCACATGGAAAAGAAGGCAGAAGCAGCTAACGCAGCACAAGCTGATGCAGGTGCAAAGCCAGAAGGAGAAGCAGCTCAAGAAGCTGAAGTTGTGGATGAAGATAAAGAGGACAACAAGGAAGAAGGTGAATCAAAAGAGGGGGATAAAGAATAAAAATAGTCTATACTTATCAAATGTCAAAAGACCACTACAAAACACTTGGGGTAGATAAGGGGGCGTCAAAAGACGAAATCAAAAAAGCATTTCGAAAGGAGGCGCACAAGTATCATCCAGATAAAAAAGGAGGAGACGAAGCCAAGTTTAAAGAAGCGAACGAAGCCTATCAGACTCTCTCAGACGAACAAAAACGGGCTCAGTATGACCGGTTTGGTTCGGCGGGTCCACAAGGTTTCGGAGGTGGTGGAGGTGGCCAGCAAGGGTTCGGCGGATTTGATTTCTCTGGATTCCAACAAGGGCAAGGACAAGGACAGGGTGGAGTTGAATTTGATATGGGAGATATATTTGGTCAGATGTTTGGTGGAGGATTTCAGAGACAACGTCGAGGGCGAAATATTGCTCTTCATATGAGACTAACTTTCAAGGAGTCTATTCTCGGAACAAAGAAGAAAATCAATCTACCTAGCCAAAGCTCAGAACACTCCAAGGGTGCAGTTGAAGTAGACATTCCAGCTGGGATTGAAAACGGTCAACAGCTGAAGCTTCAAGGGTATGGCGAAGCAGTAGAGGGAGGAAACCCTGGAGATCTATACTTACAGTTTGAGGTTACCCCACATCCAAAACTTCGCAGAGAGGGTGTCCACTTGGTTACAGATCTATATATTAAGCTTACAGACGCTCTACTTGGAGGAAAGGAAAGCGTTCCAACTGTGAACGGAACAACCAAAATTAAAATTCCACAAGGAATAGTTCATGGCACAGTACTTCGTGTAAGCGGAGAAGGTGTGCAGGGTGGAATGTTTAGCAAGGGTGATTTACTTGTAAGAGTGCTAGTAGAGATGCCAGAGAAGCTATCTAAGAGTCAGAAGAAGTTGATTGAAGAGTTAAAGGACATGGGAATATAATATTCCAATTTTAATTATAAAAGAAAAAAGCAGCCACAATGGCTGCTTTTTTTTATTTGTCTATACTTCTGGCTTTAAATAACATTATGAGTCCTATTATTAAAAAAACAGTGACCCATCCTACTGTTATCCAAAATATTATTGGTTCGTTATTGTATAAGAGTACTGCCTGCTGATACTCTTTATATATCCCAAACGGGAGCAATACAAAAATGCAAAACAGAACTAATAACGCCAAACTAGTATTATCCTTATAAAAACTCTTAAGCTCTTCCATACTGATATTTATTGTTTATTTTATTAAAGCATATTTAAACAACTTGTCAATCTATATGAGAATTATGTTATTCTAAACATATGAAAGATATCCACCAGATACTGAAAACTAGACCGACATATGTTGAGGTGGATTTTGATGCTCTTCGTCACAATTTCAATCAGATAAAAGATCATGTTGGTGATAAGAAAATTCTTTGCATAGTAAAGGGAAATGGATATGGTCATGGGGCTGTTGAAGTTTCTAGGGTTTACGAGAAGCTGGGGGCTAACTACCTCGGTGTGGCAATTGCAGAAGAAGGAGTGGAGCTTAGAGAAGCAGGGATAAAAATACCTATTCTTGTTATGGGCGGTTTAGCTCTGAATCAGATAGATCTTTGTATCCAAAGAGGTTTAACTATCACAGCACCTTCCGATGAGAAACTTTTGTATATAAATAAGACAGCTGGAGAAATGAAAAAGATAGCAAAGGTTCACTTGAAAGTAGACACAGGTATGGGGCGTATAGGTGTTAACTTCGCTAGGGTAAATAAGTTTTATAAAATAATGAAAGAGTGTGAGAATTGTGAATTTGAAGGAATATACTCTCACTTTGCAGCTTCAGACACTGATGGAGATTTTACAAAAACACAAATAGAAAGATTTGAAAATGTAATTTCCAAATTTGAGGAAGAGGGTTTTAGCTTCAAAATAAAACATCTCGCAAACTCAGCTGGACTTCTCAACTATCCAGAGTCACGGTTTGATATGGTTCGTCCTGGGATTATTCTCTATGGACTGCATGAAGGATTTACAATTCCAGAAGAAATAGATTTAAAGCCTGTTATGAGTTGGAAGACACAAGTTGTTTACTTCAAGTTTCTTGAGAAGAACACTCCAATCAGCTATGGTTTACTTTATAAGAACTCAGAAGACACTCATATTGTGACAATTCCAGTTGGCTACGCTGATGGATACCAGAGAAGTCTTTCAAATGGTGGCCACGTAACAATCAATGATAAAAAATATCCAGTAGTAGGGAGAATCTGCATGGATCAGATAATGATTGATATAGGTATAGATGGTGAGGCCTATAAAGGAGATGAAGTGATTCTTGTTGGATCTTCTGAAAGCCAGAATATAACTTTCTATGATTTATCCAGATGGGGAAATACTAGTGTTCATGAACTACTGGCTCAAATAAGCTATCGAGTGCCAAGGATATATCTTGACTCTTAAAAATCCATTTCTGAAAATGGATTATTTAGTTACCCTATAAGATTAGGATCTTTTGTGATAAAGTTGGGAAAAAGAACATTTCAAATGGGAAAAGTAAAACAACCTCTCTTGTTTGATATCAAGAAAGACCCAATAAAGAAAAATTATAAGACGCACAATAAGCATATCTTATCTATAAGAAAGCATGAGATGTGGGAAGACAATCTTCCTTCTGCCGATTTTATAGGATTGCCACACGTATTTCTATCTGGTGCTTTTGAGAATAGGTCTCGAATTTCAAATACTTCAAGACCGACCATGAGCAAGAGTAGTATTCTCACTGGAATGGCTGAACTATTACATGTTAAGAACACAACACTTCTTAGAGATGAAATAGAGAAGTATATTCGCAGGGAATCATATCTGCTTAAGAAAGAAACAAAAGCAAGAAGGATAGTGAATCCTGCTGGTGAAGATTTTTTCTATGCGGCTATTGAAAGAGGATTTAATCATTTTGAGGATGAGTATCTACTACCAGGATATCTAAGAGAGCGCATGAGGGATAGCATTCCTCAAACAAGCACTCCTATGAAATTCAGTGGCGTTACTCGTTTTGTCGCCAATGGGACAGGTGATATGAATTGGTACCAGGATACCAATAAAGCCCTACAGAGACTTTTGCCAGATCATCCAATTAAGTTGCTGTGTGATTTATTTGCAGCAACATCTATTCGAGCAAGCTTGGAGAGTAATGTTACAAAATTCTTTTCTGCCCTAGATCAGTACTATGAAAACCGTCTGAGAAAAGTAACCGTTACTGGGCAAGGTGGAAAGAAGGTTATTATTGACAGCTATTTTGATAAATTCTTGGATGCTACAATAATAAATCTTAACCATATCAAGAATGGAATTGAATTGGGTGGAGGGAAAAAAGGATCAGCCAGAAAGATTCGTAATTTTTCATTAGCGATGCAAGGATTTATTCATGCTGTTGTTGCAGATATTTGGATCACAAGAGTCTTCGATGCTGATGTTCTTTATAAGTATAAAGGTGAATACACCAGCAGAGCCCCCTCAAATAGTCTATACAATGCCATTGAATGGTATACACGTGATTTAGCTAAGACTATTGGTTTTGAGGCTAGAGCCGTTAACGCCATGATGTGGGGCTCAATTCGTTTTGAGGAAGATGATACCAAGAACGATACTAAATATCAGGTTCCACTTGGTCAACGTTTAAGTCACGGACTATTTACTGATCAGTATGGATCACTTGTTTCCACAGGAAATGGTATAGCTTTTAAGCAATACTAAAAATCTCACTTTTTGTGAGATTTTTTGTTTTCTTGACCAAAGCTTCTTTGGCAAGTAGTATTAAGAAAACTAAATATAGTCCTCATGGCAAGAAAAACACTTGAGCAGAGGATTGTTGAATCCTTTGAAAAATATAAAAAACACCTAGAGCCTGGACGTGTATCAGTTACAAGATCTATAGAAATTCTAGATATTGATCTAGTTAATTGTGTCACTCAGATGAGAACAGAGTTTACTGGAATTGAAGATCTAGCAGAGAGTATTGCCTCTGAAGGTTTAATACAGCAATCTACAGCTGTTATGTTCAACGGAACACAGGCAAAAGAATATCTAGATATGATTAACTACATGCATGGAACTAAGCACCGCTTGAGTTCTTTGGTGGAGGCAAAATATCTTGGTAAGACAGTTTACTACATTTTAATATGTGGAGAGAGACGCCTACGAGCACTCAAACACCTATGGTATAAAGGTTGTCAAATGTGTCGCGGTTCGGTTACGGGAAAACTTGAAGAAGGAGTATGTTTCAAAAACCACTTTAATGACATGTCTGGTAAGTCATTTCATTTTTCTGTCTCTAGGAATACAGTTCCACCAAAGGGTTTACTGGTTCAGTTTGCGGAGAACAGCTATGTTTCTCCAGGAGCACATGCTTTGGCCGCTGTTTATGGTCCTTGGTATAAATTAAAAAAGCTTCAGGATCCAAAAACAACAATTCAGTATTTTGCTAATAGTGTAGGGAAGTCTCCACAGACTATAAGTAAATATATTGGCTACGTTGACCTTCCTTCTAAACTGCGAAAGTACGTTGAGAATGGAAAAATGAAATACGATACTGTTGCTGAAATTTCCAGATACCAAAAGGCTGGAGCCAACAAAGACCAGCTGATGGAATCATTCGTTTCAATTGGTCTTTATTACAAGAGCACAAGATCAGCCAGAAAATATATCAATGGCAAGATTGATGACCTAAATCCTAAGCAGATAAAAATGTTCGAGATGGTTGTTGAAAAGCCAGCCTATAAAAAGATAGTTGATCCTCAGATTGCTAAGCATTTGGTCAAAGATCATGAATTCTTCTCCAGACTTGCTGATTTCATTAATGATGGCTTTTTGACAAAAGAGGATAACCTGTTTTCGGATGAAGTTCAGCTTAGATATCTAAGTAGCGTTATTGAAACTGAAACAGAAGCATTGCCTGTTTTAAAGCAGCTAGTTGATTCAGATAAGTATAATTTATTCAAAACAGCTTTGGGTCAATTAAAAAGAGCGTGATTTTCACGCTCTTTTTTATACCCCAGAGTATCTTCTCTCCCTGATATCGATTTATCATACTCTTTGGGTTCACCTTAATACCTAAATCTTTTCTATTACTGGTCCGTTTTCTGTGTCTAATATAGTGTATCCTTTAGTTTTTAATTCATCCCTGAGTGTGTCTGCAGTTTGCCAATCCTTTTCTTTTCTAGCTTTCTCTCTTTGAGCTGCTAATTTTTTGATGTCATTTGGAACTTTAAAATCTAGAGATTCTTGAATCCCTAACCCCAAGAATTCATCCATTTTCAAAAGCGTCTTTAATTTGCTAGCAGACTTTAAAGAATTATCTTTTAACATTTCCCAAGTTAGAGCAAGACCCTTTGGCGCATCTAGGTCATCATTTATTGCCTCAGTAAATTTATCAAGATATTCCACACTTTCTTTGGCAAGGAGACTTGAAAGAAAACCAGATATCAAGCCTCGAGCCAGGTGGTGGATATTTCTAAGAGCATTTTGACTTGCTTCAACCGCCTCTAAAGTGAAGTTCGTTTGAGTTCTGTAATGAGCTTGAAGTAAGAAGTATCGGAAAGCGACAGGGGAGAAACCTTTCTCTTGTAAGTCGCGAAGTGTGTAAAAATTTCCGTCACTTTTTGACATCTTTTTACCATCCACCATTAAGTGAGAGTTGTGCAGCCAGTAGTTTACAAACTCTCCACCATTACAACAAACAGACTGAGCTATTTCATTTTCGTGGTGGGGAAACATGTTGTCTACTCCTCCGGTGTGGATATCAAAATGATTTCCTAGGTACTTTGTACTCATGGCCGAACACTCAATATGCCAACCTGGATGTCCTTTCCCGAGTGTTGTCTCCCAAGCTACATCACCATCTTTTGGGTCGTAGGCTTTCCAGAGTGCAAAATCCTGAACATTGTCTTTAGTGTATTCATCGCTCGCCACACGTTCGGTTTGTTTAGTTGAGCTTAAATCTACTCTTGATAGTTCTCCATACTTTGAAAATGAGGATATATCGAAGTATGTACTTCCGTCGGGTGCTTTATAAGCGTTGTCGTTATCAATAAGGGTTTCAATCATCTTCACCATTTCTGGGATGTGTTCAGTCGCCTTAGGAAAGGTGTCTGCTGGAATTACGTTTAAAGAGTCGAGGTCATTCATAAAACCAACTGTATAGAATTCAGTAAATTCTTTTAGACTTTTTCCTTGCTTTTGTGAGTCTCGGATGGTCTTGTCGTCGACATCTGTGATGTTCATTACATGCTTTACTGATAGACCATTGAAAATAAGTGTTCTTTTTAAAAGATCAGCAAAAACATAGGCTCTAGCATTTCCAATATGGGGGTAGTCGTAGACAGTTGGACCGCAGGAATACATAGAAACCTGACCAGTTTCTATTGGTGTAAACTCTTCTAACTCTCTTGTCTTGCTATTGAAAAACTTTATCATGACGTCTATTGTATCATAGCCACCATAAGCCACACTAGAACCAGCGTTTGATTTTAAAGTAGATAAACAAGGTGACTCCAAGAACAATCATAACTCCCGCTATTCTATAAAAATCAACCTCAGTAAGCTTTAGAGCTGTATTCATTCCAAAGATACCTGTTATAAGAGTCAAAGGAAGCATTATGAAAGACATGATTGTTAGAGCTTTCATTACTGAGTTTATTTTGTTTGTGAGAAGAGCGTCATTTGTTTCTTTTAGGTCGTGGAGAACATCTTTATGGTTTTCTAGGGTTGTTTTTACTCGCCGATGATCTCCAAGAATATCTGACAAATAGTGCTTGAAACCTGTACCAAACAAATCTGTTCCAGATCGTTCAAAAGAGTTTAGTATGTCACCATGGACGTTTATAGCTTGTCGAAAATCAATTAGTCTTCTGTTTAATTCAGATATTTTACGAACCATTTTTTCCTCCATGTTTTCAAATATTTTCTCCTCAATAAACTCCAACTCTGTATCAATGACCTGTAGTTGGTCAAGAGAGCTTTTGTATAGCTCTCGCACGATATTAAAGAAAAGAAACCCAGCGTGGTCACCTAGATCTGTTTTTTCTAGGGTTGCGTTAGTATTAAACACTTTTGAGAATTCCTTGAGAGAAATAACCTCTTCGTAGTGTGTTGTTATTAGAAAGTCTTTTCCTATTATGAAATCGATTTCTATTTCATTCTGAGAACTGTCTCCTTTTTGAATTATTGTTGGAAAGTGAAGAACCAAGAAGACAAGTCCTTCTTTTTCGTAGTAATCAACCTTTCCTCGAAGAGTTCTCTCTGTCATCTCACTTGCAGCCAAGTCTGGTATCTGGTACTCCTCCGTTAAGTGAAGAACCTCCTCTTTTGTTGGATTGTAAACATCAATCCATTTTATTTTGTTGTGGGAATATGTTGAAATCATTATTTTTTATTTTTCTTATTAATAGTTTTTCTCTTAGATCTTCTGTTTATAAATCTATAGTTTAACCAGTCAAAAAACTTATTCAATTTCTCTGAATTAGTGCTTGATAAGTTATAAAATATTGCAGCTCCAAAGATTATCAGTGACAATACTGTATTCACAAAAGAGAATCCAATAGCTGCCATTGCCATTAATCCAGGCATCACAATTCGTATCATTCCTCGGGCATCTTCTCTTTTATCAATCTCATCACTTTCTATGCTATCTGAATCTCTAACATGAACTCTCATCCAAAGTAGTGTCGCAGAGATAAGTAGCATATGTAGACCGTATACTAGAATTGCCAATTGAGAAAACAGATACAATCCTAAAAAGTGAGTTGAAAAAGGAACCAGTCCAATTAGAAGCAGAAAAATGGCATTTATGGAAGTGAGCCTGTTATCAAGATTGTGAGCAAAAACAGATGATATATAGTGTTGTCCGCGCCAGTACACGTACAGCAAAGTAAAAGATGTGGCGTATATGAAAAAAAGAGGCAAAATTCCAACTAGAGCATGAGCCAGATCCAACTCTGTTAGAATTTCGGATATCTCTGGTACTCGTATCTCTAGAACCAAAAGCGTCATTACTATCGCAAATATACCATCTGAGAGAGAATCAAGACGTTGCTGTTTTAACATGTTTAAATTATATCATGATGGATGTTAAACGAGCCTCTCAAATAGGCCTTTATGGGGATTTCCCAGATCTTAACAGTCCCCAGAAAGAATACTTGCATTTTTGTTTTATTTAGGTAGAATAACCCCTGTTATGGCAACTAAAGAATTCGCAGTTATAAAAACTGGAGGGAAGCAATACAAGGTCTCAGTAGGAGATGTTCTTCGTATTGAAAAGCTTCCAAAGGAGTTTGAAGAGGGAGACAAGGTCACTTTTGAAGAAGTGCTTCTATTTGATAATGGAAAAAGTACAGATGTTGGAACACCAACACTTGAAGGAAAAACAGTCGAAGCTCTATTTCAAGAAGAAGGACGAGCAAAGAAAGTCGTGGTGGCAAAGTATAAATCTAAGTCACGATACTATAGAAAGAATGGTCACCGACAACCTTTCTACGAAGTAAAGATTTCAGCAATTAAATAGTAATTTTAAAAAACACCGCAAGGTGTTTTTTTCTTATACGAAGTTTTTAAAGCCAGATAGTATATTTGTCCTGGGACAGTTAATTTCAACCTTACAAGCTAAGCTTGTAAGGTTGAAATTATTATTTATTAATA
>JBLHJW010000003.1:0-36496 GCA_047619465.1 Minisyncoccia bacterium
TCTTCAGTTATTCCAGGGTTGACGCAACTATCTGTTGATCTGCCTGAAATCCAGGAAACTGACGCCAAAAAAGTCATAGAAGCGAAGATTAAAGAAGCCTTTAAACACAAGAAAGGTAGTTTTATTGTGGAAGATACTTCATTATATTTTGATGCATTAAACGGTCTGCCTGGGCCTTTGATCAAATGGTTTATGGACAAAATAGGAAATGACGGACTGTTCAATCTAGCCGATAAACTTGGAAACACCAAGGCAGAAGCAAAAACTATGATTGGTTATGCTGAGAACATAGAAGATATTATTTACTTTGAAGGCTCAATAAGTGGTTCGATCGTTCCCCCTACAGGAGACACAGATTTTGGCTGGGATCCTATTTTCCGGCCAGACGGCCTGCAAAAAAACTTTGCTGAGATTTCACTTGAAGAGAAAAATAGTATAAGCATGAGGAAAATTGCCTTCAGTAAGTTAAAGGATTTTCTAGAAAGTAGAAAATAATTATGGAATATAAAACAAAAAAAGAACGAAGTGTTTTTACTTAGCTTTCTTATTTATTTTTCTGATTGGGATTTTTATTCTTAGTTCAACTGAAAAGGTTGAGTTTTTTTTATAGACATGGGAGGTGATAAGGAATCAGCTTTCAGTGATATGGGTTTACAAACAAATACAGGCAAATCACTTATTGATCTTGACCTTGTCCTAACTGGAACATCTCAAAAGGATAATATTCCCGCGCTTACCAATCCATCTTTTGTTGCCCAAGAAGAGGTGAACTATTTAGAAAGTGACAATGCAGGAATCGTAGTAGAGTCTACACAGGATAATAATATATTTAACCCTCACCAGAGTTACTTTTGGGGAAAAAATGAGTAGTTGATTTTTTAGATAGGTTTGTTAATCTTTGGAAAAGACAAAACTTCACAAGATGGCAAACGTAAAAGTATCGAGACATTCAAGAACAGTAAAAGGCTACGATGGTTCTCTGGAGGATTTAGCAATAGATGTAGGGAATATGACCTATGATCAAACAGCTAAGTTTATTGACCACTTATCAAAAGACTTACGTAGACAAGCAGAAGGTGATCGTGGTCGCGGAAGACCAAGACTTGCTCAGAAGCTGGATCAAACAGCAAATTATTTAGAATACAGTAAAAATAATATGGACCTTGCCTGGAATCTATGTGTACCGTATATGCACTCAGACGATCTAAGTGATTAAAGTAAACGGAGATTTGGTTCTCCGTTTTTGTTTTTAAATCAAGAGGAGTATAATAGAGACATATGAACATAGATCAAAAATTACATTTGTTTGACGACAAGATTATTCAATGGATAAGAAAGATCGGTGTTCCTTTTGGAAGGTTCTCGCTTTTTCTTGTATATTTCTGGTTTGGTATTTTAAAGATTATTGGAACAAGCGCAGCTAATCCTCTAGTTGAATCATTGCTGGGAGTCACAACACCGTGGATTCCATTTGCAACATTTGCTGTAGTGTTTGGGGCTTTTGAGATGTTCGTCGGAATATTATTTCTTAGAAAAGGAGCCGAGAGACTGGCTATCTTCCTAATGGCACTTCACATGCTTATGACATTTCTTCCTCTAATTCTTCTACCAGAGATAACCTGGCAAGCATTTCTAACTCCTACAGTTGAGGGGCAATATATAATCAAGAATCTTGTATTTATATCTCTCGGAATGGGACTTCTAGCTCACTTGCATCCTTTGAAGAAGCAAAGTAAATAAAAAAGCACACTCTAAGGTGTGACTTTAATTGGTTTCCGGTGCTCAGGACTTATGGCCTATTGATGTTGGACATTGGAATGCAGTCAATTTTTATAATCTTCATTTCCCAGTTTTTTATATCCGAGTATGATCCTGATACTTTGAATTTTCTTTGATTTTTGTAATCAAATATATTATCTCTTACTTTAATACCTTTTAATTCGTTTTTTTCAACCTCAATTTTGAAAGTAACTCGTGCAGTTTCTTTTACCACTGAGGTCCTACCTGTAACCCTTTTTGTAATGGATGGTTCTGCTGGGCCAGTTAGTTGAAAAGTGACATTACAAGAGCAGTCATCCTGAGACAAAGCAAGGGATGGAAAAAATAATAGTGAAATAAGTAGCTTTTTCATAAGTTTTGTTCAGTTGTTTTTTAATACTTAAACATAATGATTCTTTTTTGTCAAGCAAAGAAGCTTGCCACCAAACAACCCTTAATATAGAATTATCACATGACAGGAACACTCTACATCGTTGGTACTCCAATAGGGAACCTGGGAGATATCACATATCGAGCAGTTGAGACTTTGAAAAAAGTCTCTATTGTTGCGTGTGAGGATACTAGAGTTACTAGAAAGTTACTTTCTCATTTTGAAATATCTGTTCCCACTATTTCGTATAATGCTCATGCGACAGACAAAAATACAAACAAAATAATAGACACGCTTATTGCTGGCGATGACATCGCGCTAGTTTCAGATGCCGGAATGCCGACAATATCTGACCCCGGAGTAATGCTTGTTCATCTGATCTACAACAGGAATGACGGTCTAGAAGAAGATGAGCAAATAAAAATAGAGTCAATTCCTGGGCCAACAGCTTTATCATCGGCGATTTCGCTATCTGGTATATCCGCTGCAAAGTTCACTTTTCTTGGGTTTATCCCTCATAAAAAAGGGAGACAGACAATCCTTAAGAAAGTAGCTGAAAATGAAGACACACATGTATTCTATGAGTCACCTCACAGGCTTAAAAAGGCTCTAGAATCACTAGCTGAGTACAATCCGAACAGATATGTGGTTGTAGCTAAAGAGCTCACAAAGATCCATGAACAGGTTGTACGAGGAACTGCAGAGGAGGTATTGACGTACTTTACAGAGAACGAAGACAGGGTAAGAGGAGAGTTTGTGATACTAACTGGAGAGAAGCTAAAATAGATGATATAATTTTCTAATGACTAAACAACGACTTCTATTTCTTATCGGTATTTGGGTGGCCGTGCTACCATTCCTTGGTTTTCCTCAGAGTATTAGAAATGTATTTTTCTTGGTTACAGGCCTTGGGATAATTCTACTTTCTTATTTTATGTATATCCAAATAAAAGCCATCAATGAAATGGACGAAAAAGGAGGAGGGATATTTGCACAAGAAGAAAAGGAAGCGGACGATATTGTGGAGGACAAATCTACTAAAGAAGAAAAAAAATTAGAGTCTGAAAAAGAAATTACTAGTGACGTAGAGGTGTCGCTTGATGGAAAAGAAATATAAAAAAATATTTGTAGTATTTATTTCGGGAGCATCTTTGGCCATGCTTATTTATTTTGCTGGAGGACTTTTTTCTAAAGAAGAGTACGTTGGATTTGAATCTGTCGGTGCAACTGTTCTCACTTCTTTAAAAAATATGGATGTAATCATACCTTCATATGTTGATCAGCCGGAAAATGTCAAAGCTATATATATGACATCTTGGGTTGCTGGAACTGATAAACTAAGGAGAGATCTTATTGACTTTGTTTCCAAGAGTAACATTAACAGTGTGGTTTTAGACATCAAAGATACTTCGGGCAAGGTTGCCTTTGATATTGATAATAAATACCTTAGAAAAATTGATCCATTTGATGATCGAATTAAGGAGATTTCCGTGGTTATTGATGAGCTTCATCACAAAAATATATATGTAATAGGTAGGATTTCAGTTTTTCAAGATGATTTTGCTACTGAGGCCTGGCCAAATAAAGTGATAAGAGAAATTGATGGTAATATTTGGTTGGATAAGAATGGAAACTCGTGGATGGATCCAGCTTCGGATGAAATCTGGGAATACAATACTATTTTAGCAAAAGAGGCTTTCGAGTTGGGTTTTGATGAGATAAATTTCGACTACGTTCGTTTTCCAGAAGAGTGGGGAATAGAGGAGGTCGTCTATCCAGTATCAAAAGAAAGGTTTCAGCAAAAAGATACCAAGGATACTATATTGGAAGACTTTCTTGTTTATACTTCGCAGGAAATAGATTCTAATAAAAATATATCTGTGAGTTTTGCAAAGGAAGACATGGATGGTTTAATGACTATTGCAGGAAAATATATAGATACTCTTTCTCCTGTAGTTTATCCTTCATCATTTGAAAAAGGCTATCTCGGCTACGATAATCCAAGCCTATATCCATATGAGGTGATTTATGAGACAATGCAAGCAGTTACTGAAAAAGTCGACAAGGAAAAATTGAGACCTTGGTTGCAAGACTTTAATTTAGGCTCAAGATATACCGAAGTGGAGATTATGGATCAGCAAAGTGCTTTGAACGATGTTGGTGTTAGTAGTTGGATGATGTGGGATCCATCAAACAGATATACAAAAAATGCTTATTTTAAATAAAAAAAATGTTCTAGGTGTTTCGTCGCTACTACTGATTGCTGGTATTTTTGTTGGCGGTTTCTTTCTAGGGAAGGGCGCTATAGACTCATCTAGCTCAGTAGCCCTTGCAAACAAAGCCTTACCTGATTATGTTTTGGAGGAAGATTTTGATGAATCTGATTTCAAAGTTTTTTGGGATGTTTGGAAGCTAATTGATGACAAATATCCAAATGGTACTGAAGTTGAATTTCAAGATAGGGTTTATTCAGCAACAAAAGGTCTTGTAGATTCTCTAGATGACAACTATAGCTCCTTTTTTGATCCAGTAGAATCAGAATACTTTAATCAAAATTTAGCAGGAGAATTTGGTGGAGTTGGTATGGAAGTTGGAATAAGGGAGGGTAACATAACTGTTATTTCACCATTGAAAGATAGTCCAGCCCAAAAAGCTGGGATACTAGCAGGCGACTACATTATTGCTGTGGATGGCGATTCCATAGCAGAGATGACAATTGATGAAGCTGTAAAAATAATTCGAGGAGAGGTTGGTACAGAGATAACTCTTACAATTTTTCGTGAAGGTGATGAAGGTACAAAAGACATAAAGATAATTAGAGACATAATAGAAGTGCCAACAATAGAAACAGAGATTAAAGATGGTGTGTTTATAATTTCTTTGTTTAGTTTTTCTGAAACTTCACCAAAGCTTTTCCGTGAGTCTCTACAGGATTTTATTGACTCTAAAGCTGAATATCTAATCCTTGATCTGCGAGGTAATCCAGGAGGGTTCTTGAATGCTGCACAAGATATGGCAAGCTGGTTTCTTCCAGAAGGCAAAGTTGTTGTCATAGAAAAATACGCAGATGGGGAAGACGTGATTCATCGATCAAAAGGATATGATGTTTTTAATGATAATTTAAAGCTTGTCGTTCTCGTAAACGGTGGCTCAGCATCAGCCTCAGAAATTCTAGCTGGAGCCCTACAGGACCATGATATTGCGACTGTTGTGGGGTCTCAGACCTTTGGTAAGGGGTCAGTTCAAGAGCTGATACCAGTTAGAGGTGGTGGAAGTCTTAAAATTACAGTTGCTAAGTGGCTTACACCAGATGGATTATCAATTTCAGACTCTGGCCTAACACCAGATGTTGAAGTTGAAGTTACAAAAGAAGACATAGAGGCAGATTTAGATCCTCAGTTAGCCAAAGCAATAGAGACTGTAAAAGATTTAGAAAAATAATAATACACTCATATGAAAATTATCCTACTGCAAGATGTAAAGAAGATTGGAAAGAAAAATGATGTAAAAGATGTTCCAGATGGGTACGCAAGAAACTTTCTTATAGCTCGCGGATTTGCGAAGACAGCCACTGGAGAAGCCGTTTCAAAGCTCAACAAAGACCTGGGAAACAAAGCTTCGGAAAAAGCAATTCAGAATGATCTCTTATTTAAGAACGTCGAAGAACTTAAAGGAAAAAATTTGGAAATTGAAGCTAATGCAAATGATAAAGGAGGCTTGTTTAAATCTGTAAAAGCAAAAGATGTAGCTGTAGAGATTCAAAAACAATTTGGCTTTCAAATAGATGACAAGTTTATATCCATTCCTGAAGATCAGATAAAAGAAGTAGGGAAGAGTGAGATCAAGATTTCATTTGAAGGTGTCAAAGAAACAATTTTAGTTTCTGTTGTAAAAAAATAACCACTCATATGAGTGGTTATTTTTTTATATTTAAAGAGATTATGCAGTTATAACGTCTACTAGCTTTCTTGAAGTTTTAGCTCCTGTAAAAGTAGTTTTTCTCTTGTTTGAGTACTTTACAGTACCGTCTGTAAGAGCAAATAGAGTATGGTCTTTTCCAACTGCAACATTTGCCCCAGGAACAAACTTTGTTCCTCTTTGACGCACTATAATAGAACCATGTTTAGCTTTCTGACCATCAGCAAGCTTTATACCAAGGTATTGTGCATTTGAATCTCTAAGGTTTTTTGCCGAACCACCGGCTTTCCTATGTGCCATACGATTAAATAATATAAATAATAACAGAAAAAAGTATACCTATATTCTCCAAAAAATGCAATACCTTTAATTTGTAATATGTTGACACAGTCCAAGCTCTATAGTAATTTGGAATAAAACAATAACAATCATGAAAAAGAAAGTTTTTTGCATATTAAAGAAAAATCCTACTGTTTACACCTTGATGGAGCCAGATCTTCAGAAGAGAGGCTATGTGAAAAGTAGTACCTCCCCAACATGGGTGACAGCAAAAGAATGGATTCCTTTTGGTTTTAAAGAAGAGAAATCTGTAACTGGAAGTCATGTTATCGTTTTCAAGAATATGGTTAAAGAGATATCAGATATTCTAGATAAGCTAAATGGCCAAAGTCACCAGACTTTTGCAATACTCCTAAGGGGTGAGGAGGTCCAAAGCAAGGATGAATTTCCTGAGTATCAGTTCTTTGAGTACCAGGTATTGGTTTACAAGCCTTAATATTATTCAAAAAAGCCGCATGTTTTGTGGCTTTTTTATATTTTCAAATGAGGAGCAATCGGGAGCTCGATCATGTATTGCCCGAATGAAGGAAGTATATGAGCCGAGAGACTCACCGAGTGCCCATATTTGGTATACTTATCATATGAAAAATATTCAAGCTAAGAAGAAAAATCTTTTATTTATTGTAGCTTTGGTGATACTTACATCGCTTATTTCTTTCTTCTTGGGGCGGCTATCTGTTTTGGAAATAGACAGCGGGGGAGTTGAGATTTACTATCCGGATATAGTAGCTGAACTTGCAGGAGATGATTCGCAGCAGAAAGTATACGCCTCCAAGAACGGATCAAAATACTATTTTGATTGGTGCAGTAGTCAGGTTAAGGATTCGAATAAAGTTTATTTTAATTCAACAGAACTAGCTCAGGGAGCTGGGTACACTTTGGCTTCTGGTTGCAGGGAATACTAAATTCTTTTTATAAAAAGAGGGGGGTGTGAAGATGTTTTTATTAGATACGATATATCAAATAACATAGTAGTGTCTCACAATATATCTTGCGCGACATACTTTGATTTATAATGGAAGAAGTACTCTTGTAGTGCGACATTACACAGTAAACAAAGGGTTTATCTACGCTTATATTGACTTAGCGTGCACCCACAACAAAGACTGTAAACATTGACTATTTAGAGGCTCAAAACGGCGCTCTAAGGGATTTATTTAATACCGAGGACTCTTGTATCATCTGCATATCCAGTTTAACCCTTGCTTTATAAGACTCATATAGAAAAACTAATTTTGGCTAAGGTTTATAGTTATTTATTATAAATTTATGTAATTCTATTTGATAATTTTTTTATGAAAAAGCACCTGGTTGAAAACTATCTTTTTTGTTGATTCAGTTAGCGTCATCAGTCTAATGATATAAAGTAGTCTCAAGTTAGGGATAATAAAACAGAACCCCTCTTCCCTTGCTCTTGTGATATAAGTCTTTATAGTCCCACAACGTGGCGTACTTCTTTTTCTGTAACTCACTTCGTTCTAACAGAAAAAAGTCGCACAATATATTACGCCTAGAGTAAAATAAAAAACGCGAACGTTTTTAATTTCGCGTCTCTCCTTTTGTAAATGTTTTTTGTATATTCAAAGACAATTAAGTGAAAATAATCTAACTTGATGGATAGGGGCTCAGCTGGTTTCCCATTTGCTGCAGTGAGTTACCTTCACCGGCTTTTATACTCTGTAGATTTGCAATAAAAGAGTTCCATAGCAGGTCTATAAAAATATTATTCCAGAAATAAGTAAGAGGGTTTTGTAAATACTCTTCCCAAACATACGTAACACCACCCCAGACATATCCTAGGTTCGATTGAGTTTGAGGAGCCTTAATAAATGATTCAATATCAAAAGAGAAAAAAGACAAAACAAGTATTCCAAGAATTACAAGTAAAATTGTTCTGATTCGCATAAAGCCTTTCATACAATTATTGTAGCATGTTAATTGCGTAATCAATTCGTTCTATGGAAGTTTTTTTTCCTATAACCTCAGCAATGCTAAATGGGTCTGGAGATCTATCTCTTCCTGAAAGGGAGAATCGCAATGGCCACAGGACCTGGCCACGGCCATTTTCTGTAGCATAATCCCAAACAGAATTTTTTATATCTTCTGAATTAAAAGACTCCATACTTGAAAAGGATTCTTTGATATGTTTTAAATGTTTTAGAGTTGTTTCCTTGTCTGACTTTTTCATGATTAGTTTATCAAACTCATATTTGGGTTGACCATAAAGATAAACAAAGTTTCCTTCTTTTTCCTGTGTTCGAAGTTCTCCAAAGTTGTCAATTCTCTCTGTGAGCATTTTGACAGCTGTAGTATTGTCTCTTACCTTTTCAAACAAATCAGAAGACACAAATTCTGAAACCTTTATCAATAAAGCATCATCAGATAGATTCTTTATGTATTGTTTGTTCGTCCAGTCTAGTTTTTCGCTATTAAACGCGGCTCCGCCTTTTTGAACCCTTTCGAGTGAAAACTCTTTAACAAATTCTAATAAAGGGATTATTTCTCTGTCGTCTCCTGGGTTCCATCCAATAAAAGATAGAAAGTTCAGCAGTGCATCTTTTAAATATCCAGCATCTCTATACTCCAGAACAGATTTAACTCCTGGGTCTCTTTTTGAAAGCTTACCTCCTGTTGGACTCATGATCAATGGAATGTGCGCGTAAATTGGTCTTTCATATCCAAGGGCTTCAAGTATCACCAACTGCCGGGCTGTACTATTTAGATGTTCTTGGCCTCTTATTACATGAGTGATACCCATATCTCCATCATCAACAACCACAACGAAGTGGTAAACAGGAGAGCTGATATCTCTAGCAATCACAAAGTCTCCAAGCTCCTCAATATCAAAGGTCACCTCCCCTACTATCTCATCTTGGAAACTAACTTTTGTATTTGGATTTTTAAACCTAATAACTTTTCCAGATTTTTCCTTATTTTCTTCTGCTTCATAGGCAAAACCACTGTCAATGAGCTGTTGGAGTTTATTCTTATAAACCTCTCCCCTGTCGGACTGTCTATAGAATTCGTCATGTTTAAGGCCGAGCCATGAAAATGATTCGAGAATACCATCCTCGTGTTCCTTTTTAGATCTTTCCTTATCTGTATCTTCTATTCTAAGTACAAACTTACCTCCATTCTGTTTAGCAAAAGCATAATTAAACAAAGCTGTTCGAACACCTCCAATATGAAGAACTCCTGTTGGAGATGGGGCAAATCTGGTCACTACCTTTTTATCTTTCTTAAGAAAATTAAACATTTTATTTTTCGTGCTTAAGGGCAATTGATAATACTTCTTTTGCTATAACTTCTGAGGCATCTTCTCTTATAAATTCTGAACCTTTCAATCCCATGTTCTTAAGTTCGTTTTTATCACTCAATAGTCTTTTTATCTCAGCGAGAAATACATGGGGCTCAAGATTTTTCTCTTCTAATACAACTGCAGCTCCAGTGGCTGCGTAGTTGTAGGCGTTGGTTCTCTGATGGTCTCCATTGGATTTTTCAATTGGGATTACAATTGCAGCTTTTCCCCAAAGAGCCATATCAAATATACTCCCGGCTCCGCCTCTTGTGATAAAAAGATCAGTGGAAGCTCCTAGCATTTTTAGCATTAAAGGGGTGAAGAAACCAAAGATCTTGTATCTATCTTTAAATTCACTTTTAGTTAACAGGAACTCAGCTCGTGATTTAATTTCTGACTCATTTTTAGCACCTACCTGGTGAATAACTTGAGCTTCTGGAAGTAAATCATTAATGATCTCCAAGACTGCATCGTTTATAATACTTGAACCAAGTGAGCCTCCGTAAATAACAACCAAAGGTACGTTTTTTTCTAATCCAAAATATTCGTGTGTTTTATCTCCTGACGTTTCCCACATTCCCTTTCTAATAGGTTGACCAGTCCAAGCCGTAATATCTTTTTTGTTAAATAAATTCAATCCCTCCTTAAAAGACACTCCTATTCTTTTGGCAAATTTTGATGTTATCTTGTTTACTCTTCCAGCAGACATGTCTGACTCATGCATTATGACAGGTATTCTGAGTAGCCAAGCTGCAACAACAACAGGAAAGGCTGGATAGCCACCTTTACTCATCACCACATCAGGATAAATTCTAATCATAACTACTAAAGCTCTAAATATTGCAAAAAATGTCTTAACAGAATCAAATACATTTTTTATAGAAAAATAAACTCGCAGCTTCCCCGTTGGAACTGATACAAATTCAAGCTCGTTTACAAACAACGCCTTTTCATCGTATGGCTTATCTGCAACGTAATAGAGTTTTACATCTAGAATATTTTGATCTTCAATTTGATCTTTTACAGCTTCAGCTATAGCTATAAGTGGATAAAAGTGACCTCCAGATCCTCCTCCTGTGAATACTATTTTCATGATTTTGAGTTTGTTATATATCGTGAGACATTAAGAATAATTCCAACTGCAAAAAGCGATATTATGAGCGCAGAGCCACCGTGGCTCATGAATACGAGAGGAACTCCCGTAAGCGGAAATAGTCCGGTAATTGAATAAATATTCAGGAAAGATTGCGCTAATAACAGTATAGCAAGCCCAGACACCACAAGTCTACCGAAGCTGTCTGTTGCGTGCCTTGCTATCCACAGAGCTCTTTGCCCAAAGGCGACATAGAGCAATATAACAAAAACAGAACCAACAAAACCAAACTCTTCTCCTATCACAGCAAAAATAGAGTCTCCCTGTGGCTCCGGAAGATAGCTGAATTTCTGAATACTCTGACCTAGCCCTCTCCCAAACACTCCACCAGACCCAATAGCAATAAGTGACTGCTGTAGCTGAAAAGATGACCCCTGCGGATCACTAGATGGATCCACAAATGTCTGAACTCTCTTAAGCAGGTAGGGCTTGGCTGCAATCAGCGAAGCAAAACCCACAAGAGCTATTAGTATACTCCCAAAAATATATTTTTTAGGGAGACCGGCGAGGTAAGCGAGTGTTCCTCCTGTGCCTACCATTAAAAGCAGACTTTTTGTGTCTGGCTGACGAAGAAGGAGAAATGCTCCAAGTACAAAAAGTATTGCAAGCGGCAAAATTCCTGATTTCATTTTTTTATACTCTGCTTTTGTCCATCCCAGCCAAGCAGCAAAATATATTACAAACCCAACTTTTAGTAGTTCCACAGGTTGAAAAGAAAAAGGTCCTAGGTTTAGCCACCTTGTTGCTCCCCCGTGAGAGTTTCCTAGTTCTGGTATGAAAACAAGACCCACAGCAACAACACCTAGAGCAAATATATAAAAAGCATATTTCTTCCAAATAGTGTAATGAATTCTTGAAGAAAGCCACATAACACCCAAACCAAGAACAAGACCAAGCCCTTGATTTAATATTATTCCATAGAATTTTGTTGAGTTTTTTGCCAGAACACCAAAAGAAGCCGATATAAATGAGAACAGGCCAACTATTATTAGTAGAGATACTATAACTAGGAAAGGTCTATCAAATTGTTTTTTACTTTTAACCATCATGTCTTAAAGTAGTTCAATTATAACCCCAAGCATGGCAAACACCCCGGTAAGAACCCAGTATCTCATGGTTATCCTCTCTCGAGACCAACCTATTGCTTCAAAGTGGTGATGCAAAGGCGCTACTTTAAAAACCTTTTTATTGAATAACCTTTTTGAAGTTATTTGAATTACTGAGGACAGTGAAGTTAGAACAAGTGGGAAAGCAATAATCGGAAGTATCAAAACGGAGTCTGTCAGAAAAGAAATTATTGCGAGTGTAATCGTGAGTCCAAGCATTCCAGTATCTCCCATGTAAAATCGAGCTGGTGGGATATTGAACCAAAGAAAGGCTAGAAGACCTCCAGAAATGGCCGAACACAAGGCCGCAATATCGTGAAGCCCTTTTGAAAATGCAATCAGGGCAAAGGCAGAGTAGATAATCATCATAACTCCCCCCGCTAAACCGTCTATTCCGTCTATCACACTCGATGAAAAAGTTGCCAGAACTACAATTATGAAAAAAGGAACGAACAGCCATCCCAGCTCAAGCGTTCCAGACGAAAATGGAATAGATATTGCTGTAATACCCAGTTTTGAGAAGAACCACCAAGCTCCAACCAAGCCAACTAGCGACACTGCAAATATCCTTACTTTTCTATCTAGGCCCTCTAAAAATAATTTTCCCTTCCCTAGTATTTGTAGTAGGTCGTCGGCAAGTCCAAGCAATGAGCCAACAACAAGAGTAAACAGCGGCAGCCATGTCTGACCCCTAGATATAAAGTCAAAAATTTCCCGCTCAGGAAGTGGCATGAATCTAGAAACAATCCAGAAAACAAATATTGTAAGTAAAACAGATCCCCAAATAAGAACGCCTCCAATTCTAGGTGTATTTAACTCATCTGCTTCGTTGTGTATTGCTTTAAAGTCTGGATTTATTTCATCTTCTGGTTGATTAGATGAGTCAATAGACCTAGAGCTTCTCTTCCACATCTTGTGCTTATACAAAAAAGAAGCAACAAATGGCGTTAAGCCCATTCCGATCAGGAAAGTCAGAAATCCTGGAATAATAACCTTCAAAAGCTCTGAAAACATTACCGTATTATACCCTATATAGTTATTTTAGTAATCCACATAGCGAAATGTGCATAAAAACCATTGTAGTAGATCTTATAAAAACTATTAATTTGCCAAGTAGATAGAGTAATCTTTGATTATCTTCTTTATATCATCAAAGCGGCCACTTCTACTGTCTACTCCAAGCACAACAGCAATAACAGGTCGATTCAACCCGATATTAAACCTCACAGCTAAAGACCCTCCAGACTGATTAGTGTAGCCGGTCTTTGAAGCCTGTAGTCCAAGTAATGAGTTTGCGACAAGGTTTGTATTCTCTGCTACATGGTCTGTATTTTCCGATGAAATGGAAAAAGTATTCCGGACTGTTCCACTAAGTATTTGAGGATATTTATTATATATATAAGAAAGTAGACTAGCCACATCCTCAGCGCTTCCCTTTCCTCCAAACTCATCTGTCTCGTTTAGCCCTGTTGGATTTTTAAATACAAGACCCAAGCTCAACTCACGAGCTTTATCGTTCATTCTCTCTATAAACCTCTCTCTTCCTCTATGGTAAGTGCTTGCTATAGCTTCTGCTGCATCATTTGAAGAGTTCACAAGCATAAATGACACCAGATCCTCTGCCCGCCATTTCTCGTTTATAAGAAGCCCCGTGTCTCCAATGCTTTTGAAAGAATTCCAGTCAATATACACATACTGATCAGACATCTCTTCCATCGCTATAAGTCCTGTCATAAGTTTTGTAATTGAAGCTATTTCAAATTGTTCTTCAGAATTTTTACTATATAAAATGTCTCCAGTTTTATCGTCAATAACGATAGCAGCCTCAGCAGAAAGTTCTTGTTCTGAAAATATGCCAAAATCTGCCTCAGAAGAAACTTCCTTGTTACTATGTCCAGCAAGAAAAGATAGAGTCAGCACAGACACTCCTATAAAATATACGTTTTTATACTTATTAAAATGACTCCAGACTTTATTCATGGCTCTATATTATATTGATATTACACGTCTGTCCATGTATAGAAAAACCCAACAACTTAGACGGGTTTTATAATATTTAATATCTATTATTGTTCTTTCGCTGATACATCCGCAGACTCTTCAATCTTCTGAACCAGTCCATCCTCTCTGTCTTCGCCGTTTACCTTATCTTCTAGCTTATTTTGAACTTCCTCAAATCTTGGAAGATCTAGCCTGTTAGTAACGCCCAGAAAAGAAAGTAATTCCAAGCTTGGCTTGTATACATATTTTCGGCTATCGTCTCTGTGGGACTCTCGCTCTACTAGCCCTCGAACGGAAAGGTTTCGTAGGATAAAACTAGAGTTCACTCCTCGTATGTAGTCGATGTCTGCGCGTGTTACGTCTTTCTTATATAAAACAATAGAAAGGGTTTCTAGGCTAGGTTTTGACAGGTCTTTTGAAAGTTCTTCTTTTCTAATCTCTTTGAAGAATTCACTCATCTGTGGGTGTGTTCCAAGGGAGACCTTTTCATCGTCTAGCTGCATCAAAACCACACCTCTACCCTCTAGAGACATTTTTAGTTGGGATAGTGATTCGTTAATATCCTCTGTTTTTTTACCAAAAGTTTTTGCGAGTTTTTTTATACTCACAGGTTCTCCTTTGAAGAATAGATAACTTTCTATTTGTAAATGTAACGGTGTGTTTTCCATACTATAATTCATCTATTGTAACCTCTTCATTCACTTCTTCCAATTCAGAATCCTTCTTGTTTATGGTGATATCGTCAAAATGATTTTCCTGAACTAAAGATAGTATTCCTTCTCGAGCCATCTCAAGAACAGCTAGGAAGCTTACTATCACATGAATTCTCTCTTCTCTTGGCGTATCGTACTTCCCTTTTGTATCAGAAAAGTCCTTAAAACTCATAGACAAACTGCTAGATATTCTCTCGGTCAGACCTGTAATCATCTGATCTATGGACATTACTTTTGAAATAGATATTTCTGGGAGCTTTTCCTTTGCTGCTGGAACAGCAGACAGCACGTCCCCTGCAACAGCGAGCATAGCGTCGATAGTAATTTGTTCATCAGGAGAGAAGACTATGTTACTTCTTTTTGTCTCACCTTGCGGGTAGATAACTTTTCTTCCAAAAGACCTTGCAATATCAACGCTGATTGATTGAAATAGTTGATACAACTCAAGCCTCCTTTTCAAGCTACTTACATCCTCTTCTTCATCATTAGATAATTCCAGCTTTGGCAGAAGGGACTTAGACTTGATTAGTATCAGAGTTGAGGCAACAGATATAAAGCTAGACAAGTCTGTTATAGATCCAGACCCTTGTTCTCTCATGTATGAAATATAGTCCGCTGTAACTTCAGCCAACGATAGATCGTTTATAAAAAGCTTTCTTTTGTCTATCAAGTGTAAAAGTAGGTCAAAAGGACCTTCAAATGCTTCTGTTACTATCTGATATTTGTTGTCCATGGCTAATATTGTAACAGATGATTGACTTCTTTGTTTTTAAACCTAAATTTAATAAAAATCAAAACAATGACCAATCTAACTGAAAGTAGGTATTTCTACGACACAATATTTGGTGAATTCAGAGATATTGAAAAGGACCCTCCTGATTCTAGATTTGCAGGCCATGTATATCACCAACCACCAATAAAATTCTTCGATCCAAGGTTTGAATCTACATCAAAGCAAGAGTTTACTGACCCAAGGTTTTCCAAAAACCACCAGTTATAGCTGGTGGTTTTTTTATTAAACTCTTCTTATTATCGCAACAGGTGTCTGTTCATCATTTTGTCCAAATGGATTACCTTTGAAAACTTCTGTGCAGAATTTATTTGTAAGACCTTCGTCTGAGCGGCCGAGTACATTCATACCGAGATCATTACTATCCACGATAGCCACTCGTACATTTAGAGCTTGCGATAGCTCTCTGGCGGCCTTGTCTGGATTCTTCGGGCCAAGTTTAGCGTGAGTATTGTATGGAGCAATAGTGTTTGATGTAGGACCGTCTATAGCGTTTACATTATTCCCTGCCAGTTTATAAAAAAGACCTTTTACCCCAAATGGTCGAGTGATAGCTGCTATTCCTGCAGCAAAGAGTATACGCATAACATTTACCTCGCGAAGAGCCAGCTCCATAGTCCAGGGGCTTCCTAGTCCTATTCCGGACGGGGTCTTGTTCACATGGTTGGATAGAAATACCGCCATTCGACTAGGGTGAATGGTATTTATAGGAAAGGATCTCCCTTGTGATATTGCAACTATTCGCTCACTCACAAAGACAATGTCGTCTCCAGACACTTGGCCTCCAACAGCTACTTGTAGAACCTGAACTATATTGTCGTTCTTTGTTACAAGATGGGTTTTGATCATCTTCCTCTCGTACTCACCATCTGCAAGGGTTACTTTTGATATATATTGATCCATAATTCGCTTATTATATCATAAAGCAGTTTAGTACTGTTAATTGACTTTATTCTCTTTTTGTATAATCTATATAAAAAGTAAAAATTAACACATGCAGAGAAGAAACTTATTAAGAGCAAGACGATCCTTCAGATCAAAGGGTGGATTCAGACACGGATACTCCAGATATATTTTTACTGGGAGGCTAAGATCTGAGTATAAAAAACGAATTCTTAAAGAACATTGGGGCTGTTTAATATAGATCCCAAAAGACCGCCCTTCGGGCGGTCTTTTTTGCATCTCATCAAACTGCCCATCAAGCCGAGCCGTTTGAATTTCTATTCTTCTTCTTTTATATTTTCCAACTTCAAATGCAATTCATCCAACTGCTTCTCTGCGATCTTCGCGGGAGCGTCCATGAGTGGGTCTCTTCCACCACGTGTCTTTGGAAAGGCTATTACCTCTCGGATATTTGGCTCTCCCTGGAGAATCATCATCAGTCGATCAAATCCCCATGCTATTCCACCATGTGGAGGACATCCTGATCCAAGTGCCTTTAGCATGTGAGAGAAGTTCTCATCTATCTTCTCATCTGAGTGTCCTAGAATTTGCAGGATTGATCTTAGAACTTCTGGATCATGAGCTCGAATAGATCCTCCTCCTATCTCATATCCGTTTAGTACGATGTCGTACTGGCTGGCCATGATCTCTCCAATGTTTTCTTTGTTTTTTAGATTCTCTAAGTGTTCTGGTTTTGAAAGTGAGAACGGGTTGTGAGTAAATGTCCACTCACCCTGTGCTTGTGGATCATCTGACTTTGCAGTCTTCTCAAAGAATGGAAAGTCTACAACCCAACCAAAAGCCAAAGTATTTTTGTCTTCCTTGTCTTCTCGGAAGTCTGGAGCGTCTGATCCATAATTCTCCATCGCGTCCTTGTAAGTAATTCGTGGGAAAGGAACTTCTTGGATTTTCTTCTCTGGATATAGAGTCTCTACAATCTTAATTAGAAGCTTCTCATTGATCTCCATTATTTCTTCTTCTGTTGCAAAGGACATCTCTAAGTCCATCTGTGTAAACTCTGGCTGTCGGTCTCCTCGCAAGTCTTCATCTCGCATACAGTGAGCCATTTGGAAGTACTTCTCCATTCCTCCTGCCATCAGAAGCTGCTTGTACTGCTGTGGTGACTGTGGAAGTGCGTAGAAGTGCCCTGGAACAAGTCTAGATGGTACTACATAGTCACGAGCTCCCTCTGGAGTAGACCTAGTAAATAGTGGAGTTTCTACTTCTGTGAAGTCTTGTGCCCCAAGCTCTGCTCGGATCATGTTCGCAACTTTTCCTCGCATTCGCATGTTGCTCTGCATTCGTTCTGTACGAAGGTCTACGTATCGGTTCTTTAGTCTCACTTCCTCGTTTATATCTGCTGAGCTCTCTGTAACTTCAAATGCTGGAGTCTCTGCCATGTTCAGTACTTCGATCTTTGTTATCTCTAACTCGATATCGCCATTTAGCACGTCAGCCTTCACCATCTTGGGTGGTCGCTCGTTCACAATACCCGTAACAGCTACTACCCATTCTGGTCGAAGAGTCTTGGCTACTTCTAGTACATCAGGCTTTCCGAACACTACTCCCTGCACTTTTCCAGTCATATCTCGAAAATCAAAGAAAGCCATCTTTCCCTGGTTTCGTGCAACGTCAACCCATCCGTTGATAGTTACCTCACTTCCCTTTGCTTCTGATAAGTTTTTTATGTATGTTCGCATGTTAATTTATATATGGATCAATTTTGTTAATAAAAATACCCAACTTCAAAACTTCACTCCTTATGTTCTCTATTTTTACTGAATCAAATTCAGCAAGCTCCTTTGAATTCTTTAGGAATTTTTTATAGACCATTTGCTTGTCATCATCAACAGCCATTGAAATTAACGGATTAATGAAATCATAGACAGAAGCTTCAAGGCTACTAAATTTTATATTAACTTCGCTGTTATTCAACAGTAAGAGCAAAGACTTAATGTCTAAAACCTTCAGTGGTATTTTTTCATTGATCAATAATCCGAAATTGTACAATTCCTTATCTAGCTCCTCTGTTAGTTCTTCAATTGAAATGTTTGACCCTCTCTGAACTTCTTCAACAGTATTCACTCTTCTGTTCCAATAGTATAGAGTAGTCTCTATTAAGTAGATTAAATTAGAGGAACTCTTAATTATGTCTCTTTTAATATGAAGTGTTGAATCCATCAATCCATCAAGCTTCTTCTGTCTCTTATAGAAAAGATAAAAAACTAGAATAGAAACTCCCGCTCCAGCAAAGAGAGTTCCAATAAAAGTATTATCTAGCATGCATAATATATAGCTCCATCCCATAAAAAAATCCCTACAAACTAAACTAATAATCTGTAGGGACGAAGTAGATCCGCGGTACCACCCTGATTCCTGCCTCTCAGCAGACACTTTTATGTATTTGTAGCACCTCCACCCGTATCATTGGGCTTCATTGGTCAACCCATTATACAACATCTCACTTCCCCACTCACCATTGACTTATCTATATAATATTGTAATACTTGAAGTAATCAACAGAACCTAATAAAGTTACATGAAGTATCTATTTGACTCAAAGAAACGTGAAGTACAAGCAATTGTAAAAGGAACACAGGTCTCGCTCTTAGATATAAATAAGGCGTTTGATCAATTTTGTAAGGACTTTGGAAGTAGAAAAACGTGGGAGCGCAAGACGATAGTAAGATCAGGAATAGATGATCGATTCGGGAATGCTGTAATGATAATTGCCATGGAAATTCCACAGGGAACCAAGGTTCCTAAGAATTATTCTTGGAAAAAAATAGTCTAAATATTGAACAAGCCCCAACACATTTGTGCTGGGGCTTATTTATTACCCTATCAACTTTGTAAAATAGTACCCAAGCCCAGAAACTGCTCCTCCTAGAACTATTCCCCAGACAATATCTATAATCACTATTTGCCATGGCCACCCTTCTATAACAGCATAGTTTGTAAGCTCGTATGTCATATATGCAAAGAAGCCAAATAGTGCACCATATAAGATTGCATGAGTAAGTGATCCTTTTTCTAGCGCGGGAGCAATCGCGAAGATGACAAGCCCAGCAATGAATAGTAGATAGAAAAGTATTGCTGCTCCCCACTTTGTATTTTCAGCCATTATGTATCCAAGATATTTTTGGTAAATAGGTTTTGCTATAAAACCGAGCCAGGTAATGTCTATGATAAAAAATATTGGAGTTGAGATTAGATAAGGTATTAGAAATTTCATGATTTTTATTTATTAATTGATAGTTTAAAAAATGTTTTGAACAAAAAGAGAGGGACTTCCCCGCCGCCCAGTAAAAGAAGAAATAAAACTTATAATTATTCTTCTTTGCCAGGCCGCTGGAAGCATTTCTCCAGGCAGAACTTATCTCTTTCTAAAAGGCACGTACTCGCGGAAAATGAGAAAAATAGTCATTTAGAGTAAGTATTACCAAATTATAGCATGTCTTTGAATCATTCTTTTATAAACGCTGATCAAGTATTGTAACTATCGAAGAGCCGCTAATTCGAACGCCTTTTTCGATACATTGACATGACAGTATTTAATGTTAGTATTTAAAAAAACGTAATCATCAACAATTTCATAACACATGACAGATAGAACATTTTGTTCGAAAATCTTTATCCCTTCTATTCTTTTATTTCTTGTGGCAACACTTGCAACAACAAGAGATTTAGGTTTTATCAATCATGAGACCATTCTCATGATTGATAATCACATGAGCGCTTTAGTGTTTATTGCAATGGCAATACATTCGAACTTCCAGAGTGGAGATAAGACAGGACATAGAATTTTTTGCATGATCGGATTGATCTTTGCCTCTAATGATTTAGTAGGGGTTTGGGGGCCTATAATAGCCTCAAATATCGACCCTATATATTTAAAGCTAGTCTTTGTATTTGCAGTCTATATACCTCTATTTTATCTCAAAAAAGTCAAAGGCATAACCTTCAAGCCTGAGTCTAAAAAGGCCACATCTGGTACACCATAGATTCTATCACCCTCCAACACAATTGTGTTGGAGGGTTTTTGTTTGCATTGACAAACAGCTATATCTGTGATAGTATATCTTAAACGTTAAACTAACGAAAAGAACATGAAAAACGGATTAATTACTTTGATTGCCTTTATTTCTATTGCCTTAACAGTTCATATAATCTTGATGGATAAATACGAATGGAAGGCACTCATCCTGGAAAACACTGGCTCTGTGGAACTTTCAGCTACGTCAACAAGCGAATCCGGAAACATTAGCTCAAACTTCAGAAATGATGTTGCTAATCCATTTTCGGATGCTGTTGGTAAATTCTTGAAAGCAAACCACCCTGCTAGAGTTGAGGGAGTGGTTGTGAAAGTCGAATCCAATGGCGAAGAGTTGCGTCTTACTTATAAGGCGACCATACAGAAATGCTCTGAAGAAGAAGCACACTTTCACTTCGACCATAGAGGCCTGTTAACTCCCGCTAAAAGTAGCAGAGGTTGGCTTCAGAACAGTGTTAAGACTCAGGTAGAGGAAGGAGTTCCTGCTACAAAAGCAAAATTTGAAAAAGCTTTTGGAAAAACTGACGTATATCTAGATTTCGATAGTGATATCGATGATCTTAGATCATATGGCTTAGCAGAAGCTTTCTTCTGCTCAAGGAAAATCTCTAACTAATTTTAGTTAAAGGAAAAAGCCCCGCATTTGCGGGGCTTTTTTGTTTGAATTTGACAAAGATATTTCTAGGAGTAATATGCAAACAAAAGAACCTTAAAATACATTCAAATGAAAAGATACATGGCACTGATTCTGTTATTCACCATTCTTTCCTTTATTTATGGATCAATTGCCAAAACTTTAATTGAGGAATATGCATCAGAAGAAGATTTAAAAGGTTTCTGCTCCACAACTGCTGACTTCACAAAAAGCGAGATCTTGAAGGTAAGTTTTCCTTTCAAGAGAATTGAGAGTGCTTTTGGAGAGGATTTTAAATATAAGATTTTTCCATTACTCTTAATTAGCATCATATTAATGCTAATCGGAAGAGTAAGGACTGAACTTGTGAAGAACAACAAGCAAACAAGAGTAATAATATTTTTTGTACTTTTTTGTACAACAATAGTTGGAACTGTATTCTTTGGCTTGATTCATGGAAACTTTCTAAATGTTTTTGCTCAAGGTGTTTCTGGTCTCATACAATCATTGCTCGTTCTTCTAATAATCGATGATTCACTCAGATTCAGAAAGAGCCCTCTGGAGCATGGAATAAAATTCAATCCATACAGAATATTCTACGGACTTCTAGCTGGCTACTTAGCCCTTGTCACTTCGCATTCTTTATTTAACCTGACCATTTTCTACTGGAAAGCATTAAGCTGAATTTTAAAACCTCCACTTTGGGGGTTTTTATATTATATTGACATATGCCATAATTAGTGTTAATTTATAAAAAACAGTTAAATGAACTTTTAATTATGAAAAAAATATTAACTTCCTTTATTTGCCTACTTGTAGGCGGGATAATTTCTGCACAGACGAGTTTTACTACTACAAATTTTGAGGCGCTTATCGCCTTAGAAACTGTACAACAAGAAGATGCTAAATGGGATGCAATGATTGCAGCTCAAGCCAATCAGGCAAATGTTCCCTCTCAGAAATATGACACGTATCTCAGGGAAAGTGGGTACGAGTTTGAAAACCACCAACAAGCTTGGTATGTCGTGCACAAAGGAGACACTGTTGGGGAGTTCATTCCTGTATGGAATGTAAATCTGGTAACAAACCAAACAGAGCCTCATCTTTTTACAAAAAGAATGACTATGAAAATGCTTCATGACTCATTGAAGTATAGCGTAGCGATAACCCCAGATGGGATGACAGCTGCATCAATGCCTCTACGTATGGAAGGAAAGGCTCTTGCCAACGGTGTGCCATGCGGAGATGGCAAGGTCTACAACTATGGAATTATTATCGCGCATACTAAAAAAGTTGGTTTAACCTTTACCCACAAGAAAGAGATTCCTGATTTTCAAAACCAATATGACAAGGTCAAGAGAAGTAAGGGGACACTATTCTTTCTTCCTGCGATTTACAATAAAGGATCAATGAATCCTTCAACAAAATCTACCGTAGACAGAATTCTTGTGAACAGAATAACTCCGAGGGTTAGCAATGACGTTCTTCCTGGCAAGCAACAGGGCGTGATCGTCTTCTACAAAAGATACAGCTATCCAAAAGTTATGGAAATAGTCTTTGGATTAGACAGAAAATACAAGAATGGATCTACCAAATCTTCCACTAAGCATGTCTATGTTTTAGACGGAGGACCAAACTATGGAGCAGTAGTTAAAAAAAACATTAATGGGAACGTTGATGTAATCGGCACCAGGAATTCTGGAGTTAACTCATGTTATATAGTTTGTTATTAAAGTTAAAACTATTTTCAAAAGCCCCGCCATTCGGCGGGGCTTTTTAATTATCCGAGGTCTAGATACTGATGAGAGCTGAGCTCTGTATACTCTACAGAACTCATTAGAAGTTCCTTGTGCGTGCCCCAGTCTTTGAGTCTTCCATTTTTAAAGTAAAATATTTTATCAGCATTTACTATGGTGGATAGTCTGTGAGCAATGACTATAGTCGTTCTTCCTTTTGATGCTTTATCAATGGCCGCCTGAATCTCCTTTTCATTTTTGGCATCTAGATTGCTTGTTGCCTCATCAAAGATAAGAATTTTTGGGTCACGAAGGATTGCCCTAGCAATAGACAGTCTCTGCCTCTCCCCTCCAGAAAATCTAATCCCTTGTTCTCCAATTTTCTCTTTGAGTCCTTTTTTTGATGACATGATCTTCTTGTAAAGGTTTGTCATTCTCAGAGCTTTTAATAAATCCTTATCTGTAGCTTTCTTGCGTAATCCATACGTTAGGTTTTGCTTAATTGTGTCATCAAAGAGTTGAGTTGTTTGATCCACATAACCTATGTTTGATAGATAGTCAGACAAGTCCAAATTCTTCAAGTCGATCCCGTCAATTAAAATCCTACCGCCTTTGGGGTCAAAGTTTCTCAAGAGGAGTCTAACCAAAGTTGTTTTTCCTGATCCAGAAACACCTACAAAAGCAACTTTTTCTCCTGGATTTATTCTGAAAGACACACTGTTTAAACCAAAGGACTTTGATTCCTGTTCTTGATATTTGTATGACACTTTTTCAAATTCTATCTCACCGTTTACTACTGCTTTTTTAATGGGATTATCAGCATGTACGATAGTTGATTTTTTATTAAGCTGTTTTTGATAATCCCTTATAGGGGGCAAGTGAATCATGATAGCTCTTTGAAACCACTCCACTCTCCATATTCCAGCTACAGCCATCCCTCCCCACGAGACAACCATTAGAAACTGCCCTATGGTTATAACTCCTGTATAAGCCTGCCAAGACCCCACCAAGAAAAGCAGTCCAATAACAAATGGATTAATCATAGCAATAATGGTCAGTTTCTTAACAAATCTAATCCATAATTGCTTTCCGTATTGCTCGTGAGAATCCACAGACTTCATTAGAGCTTTTGCTGCTAAATTCTCAACGCCCAAATTTTTTGTAAGAGGGGCGTTTCTTATATGTTCTCCAATAGTTTTATGCTTATTTTTACTTTTCTTCTCCCATATATCAAAATCACTCATCATCTTTCTCGCTATTCTTGTCTGAAAAAATACGTTAAATGAAAGAGCGACAGCCATAATTATCGCGTATACAGGCTTCAAAAGCAGCAAGGCAACCAGTATCGCTACAAACTTGAGGGCCATTGGTATGATCTGGTTGAATATCAGGACAGTTAGGTTCATACTCGACTGAACACCTGCCCTCAAAATTGCGGCTTTTTTGTGTGAATTTCCATCCATGTGCTCTCCTCCAGAAAAAGAAAAGAAGTTTTTAACTCCGCCCCTAAACATGTCTGGCCGATAATCAAAAGCAAAGTTCTTCTGATCATATATAGCATGAAAATAGGAAACAACTCTTTCTAGAATCAAAGCCAGAAAGTACACTCCTACTAAACTGACAATAGGTATAAATGAGTTCAGGTCGCCTCTTGTTATCTCGTCGATAATATTCCCAGAAAAATACGGGAGCAAAATACTTACCGCCTGTTGTATGAGGGTAAAAAATACTAAGACAGGTATAACAACCTTGTATTTTTTATTAGCCCCAAATAAAAATCGTAATGATTTTATCATTTACCACTATGCAAAGTTAATTTATAAGTTAATCTCGTCTCTTCCAAAAGAAAACCCAAAAGAAAGTTCCAACCAAAAGAAAGGCTGCGCCATCAATAATATCTTCTGTTTTTTGAGCTACAAATCGTGAGTGCTCTGTCTCTATAATCTCTTCTTTACATGTTTCTATTTGCTCAGGTGTTTGCTCTATTTCCTTCTCCAATTGAGGGCTGTATTTGTTTTCACAACCAAATCTAGTGTCATAAGAAATTGAAACATCAAATACCAATTTAAAAGTAGAAGAAATTAACATTGTTGATCCGATGGCAACAAAAATAATTCCGATAAGCAGTCCCAGTGATGGGATAAGTTTTTTTAGCCATTCCATTTGATTATTGTATCAGATAAAAACAAAAAAGACTGCTGTGCAGCAGTCTTTTAATCTAATAATTTTTTTAATTTAGATTTAATCATTTTGAAAATATTAATAAGTCCGACAGTAACTGCCAAAACTATCAACACCGGAACAACCATAAGGTTAAATCCTTCTCCATCTTCACTTGGACTTTCCATTTTCTATATTTTTAGAAGTTTCTGAAAATAACTCAAGAAATGGTGCTTTATTGATAAAGTATATAAGGCACCACAATGTATATGCAAATTTTTTCATTACTCTCATTTGATCTATTTTAACTAACAATACCATCAAAAAAACAGGGTTACAACCCTGTTTAAATATCAATTAATTTCGTCTCGGGAAAATTCTAAAGTTTCGAAGAAGACTCCAGTTAGGACTCTTTCGAGCCTGACTTTCTTTCTGAAGCTCGGCAATTCTCTCAAAGCGTCTCATGTCTGATGGCTTCATGTCTTTTAAACTTCTTATTTTGAAATTCTCGCCATGTACTAAAATGTCACTCAGATTTGTCTTTGGCATGACTTTGTTTTTATTCAGTATATATCAAAAAAGCAGTGTTACAACCCCACTTTTTCTTTTACTTCTTTCATTTTTTCTTCAGCAACCTTTCGAGCTTTTCTAGACCCTTCTGACAAAATTTTGTCTACCAATTCTGGATTTAATTCAAACTTTTCTCTACGTTCTCTCATGGGGGCAATCATCTCAATAACCGCTTCAAGAAGAAGTTTCTTTGCATCTCCATACCCAAGTCCCCCAGTCTCTAGTCCTGATTTCATTTCTTCGACCTTCTCAACTGAAGCAACAAGTTTGTATATCTGATAAACAATTACATCATCTGGATTCTTTTTATCTTCAGGCTCTTTACTGTCTGTGACAATAGACATCACAGCTTTCTTAATTTCAGAATCAGTTCCAAAAAGTGGAATTGTATTGTTATAAGACTTACTCATCTTCTGACCGTCCACACCAGGAACAACAGCTACATCCTTCAGAATCATGGCTTCAGGCTCTGCAAAAGTATCTCCGTAATGGTTATTGAACTTTCTGGCAATATCTCGTGCCATTTCAACATGCTGCTCTTGATCTTTTCCGACAGGAACAACTTCTCCGTCCATCATAAGTATGTCAGCGGCCATAAGAACAGGATAGTCGTATAAACCAACAGAAGCCTCTATTCCCTTCTCGGTTTTATCTTTATATGAGTGGGCACGTGCCAACCATGGCATGGTAACCAAACAATTAAAAATCCAAGTCAGCTCTGGAAGTTCTGGAAGTTCTGACTGAACAAAGAGTGTTATTTTTTCCGGGTCAAGACCAACAGCTAAATAGTCTAAAACAACGTCTCGAGTAAATTTAAGCAAATCATCTCTGTTTTGAACTGTTGTTAGAGCATGATAGTTAACTACAGATATAAAAGCATTATGAGAATTTTGAAACTCTACAAACTGACGCATAGCTCCGAGGTAGTTTCCTAAGTGTAATTGACCAGAAGGCTGTATAGCGGATACAAGTGTTTTCTTTTTCATAGAAGCATTGTATCAGAAAGGAGCAAACAAAAAAGACCCATTACTTGAGTCTTTGTTTAAATGGTCTAATGTGAGCCTTACTATACAGACTCATCATATATGATTTATTTGCTAGAAAAAAAGCCGCTTTGATGGGTTCTTCCTCTGAGTTTGCTGTGTAGGCTGTGAATTTCCCCGGACCTTTTTCCATAAAATATTTCAGCCACTGAGTATAAAAATCCATTTCTACTATCAAATAATGATCTTCATTAGAAAGCAACCACCTATCGATTTTTGGTAGAGAATCCCTGTGAATTTTTAAAGGATCTTTACCCATGTAGTCAATTTCGAATCGAGAGAATAATAATTTATTAAAAAAAGATTCCTCGCTTATTCTGATATCAAACATAAGATTATGAGAACCCTCAGAGGGTTTATGCCTCGTAGAAGGAATTAAATGTACCATTCTATGTCTTTTTAATTTTAATTTAGGTTATCATAATTTATTTAGATGTCAAAAAAAATAACCCCAAGGAACTCGGGGTTATTTCGCAGCGTGCGGTGCTTTTGAATGCATGGCAGCTGCTGGCAGAGTGATGAAGAACCAACAAGACCACTCTGAGTGTGGCGGAGGTCCCAAAGTTTGGGAAGAAAAAGAAATCCACTTTTCCCTGAGGGTTGAATTTCCTTTACGCAAGAGATGATAGCTCTTGCAGAGATTCAATCTTCCTAAACTTTGGTAAACAGGCTTTAGGCCTGAGTCCTCCCATGTGTCATTAAAAAGAACGGATTTACAGTATCACATACTATTGCATCTTTGGCAACAGTTATGTCACTATCCACAGATTCTCCACTATTTTCTAAGCAAAATTGAAATCCTTGTTTCCCTCTTTATGTTAAAATTACCAAATGAAAAAAACCGGTCAGAGCGGGAGAATACCACCCCATAGCATAGAGAGTGAGCAGGCTGTTTTAGGAGCGATTATGCTTCGCGCTGATGCTATTCACGATGTGATAGACATGCTTATTCCAGCGACTTTCTATAGTGAAAAACACCGAATGATATACAAAGCAATGTTGGACCTTTCAACTAAGTCAGAGCCTATTGATCTAGTCTCTGTCTCTGCCAAGTTGGAAGAGAAAAAAGAGCTTGAGGCTATTGGAGGAAGATCATACTTAATAGATCTAACAAACACGGTTCCCGCTGCAACAAACGTTAAACACTACGGAAACATCGTAGATAAAAAATTTCTTTTAAGATCTCTAATCAATGCAGCAGATACTATTGTGGAACTTGGTTTCAATGATGACGCAACTGAAGTTGGCGATATTCTTGATATGGCAGAGAAGCAAATATTCTCCATTACGGGAAACCCAAAAGGTGCAAAATTCATATCTATTAAGGAGTCACTGAAAGAAACATGGGAACAGCTGGAAAAACTTCAAGATTCAGAAGATGGTATTCGAGGTGTCCCTACTGGATACCCGTCTCTGGATAACTTACTCTCTGGGCTTCAGCCATCTGACCTAATTATTCTTGCGGCTCGTCCTTCCATGGGAAAAACTACTTTAGCACTAGATATGGCACGACACGCCGCTACAAAGCACAATGTTCCTGTTGCAATATTCTCACTCGAGATGAGCGCAAACCAGCTTACTCAACGTATGCTAGCAGCTGAGTCCCAGGTGAACGCTTGGAACTTGCGAACCGGTAAAATTAAAGATGAGAATGATTTTGAGAAAATTAGAGATGCTCTAGGAACCCTTTCAAAAGCTCCTATCTATATTGACGATATGGCAGGAAACTCTATCGTAAAGATGAAAGCTGTTTGTCGTAGACTGAAGTCAGAACATGGACTAGGTCTAATTGTTGTTGATTACCTGCAACTTATGTCTGCCGGAAAGAACTTCGACTCTATGGTAAACCAAGTTACAGAGATATCACGATCTCTAAAGGCTCTTGCTCGTGAAGTAGACGCGCCTGTTCTAGCCCTATCTCAGCTCTCCCGTGCTGTGGAAGCACGTGGAGGAAAACCTCGACTGTCTGACCTTCGTGACTCCGGATCTATTGAGCAGGATGCTGATGTGGTAATGTTTATTCACAGAGAAGACAGAATGGGGTCACGATCAGACGATGAGAATACCGGAATGGCAGAAATCCTAATTGAGAAGCACCGAAATGGACCTGTTGGAAAAGTGGACCTATTCTTTGATGAGAAAACCAGCACTTTCATGTCTATTGAGAAAAGTGATATGGGTGGATTTGCTAACAGCGGAGGAGGATCACTAGACGATTTTTAAAATATGAGCAGCATAGAAGAACTAGCACAACTATTTAGAAAATTCCCTGGAATTGGCGAACGACAAGCCAAGCGTTTTGTCTACTTTCTACTCAAGTCACGTCCAGAGTACGTAGAAAAGCTTTTACAAGAAATAAGGAATACTAGAAACAATACAAAGGTTTGCCAGGAAAGCTACCAATTCTTTGTTGCAGACGAACAGAGCTCCACAATTTCTTTTATTGCCAGAGATCCATCACGAGATAAAACAAAGCTCTTGATAGTAGAAAAAGATACCGACCTACAGAATATTGAGAAAATGAGGGTGTACGATGGAAACTATTTTGTTCTAGGTGGTTCACTTCCCTACCTTGCTGAAAATCCAGAGAGACTCATTCGAATAAATGAATTAAAAGCCATTATTGAAATGAAAGTAAAGAGAGACTCTTTGACTGAAATAATCTTTGCTCTTTCTGCCACACCTCAAGGAGAACATACTGAAGAATATATAAAAAATAATGTTAGCGAAATAGTATCGAAAAATAGTTTAAAGCTATCACACTTAGGACGAGGACTTTCTACTGGACTTGAAATTGAGTACTCCGATAAAGACACGTTTGAGAATGCTTTTAATCATCGCTCTGAAGTATAAATTGAGTATCAAAAAAGGCGGAACAAATTGTTCCGCCTTTTGTATTAAATTAAATTAATGAGATAGAATCTTCACAGACCCTTCATCATTGCTTCCTGTCCAAACAACGATCTGTCGTCCGAAGGTTACATCACCTCGAACAATGTCATTTAGTTTTACTAGGTTACGAGAAAGTTCTCGTCCGCTAATATCAACAACTTTTCCAGACGCATTGGGACTCCTAGATAGAATTTCCTTTATTCCATTAGGTTCCGTTTCCAACAAGTAAGTTTCTGTTGTCGCAGGGTAAAGTCCGCCACCAACTTTAACAAACATCTTGAAAAAGTATAAGGTAGCTGAATTTAGCTCCTCCATAGCGAAAAGATATTCGCCATCGAGTATTCCATCCTGAACGGGAGTAAAATTCTCGTTAGGAGTTAGCTGTCCATATCCAACATAAAGTTCGACATCTTCAACTCCGTTAATATCCACGTACCAACTAACGGATGCCGCGTTATGATAGATCAAAGTATATGGACCATCATAAACAACAACAGAGTCAACTGGTTCTGGAGGTGTAATTGGACCCTCATCGGTCGTAAAATACAACCAAGGACCAGTATACAAATCTCCGGAATTGTCATACAAGATTCCTCTTGCTGACACAAACTCACCAGCAGACAAGCCACTCAAACCTTGAGTGTAAACTCCTTGAGAGCTCACAGACTGGAATGTTGAATTCAAAGTATTATTCATGAACTCATATTCGACCCGGAAACTTACTCCAGGTAAATTACCATTTGTCAGTACAAAGGTTAGCATGGCAGTATTGATACCAACAGAAACAGTGTCACTGTTGGTAATCATTGGAACAGGAGGCTCAACCACTACAACTGGACCTAAGTCCGTTATAAACTGCTGAATTGGTCCTAGAACCATGACATTGCCCAGACCGTCTAAAAGTCTTGCCTGATACAAACACGTAGAACCAGCTGGTAAACCATTCAAACTTGTCGTGTACAAACCATCTAGAGGTATTGACTGTTGAGCCGAATACATAACCTGGCCCTGAACTGTGTATTTGTAGTCATGAAAAAGACCTATCCAATCACCCATTACGATATTTGAAACTAGTGTTGCTGACGTTGAATCAACAACAAGAGTATCACTGTTCAGTATTACAGGATTCACAACAACAATCACAGGACCTTCGTCCGTAGTGAACTGTTCCCATGATGACTGATAAAACATTCCATACTGGTTAGATAATTCTACTTGCCACGACACCAACGTTCCTACTGGAAGTGGGTTTAGGTTTGCGAGATAGTTTCCCCAAGTTGGTGACATCACACTTGGTGGTGTCGAGAATGTCATACTATTGTACGAGTAGTTTACACTGTACATAGTATTCAGTGAGTCATTTGCTGCTCCTTCGAAGCCAACAGTTGCCGCTGTTGAATCAACACTAAGCGTGTCAAGATTCATAACAACTGGACCCTCTAAAGGATCTGGTGGCAGAATTACAGGACCTTCGTCCGTAGTAAATTGCTCCCATGAAGACGACTGAAAAACTCCATACTGGTTAGATAATTCTACTTGCCAGAAAACCAACCTTCCCGAAAGAAGTGGATTCAAATTAACAAGATAGCTACCCCAAGTTTGAGACATCGCACTTGGAGCTGTCGAGAATGCCATGTTGTCGTAATTATAATTTATACGATACATGGTATTTAGAGAATCATTGGCTTCACCCTGGAAACCAACAACTGCCCCCGTTGAATCAACACTAAGCGTGTCAAGATTTACAACAACCGGACCAAACAACTGCACTGGTGGCACAATCGTGTCAGGCAATGCAGGAAGCGTAAAGAAATTGTTAAATTGCGCTTCTGAATATCCACCACTACTATTAGTGGCATCCATTGTAAACCAGACAATGACCGTCTGACCAATTTGTCTGTACGGATCACCATCAAAGCTAAGTGAGGAATTTGTTGCTCCTGTAATATTCTCAGTTGCAACTGGCACGTTGATCACCTGTGGGTTCAATCCAATTTTCACTCTCGTGTCTGCCGTAGCAGCAGGATTGCTTATATCTGGATTACACCAGTATGAGATCTGTACCCACCCAGTGATTGGATCATAAAATCCATTTCCCATGTTTATTTGAGGAAGTACTCCAGGTCCGGCAATCGCGAACGATCCACCATCTTGGTACTGACCAACTGTGTCAGTAATCTCAATAGACCAATCATACGTAGTGTTGAAAACTCCCGAAAGAGCAAAACAAGACGCCCCAGACCACTCGAAAGTGGTATCTAGTAAAACTGGACCATTTAATGCAGCCTGAACAATTAATTCAACTGTAGCTCCGTTCGAATCCTGACTAATCACATCATCTAAACAAAACGTATAACTGTTTGTGTTTATCTGCTGTGTGTATGTAGCCGTTGGACCATCTGCATTTGCAGTGGAGAACACTCTATTCACAGTTTCTGTTTGCGAATCCACATTCTGAGTCAGTGTTACCTGAACAGCATAACTTGTATTCACAACAGTACCGCTAATAGGTATAGCTAAACCAGTACTTGGGCCCTGTGGAACTGTTCCACCTGGGAAAGTTCCTAATCCTGGAACATATACTGAAACATTTCCACCTCCGCCAAAGACGGTGGCATCAACGTAAACAACAGAATTATACCAATCCAAAACAACAATAGTGTCTATGGAAAGAATAGGATTGTCATAGCCGGTCGTAGCTAAATTCGCTGTGTAGACCTGCGGATCACCCAAACTGTTATTTACAGTAAGGACCGCAGTGACAGGTGTCTCTGACGTCCAAATAGGAATCCATTGACATCCATCTGTCGAATCAGCAAAAGCATATGTAGATGCAAGAATTGTATCTACTCCAACAACATACTCAAGTGTTACTGAACCCGTAAGGTCATTCGACTGAGCATCAAAACAAACGAGAACTGAGTCTACGTTTGATCCTCCGTCTGAGACGGAACCTGTTGGAAGCTCGGGAAGCGTAGTTGTAAAAGTGTCTGGCACGAATGCTGACGATTCATTTATCAACTGATCCTCTGCATAGGCTTGAACCCAGTACGAGTTTCCTGGTAGAAGTCCAAATATACTCAAGTCGGCTTCAGCATTTGGTCCTTGCACATAGGCAGAACCAGCAGACCACTGAGCTGACCCTGGGCCAACTGCAATGTCGTAGTACCAATAACGCACATAAGCACCCGCATGGGCATCAAGTGACGTTCTGATATTTAGCGAAGTCTGCAATGCTTCAAGCAGAACAATTCCGGAGATAATAGGCTGATCGTGTTCCCACATGGTGGTCCCACTAATAGCGTAAGTACTGACTTCGGAATAAACCGAATCAGTCCCCCCAGTTGTATCTGCAACTTGTCCAACGATAATATATCCGTTGGTTTCATTCTCGTATAGACCTTCCACATAGTGAGGCATAGGAATGGTGTTCCCTTCGTAATACGTAGTATCCGATCGGTGCATTCCATCCTCTGACTCTGTGTAGAATCTTCCCACCAAGTTTGACGTTGCTGGATTGATGTTTACTCCACCTTTGCCGTAAACGACAAGACTTGAATCTGTAAGTGTATAGTTCTCATACGTTGCCGTAGAGTCGATAAACACATTCGGAGTTGGTGTTTGAGCGCTAGCCCAATTAGTAATTGCCACTATGGCGATTACCAAACTTAGCATTTTTCTTTTCATTCTTATTGATTTTTTTATTAATGTTCTACTTATATTTGAGTTAAACCTACCATAGTATTGACAAAAAGTCAATATGTATCCATGGTTATCATCTTGGTAGACTAGAACCATGAAAATTCATCGATTCTTCAGCCCTTCCATAGATAAGACGGATGAGATAACTATCTCTGACAGGGATTTAGTACACCAAATGCACAATGTACTCAAGCTCCAGAATGGAGAGTTTGTAGAGCTATTTGACGGCTCTGGGGACGCTTTACTAGGTGAGATAGGTGATGTTTCTAAGAAATCCCTAATTCTAAATAAGAAAGAGGTTAAGTCTGTAGAAGATACTCGAAAAGATATCTTTGCCTATATTCCCCTCCTGAAGCGATCCAATACAGAACTGATGATTCAAAAGCTAACTGAACTTGGTATCAAAAATATAATCCCAATCAAAACTGACAGAACTATCAAGTCTGATGTAAATTTAGATAGACTGAAGAAAATATCACTTGAAGCTACCGAGCAATCTGGCCAGTACTTCCTGTCAAAAATAAGTGAGCCTATTAAACTAAAAGACGCCATAGAAATAGCGTCTGGTACAGATATATTTGTTTTGGATATGGGAAGAGAATCCTTCCGAGACAACAAGCGTGATTACCCACTATCTTTCTTTATTGGCCCTGAAGGAGGTTGGACAGACGAAGAGCGAGAACTATTCAAAGGGTCATCTGCAAAAATTGTATCCCTCACAGAAACTACTTTGCGTGGAGAAACTGCCGCTATTAATGCCGCATACGAAAGCCTTGTGTAAAAAAATACGACCTCTCCAATCGTAGAGGTCGCTTATTATACCTTTTCTTAAAGTTGTCTATTTTTCTTGAAGCGGGGGTAGCATTACCCAATTAATGGCAGGAAATTTACTGTAACCACCATTAGAGTTTTCGCCATCCATGGAAAACCATAATCGAACAGTTTTATCAACTTCCCGAAATGGGTTGCCATCAAACTCAAAAGAATAGTTTCCAACTTCTGAAATTTCTTTTACTGCGACAATGGTATTTATACTATCCGGGCTTGTACCGACTTTTAGTGTGGCTACACCTGTAGCAAACTGATCAGTTGGGTCTGGTTTGAACCAAAAACCAATACTGACATGGTTACTTTCGGAATCTATATACGCGTTACCCATATTCATCATTTGGCCATTAACCAAATTATTAGCTATTATTAATATAGCAATAGCTAGACTTAAAGTTTTGATTCGCATTTTCTTCAGTTTTCGTTTTTTTACAGTTTACCATAAACAAGTTATTTGTCAAGTTTATAAATATTATTAAAAATAGCCTTGATTTCCTTAGTAGATATAACTCTTGCGTCATCAACCTTATAATCCCCTATTGATGTTCGTCTGAGCGCTGAAAGTGTAGCTGGCACGCCAAGCCGGTCCCCCAGTTCACGAGCAAGACTGCGAATATATGTTCCTGATCCAACATCAAAAGTTACTGAAAGATATATCTCACTTCCCTTTCTCTCTATGTCTTTTATTTCAGCTGAAATAATATTCATGGTTTTTATGGGAACATCTATAGCCTGACCCTTGCGAGCATATTTGTAGAGAGCCTTTCCGTCACGTTTTATGGCGGAGTACACAGGCACAGCAATCTCCTGTTCTCCAGCTAGAGTTTTTACTTTTACTCTAATATCATCATCGCTCAAAGTACTTGCATCTGCCTCAGCGACAATCTCCCCTTCTAGGTCATCTGTTGTTGTCTGCTTCCCAAGCAGTATCATAGAATCATAAGTTTTCGATTCTCCTATAAGACCCGTCAAACTTTTTGTCATCTTTCCAAGTCCAACTAGTAGCAGGCCTGTAGCTCTAGGGTCCAGAGTTCCAGCGTGTCCTATCTTAATCTTGGGATAACCAGCCTCCCTATATTCGCGTTTCAAAAAACGGATCACATCGTATGATGTGACTCCAAAAGGCTTGTCTATAAGTAATAGTTCCGACTCAGGATTCATAGACAATACTTTATGAAAAATACGCCAAACAATCAAGTGCTGCGTGTTTGACAAAATAACATTCAGGGTATAGTCTCAGTACAAACAAAAGAAAGAAGTAATGTTCACATATGGAGAACTTGGGCCAAAAGTAGGCCGCCAACTAATCAAAATTAAGCAAGGAATAATTTCAAACAAGGAAACTATTTCTGATTTCAAAAAAACACACGCGTGGTCAAAAGACCTTCTTTCAGAAGAAGGTGGGGAGTCTAAAATCTTTAATAATCTGGTAAGCGGAGAAGTCACTATTAGATCTAAGAGACTAACTAAGGAACCGGTAGAGAAAAAACTACCTGTTACCCACCAGGAAAAACCATATGCCGCTGAAGTTTCTGTTTGTGGAAAAGACTACATTTTGCGAATTCTTTGCGGAAAGAACTCACAGCATAAATATGTTGTACATGAGTACGAACTGGAAAAAATACTATAAATTAAGGCGACCTTGAGTCGCCTTTTTATTTTATATAAAGTATACTTTTCTCATGGATATTTTTTCAGCGATAATACTTGGAATCGTAGAAGGTATAACGGAGTTTCTTCCGATTTCTTCTACAGGGCATTTAATGGTGACAAGTAATATTTTAGGATTAGAATCAAGTTCTTTTCTTTCTAGTTTTGAGATAGGAATTCAGTCTGGAGCTATTTTTGCAATAATAATTTACTATTTTAAAAAGATATTTTCTTCTAAGAACCTTTTCTGGAAGGTTGCTTTTGGATTTATTCCGACCGGGGTTTTGGGTCTTCTTCTATACAAGATTGTAAAAACATATTTACTTGAATCACTGGTGATTGTTGGTTGGGCGTTAATTGTTGGAGGAATTATAATATTGCTCGTTGAGAAATTCCACAAGAAAATAGATGCGGAATCTAAAGTTGAAGATATTACATACAAACAGTCTTTTCTACTTGGATTATATCAAGTGCTCGCCATGATTCCAGGAGTGTCTCGATCAGGAGCAACCATCATGGGAGGGCTTCTCTCTGGAATAGGAAGAAAGCAAATTGTTGAGTTCTCATTCCTTCTAGCGATCCCTACCATACTTGGAGCTACTGTTTTTGACCTATACAAGACTGGTGTTGATTTTACTCAATCAGAAATATCTTTGTTTCTTTTGGGAACAGTGGTTTCTGGAATTACCGCCTGGTTTGCAATTAGATTCTTTTTGAAATTTATCTCAAATCACTCGTTTGAGATATTTGGATGGTATAGAATAGTTGCAGGTTCTCTTATACTTTTATTTTTATAAAATGTTGGCACTTCTCGTTTT
>JBLHJW010000004.1:0-32776 GCA_047619465.1 Minisyncoccia bacterium
CAGATGTTCCTGCGCAGTAGGTGCTGTTTCCTCCTGAGAAAGTTACTGTGCTTTGGAGTACTTGTGCGTTCCAGCCGATCAGGAGGGAGTCGTAGTTTGCTGTTGAGAGGGTTATGCTATTAAACATGCTGGTCGCATCTGCAACGGAAGCAACATCCCAACTAGAAATGTCTTGGTCGAAAGATGTGGCACCAGAAAACATATTAGACATGTTATTTACCAACGCAGTATCAGACCCCCAGGCGTTAAGAGACTGATCAAATGAGGTTGCTAAGGAAAACATATTGCTCATACTAGCAACACTCGAGACATCCCAACCAGATATGTCTTGGTTGAAAGCTGCTGCTTCTCTAAACATAAAATTCATATCATCCACCAACGCAGTATCAGCCCCCCAAGCATTTAATGGTTGGTCAAATACTGTTGCACCCTGAAACATATTTGACATATCAGTCACGGATGAGACATCCCAACCAGATATGTCTTGATTGAAAGAAATGGCATTTAAAAACATCCATTTCATATCATCCACCAAAGCAGTATCAGCCCCCCAAGCATTTAATGGTTGGTCAAACGCTGTTGCGCCGCCAAACATGCCTTGCATAGTAAGAACACTCGAGACGTCCCAACCAGATATGTCTTGATTGAAAGATGTTGCCTGAAAGAACATGCTACTCATATTTGTAACACTTGAAACATCCCAACCAGATATGTCTTGATTGAAGGAAGTGGCTCCAGAGAACATATTAGCCATGTTATTTACCAACGCAGTATCAGCCCCCCAAGCATTTAGAGGTTGATTGAAGGAAGTGGCTCCATAGAACATCTGTAGCATGCTTGTAACATTCGAAACGTCCCAACCAGAAATGTCTTGGTTGAAAGATGTCGCCTGAAAGAACATGCTATCCAAGTTCGTTACAGAAGAAAGATCTGGTGAGTCTGTTGCGTTAACCTCAAGATTTGAACACCCCCAAAAAGATTGAACAAAGGATGACCAAACCTGACTCCCCCACTGATCAACATCAAGAATTTTTAGTTTATCTCCTCCGTTATTAAAATAAATCATTGGAAAATCTCCTTGAATACGGATTGTATATGTTCCTGTTGATCCGAAATCAAAAGTAACGTCACCAGTATAGAGTGTTGCTTCATCGATTCCACCTCCATAGGTATTGACGTCAGTAAAATCTCCATCGTTGTTCCAGTCAACTTGGTAATTAAAAGTTCCAGACCCTGTAGGGATGGTAATTGATGTGGAGCTTGAAGTTCCTGCGTTATCTGTTTTCCAGGTGGTTACTAAGTGGTCAGCAGGAAGAGCCTCAACAACAAAAAAAGCTAGGAGTCCGTACATAAAAACCAGCCCTGCGATAAGTACCGGGATTACTCTTATTTTTTTAATAGAAATATTCATTTTCACTATTACATTATAGCGTAAAACAAAAAGGGATACCGTAACGGTATCCCCATAAATCTATCGTATAACTAGCTTTTTAGAATTTTCTCCATAAGTCATAATATACAACCCTGAAGCAAGTTCAGAGACATCAATAACCTCCAAAGTGCCATCAGATATGGTGAATTTTCTCACCATCTTTCCTGAAGCATTGAACATCTCACAATATCCAGATACACCACGTATCATGAGTGATCCACCTTCATATGTCTGAAAAATTTGAACATCATCAAGAGCAGCAACAGCTATTCCTGTCCCCAAACTTTCATTCAAAAGAGAGTAATCCTCAGCTGGTAACCTCCCAAAGAATTGAGTGCTACCAGAATGATATTGACCACTTAATTTACCTGTAACCCAAACATGTTTACCGTTTGGACTAAGTCTGGCGTGACTAAGGTTGACTATCCAATCCAGACCCTGATCAACAGATAGATAATGCTTCAAATCATAAGTTGATTCGCCACACCAAATAGAAGTAAAATCTTGGTCCATGCTGGTCCCAAGAGGAACATCAGCCACAAGCCCAACTCTAACTTGACCAAAAGCAAATCTAGGATGCTTATTAAGCTCCTGCCATAGAATGGTGTTTGAGCTTTCGTTGTCTGAATCTAAAACAACCCTATTTGGTTCATAGGACGCATCATAGAATTCAAAAACACCAGGATTTACCAATCCTACACCATATGGTGTAGTGGTGTTTGAAGTATACAATCCGTTTGGGCTCAAATACTCATACCAATGCTCCACAACAGATATTCCGTCATAATCGAAAATTCCAGCAAACTCATTTGTAGAATAAGCAAAAAGAGAATTTTCCTCATTATCTAAAGCATGGAATGTTCCCCCGCTAGGAAGGACAATTTTATCTGGCTCCTGGCCTGAAAAATCCCAAAGCTCTGAAACAGAATAATCTCTGTTTACAAGAAGACCGCTTCCGCCAACAAGTATTTCTGGAATAACTCCTTCGTCAAACCAATAATTGAAACTGACTACTTGATCCAAATCATTTGGATTTAAAATAATAACAGCTGGATAATAAGTCATCGGATCAAAAGTGCTTGCTTTTATAGCAATAATCAACTTGTCTCCAGAAAGTTTCGCGTCTATAGCGGCTAATCCTAAGCCAGATTCGTATTCTTTGTGCTCAATCATCCCACCAAGGGAATCAACATGAGCAACAAAAATTCTTTGATCGCCAAGCGAACCAACCAAAAAGGCTGTTCCGTCTGAAAGTGGTACAGGAATATGATCTATTCCGAATACGTTACAGGTGGCGTCTGGGTCAATAACGTATGATTCTTGAAAGAAAGCATCGCTTTGAGCAAAAGAAATTATTGGGAGTGCGCTAAGCACTGCAACCAACACTAAATTGACTAAATTTTTCATGTTCTATTCTTTACTATTTGTTTAACTCAACAATAGAACAAAAACCCATAAAAGTCAATTAAAAAACACCCTTGCGGGTGTTTTTTAAAAGTTGTTTTATTACCAAGCAAAATGTGCAAACGCTTTGTTTGACTCTGCCATTTTGTGAGTATTTTCTTTCTTTGTCACAGCAGATCCTTCATTGTTGTATGCAGCAAGTAGTTCTTCAGCTAGTGCCTTGTCAGCTGTTGTTCCTTTCTTTGATCGAACAGCATCCAATATCCATCTCATAGCGAGAGACAGTCTTCGTTCAGCTCTAACCTCTCGTGGAACTTGGTAGTTAGCACCTCCAATTCTTCGTGATCGAACCTCCATCAGAGGGCTTGCGTTTTTAATCGCGATGTCAAAAACTTCTAATGGGTTTGGGTTGCCTGTTTTTTCTTTTAGAATATCAAAAGCTCCGTAAACTATTTTTTGAGCTACAGCTTTTTTTCCATCTACCATCACATAGTTTATAAAGCGTGAAAGCTTCACAGAGTTGTATGAAATGTCAGGATTTGGTAATTTTCTATTTTTTACTGGATGTCGCATAATAATTATTGTTTAGCTTTTCTTTGTACCATACTTAGATCGAGAAACCTTTCGTCCTTCTACTCCTTGAGCATCAAGAACTCCACGCACGATTGTATAACGCACTCCAATAAGGTCTTTCACACGACCACCTCGTAGCATAACTACTGAGTGCTCTTGAAGATTGTGTCCCATACCAGGAATATAAGCTGTTACCTCCATACCGTTTGTAAGTCGTACACGAGCAATTTTTCGAATAGCTGAGTTGGGCTTTCGTGGAGTTGTTGTTGTAACCTTTGTACATACACCTCTCTTAAATGGAGATGCGTAGAAAGTAGGTTTGTTCTTAATAGTATTAAAACCACGTGCCAAAGCGACCGTTTTTGTTTTTCTTGCAACCTTCTTTCGAGGCTTTCTAACTAGTTGATTTATTGTTGGCATATATATAAGATTTGTGGGACTACTCTACTACACCCACATTTAAAATGCAAGTTGCTTTGTGTTCTTTTTCCTTTATATTAAAGAGTACCTGTCATAACAGAGAATAAACCGAAGACCACAGGCGACACATACTGCCATCCAAAGAAAATAAAGGCTAGGAATAAGAATATTGAGTATTTTTCAAGAAGGACTTTTATATGGTGATATCTATAAGGAAGGAGCTCAAATAAAACCTTGGAACCATCCAAAGGTGGAATAGGCACAAGGTTGAAAACAGCAAGAACTATATTTATAAGAACCACACCCTGAAGAATAAAGAATATAGGGTCTGAATAATACCCAACAGCCACCATAACCCTTAGTATGAGGGCGAAAAGTATCGCTGTGATGATATTAGCAATAATTCCAGCCATTGCCACCCATAGAACACCCTTTCTTCTTGGAGAGAGATTATTGGGGTTATATGGAACTGGTTTTGCCCACCCAAGAACCATACCGGTTCCAGAGAGGACAAGTAGACCTGGCAGAATAACAGAGCCAAACCAGTCCAAATGCTTCAATGGATTCAAAGTAAGTCTCCCTGCGTAAAGAGCCGTCTTATCACCGAAGCGAAGAGCTGCATATCCATGAGCTACCTCATGAATAACAACTGAAATGATAAGTATTAAAATATAGAAAAGTGATTCAATTCCTTGCATAAAAAGTACCCTCATGGTAGCATAGCTTGGTAAATGTAGCCAAGGCTTTATCTTGGTTAGACGAAATATTATGTCAAAAATTTGTGAAATAACTGGAAAAACTTCAAATGTCGCTGGTGGATACAGCAACCGTGTTCGTGCTACCCAGTACAACCCAACAGGGAAAAGACGACAGTATCCAAACCTTCAAAAGAAGCGAGTATATGTTCCAGAGTTAGACAAAACTTTCAATATAACAATCTCCACAAAGGCAATTAAGACAATAGCTAAAAATGGAGCCTACGCAACTCTAAAGAAAGCAGGAATAATCAATCTATAAAAAACACCTCATGGGTGTTTTTTTAGATCTTCACCTTTTTATCGTAATATTATCTATTTGAAAAATATTTCAGTAGGGGAAATCTCCATCAAAATTGGTCTGCCTTCTGAAGTAGAATATATATCTAATCCTAAGTTTTTTACCTTATCTACGACATCGTCATGTGGATGACCATATCTATTCCCTTCTCCAGCAGAGACAACGGCCATCTTTGGCGAAACCGTCTCTAAAAATGATTCACTAGTTGAAGTTTTAGACCCATGATGTCCAAGTTTCAATATATCTGACTCAAGCCTTGAGCCATATTTACTAACAAGGAATTTCTCTACTTTTTTTGAAGCATCTCCAGTAAGAAGAACCTCACTTTCACCATAGACAACTCTCAGAACTATTGATGTATCGTTTTTGTCTTTTATATTTTCTATATTTTCACCTGGAAATAATACTTCAACATAGACTCCACTTTTTTTATCCAACACAATTACCTGCCCAGCTTCTGAACTTAGTTTCTTGGCGTCGATCTTTTCTCTCTGTGATAAATACTCACGATATATACCAGTGTCGGAGATAACCTCTGTGTCGAGCACATATCCAACCTTAAATCTTTTAAATAATTCTGGAAATCCTCCTATATGGTCTTTGTCTGGATGTGTAGCAACAACAACATCTATTGATCTATCCCAAAAAGGCATCACTTTTGAAAGCTCTTGTAAAACAGAATTGTCTGGGCCGCTGTCTATAAGCATTTGCACCCCATTTGGAGCTTCAATAAATATCGCATCACCTTGTCCAACGTCCAGAAAAGAAACAGCCATATACTCTGACGAAGCCAGGTTATTTTTCTGAATGAAATAAATAAAAGCAGCGACAAAAACCAATGCCGCTACAATTAAAATCTGTTGTAGATTTTTTTTCATACTTTAAAGAAGGTTAAGTATTTTCAGGTTTGAAGATATTACTATTTTATAATATCTATAGTCATTCAGGATCCTCCGAAACAATACAACCCCATAATCTCACCTGATCCTAGGTTTGATTCACATGTTCCGTCTCCGTTGTCTGACCAAGGAGTATCAACAAGTTCTGAGGATATAAGTCTATCTATTTTATCTTCTTCTCCAGTGGTGTCGTAAGCTTTCCAAGCAGCCTCAGTATTAACGGGGATATTTATAAAGTAAAATACACTAACGACTATTAAAAAAGATATACTTAATGCTAATTTTTTTTGTTTATCATATAAACATTATATCGCCTTTTCTTGTTTTTAAAAATGTACTTGTTATATTTCCTTATTATTAGTTTTTACATATAAAGGAATACTACCGATCTTCTACCCACTTCTTATATGCATCCTTAATTTGATTCACAACAGATTCCAAATCATTTTCTGGAAGACCTGTATCTATAACAAGGCTGTAGTTGTCATGCTGTGAGGGGTCAATACCGTAAAGGTCTTTATATCTCTTATTTTCGCTTGTGTACCTTTCTAACATTCGCTCCTTTGCCTCTTCCAACCCACTATAAGCCTCTTCTGATTTTTGACGATCAACATTCACGACCAAGTCCTGCATGATTCTACGTATAGCTGTGTCGGGATCTATATCCAAATAAACCTTAAATGAATCAGGGACCCAGTGGAACGCAGTCCTAGAATCTGCAACTAGGTTTGTTTCATTGTTTAACTGCCTGTTCTTCTCATCAATGTCTATATCAATCTGTGGATCAGTTTCAGCAGCTTGATTTAATTCTGTAACAGTGAGATTTCTCTCAGAGGCAACACTACGAAAAAAATCTCCAGAAGAGTAGTGTCTGTAGTCTAAATCCTTAGCCAAGGATTTAGCAGCGCTAGACTTCCCACTTCCGAGTTTGCCAGCAATAGTTATAATCTTTTTTTTCATATCAAAAGGATAGCATGTTGGCATAAAATTCGCTTAATCTTTTTTTCTCTGCCAAATTAAGTATCCCAGTAATACATAGACGAGAAACACCCCAACAAAAGGAATTTCCGGAACTGAAATCAGAGCAAATGATAAGTTTGAAAACCAGAAAACTATTTCAATCACAATCTTAAGAAGAAAATATGATAAATAAGAAAAGATAGAGGCAAGTGGCGAGAAAATATAACCAAACACACCAGTAAAGAAACCTAGAAGCATAGACGCTGGAATAAATGGCAGAACAATAATATTGGTTATTGGAGATATCAACGAAAAAGCTCCAATCTTCCAAAGAAGGTATGGAAGGACAAGTATCTGAGTGGAGATTGTAGCTGAAGCAATACTTCGAAGACCCCAGAGTTTTGGTATTTTCTTTGCGAAGAAATTATCAACTACAGGAAACATATAGAGCAATCCGAGTGTTGCCAAGAAAGAGAGATGGAAAGACACATCGTGAACAAGAATACTTGGATTTATTAGAACCATAACTGTAGCCACAAGTAAGAGCATTCGCCCAGCTTCTGTAGGCCTGCCTAGAAACTTTGCAGCAAGAAGTAGTATTGCCATAATACTTGCTCGAACTATAGGAGCATTTGCACCAGTCAAAATCATGAAAACAAGAATCCCAAAAGATGAAGAGCTGTAGGCAATAGCTCTAGGCAGAAACGCCAACACATATGTCATAGCCTCAGCAACAATACTGACGTTGTAACCAGAGAGAACAACAATATGTATTAATCCTGTTGAGACAAAAGCATCTTCTAGCTCGTCTCCGAGCGACTGCTTCTCTCCAAGAAGAATTCCACCTAGAAGTGCGGACTCTGGTTCCGGAACAAAGCGTTCAATTTTTGAAAGGAAAGATTTTTTAATTGCAAATAATCCCCTACGAAACTTCCATTTATATGAGGACTCAACAACTTCAGCTTGAGCAAAAGAAAGTGTGTAGTAGATGTTATCCTTACCAAGATACGATATATAATCAAACTCACGATCAAAGTCGGTAGTGAAATTCTCTGGTTTTTGAATTTTACCGGACACCTCTAGCAAGTCACCGAAAAGAACTTCAGGATAAGCATCTGTGCTCACTCGAAACTTTTGCCTTTTAAAACATCTTCTTTCCTGGCCTGTCTTTAAAAGTGGAATAATTGAATTTGATTCTCCACGAATCACGACGTTCATATCTATAGGCTTAATGTTAAAAGTCTGCCTAACCCCAGTACTAGAAGGCTCACTCGCCACAATTCCACGGATCTGAATACTCTCATCAACAAATGAATCAAACATCCCAGAGCAAACATCTGTCGCCATGTAAGAGCTCCAACCGAAACCAATAATAATAAAAAGTAGACCTATAACAATTTTATCTGCTTTTTTCTTATGCAAAGAAAAAAGACCGAAAAGACAAACAATGAGAAAACCGATAATCAAAACTTCCCAAGAAGCATAGAAAAAGTTACGAAAAAGCACCCCCGTCAAAAGAGCGCCGCAAACTATAACTAATAAATTTTTATGAAGACCATTCATCAATAAGTGCTTTTTCTTCGTCTACTGAAAAAACCTTTTTAAATCGAGCCTTCTTACCATCCACTCGAATCTTGCAAGAAGTCCACTCTGTGTGCGTCTTCACCACACCACCAACCTCACTTACATAGGAGTGAGCTTTCCCTGACTTTTTTTCTTTTACCAAAGACGCATCATAGTCAGTATTTAAAATGTCTTTAACAAAATAATTTTCAAGAGACCCCTTGTAGAGCTCTACAGCCTCCTTGTCGGCAAGCTTTGTTCCTATTTCATCCACTCTCTCATTTCCGGGAATTCCAGAGTGCCCAGGCACATGTTCCCAATTTATCTTTTTGTTTTGAATTAATACTGCAACTTTCTCCCATAGATCCTTATTCAGTACATCTGTTTTATTTTTCGTTTTCCAGTCATTCTTCTGCCAACCAAAAACCCAAGCAGTAGCTCCTTGAATCACGTACTTTGAGTCAGTATATATAGTTATTTCATAGTCTCTTGAAACTATTTTCTCCACCTCGGCCAGGCCTCGAATTATCGCAGACATTTCCATTCTGTTGTTTGTTGTATTATCCTCTCTTTCTCCAAATTCCCAGACCTGCTTACCAACAAGAGAAACTAAAACAGTTCCGTATCCTCCAGCACCAGGATTACCTCGAGACGCTCCATCTGTAAATATTACGATATGTTCCATTTGAGTATTGTATCAGAATTACATAATATCTATTACTTTCAAACGTATTTCATATCTTCCAGCAAAGAATGACTCTTCTATCGCTCCAATAAAGCTACGTTTCTGGCCAGACTCTATCTTGTAGTCTTCTGTTGTCTTGAAGAAAGCTATAGCTTTCTTGTTCACCTTTCCATCGGTAAACACTATTTCTAAATGGTTCTTTTCTTTACCAAAATCCCGAGCAGACATAACTTCTACATTTTCAAACATAAAAGTAGGTTTGGGATTGCCTACACCATATGGAGCAAGTCTTTTTAAATCCTTCACGGTATCTTTATTTATATCCTTCAAATCCAGATTTGCATCTACTTCTGTTACTGGAATTTCTGAGCTGTCTTTTTTAAGACTTTCATATACCTCTATGGCTCTTCCTTCAAAAACATGAATTTGTTTTTTTGAGATAGAAAAACCTCCCGCCATTTCATGTCCGCCGTACCCAAGCAAGCTCCCATCTGGGAGACCTTTCATAAGTTCCACTAAATTAACGGATCCGTCAGACCTACATGACCCTTTTAGAACTTCTCCGCCATTCCCACCCCATACAAATACAGGACACTTGTGTTCGTCAGCAAGTTTACCAGCTACAAGACCTAGTATTCCTACTTGCCACTTAGTGTCACCTATTACAATAACGTTTCTGCTCGGCCTTTCTTTTAGTACAGATTTTGCTTTCTTCATGTACTGAGCCACAAGTTTCTTACGTTCATCGTTCAAATTTGTCAGTAGCTTTGCTCTTTCACCCGCCACCCCCTCTTCGGTTGCAGACAAAAGTTCAAAAGCACGAATAGGCTCTGCCATGCGGCTAGCGGCATTTATCCGAGGAGCTACAGAAAATGTTAAATCTTCCTCCACTAGGTTTGTTGGATTCAGACGAAGCTTTGAAAAAAGTTTCTGCATTCCAAGCCTTTTATTCTTCCTCATTACCATCAAACCATAGTAGGCGAATATTCTGTTTTCATTTACAAGAGGAACCATGTCAGAAAGTGTAGCTAGCCCCACCATGTCCAGAAGCCACTTCTCCCATCCAGGCTTCACATCAAATGACTCTCCATACTTCTGTAGAAATGCCTCTACAAACTTAAATGCAACTCCCGCCCCGCAAAGCATGGGATCAGGATAGCCTCCAGTCTTGGGATTTATAACAGCATAGGCTTTTGGAATATTGTCTGGAATCTCATGGTGATCAGTAATGATAATGTCTAGCCCTGCAGCTTCTGCATGAGCAACCTCATCTACGTTTGTGATTCCAAGATCAACCGTTATCAAAAGCTTCGCCCCAGCTTCTACAAGCTTATCTATCGCTCCGGTATTTAGACCATAACCCTCATTGTGCCTGTGGGGAATATATACCTCAAAATTCTCATAGCCAATCTTTCTCAAAAGGTCATGCATCACGACAGAAGCCGGTATACCATCACAATCGTAGTCACCATATATCACAACTCTCTCGCCTTTCTCTACAGCTTTAAAAAGTCTAACCACAGCTTTCTCCATGTCTTTTATTAAAAAGGGATCATGTCTTTTCTCGAAGTCTGGATTCAAAAATACCTCTGCATCGGCCCCAGTTTCAATGCCACGATTAAAAAGAAGTCTCTGAACTAGAGAACTATAGGAGTTTAGCTCTTCTTGAACTTTATCAGGAATCTCTGTCTGTTTCGTCTTCATAGGATGAATTGTAACATGGGCCATGTGTATTAACGTTTGACAGTAACTAGACATGGGTCTACAATAGGAATCCGGCACTTTCCAACTGAATACAAACAAAAACCAATATAAACCAATGATAGAATCAACATCTGGGGGACCTACATCCAACAGTGAAATACTTGAAAGAAAAACAGCGGTCAGGGGTATCCACCGTAGAAGACTAAAATATATAGATATAGAACTTATGTCTAGAAAGGAATCGTTAACAGAAAAAGAGATTAGGGAATCCTTTTCTGACTATACTGGAAAGGGCGGTTGTGCCTGTGCAGATAAAATAAATCGAAGCACTGATAGGTTTAGCTTTTTAAGTAAAGCAATGTGCTACAGAGCGCATATTAATAAATTTCCAAAACACAGCGGATCAAGACTTTTTTTCATCCGAGCTTTGGCAACCTTTCTATACTTAAAAGAAGACGGCCTGAGAGACCCAGAAGCCCTCTCGACAGGAAAGCTACAAAGTATGGTATGCATTCCCTACGGAAACGAAATAGAAGATCAAAATGCGATCTTGCTCATTCGAAACAACGCGATAAATATCATATTGAGCGAGCGAAAGAAGGTTTAGGTTTAAACAAAGGCGACCAACTATGGTCGCCTTTTTTGTTACTAATTTGATACAATAGAAAAATGAACCGAGAAAAAACAATCTTTGATAAAATAATTGACGGAGAAACTGCTTCAACAAAAGTCTATGAAGATGATTATACATATGCTTTTCTGGATATATCTCCAGTAAATATTGGTCATACACTTGTAATACCAAAGAAATTTTCACGAAATATACTAGATATGGATGAAGAAACTGTTTCGCATGTAGCAAAAACAGTAAGAAAGGTGGCTATAGCGTTAAAATCAGCGGTAAAGGCTTACGGGATTAACATTGTACAAAACAACGAAACTCTTGCTGGGCAAGTGGTATTCTACTCTCATGTACACATAATTCCCAGATTTAAAGGAGATGGATTCCACCACTGGAGAGGAAGACAAAACTATGATGAGGGTGAAGCTAAGAAAATTGCAAACGAAATAAATCAATATATTTAGTAAAATATAGGTTATTATTGACAAAATTGTTTTTTAATGTAAATTGAATAAAAAAGATCTTATTCAATGAAAATAACAGAAGTAGAAAGAGTAGCCGCAGAAAAACCCCTTAAAAGACTCAAGCTAATACTATGGTTGGCAATTTCTTTGGTTATAGTTTTAGCAGTAATCATAATCAAGAACATCCTTGTTCATTATGGATATGATGACGAAACTTTTAATTTTAAAACTGTCTACCATCTCTCTTGTTTTTTTGCGACAATATTCGCAGCGCTTATAATTATCTGGTCGGACAAGAACAGATATTTAGAAGACATGCTGATTAGAACAAGGATAGTTGTTGATGAAGAAGATGAGTATACAAAGAAACACTCCTGGTATGATGAAATTAAGAAAGATTGGGGAGAGTTAACAATCGACAGGGTTCTAACATCAAATAAATACCTCTGTGTTAATTTGATCCTAGGATCAGAAAATGGAAGACCTGACAAAGAAGTCTTGGAATCTTTCATTGCAAATTCCAGCATCACAGTGAACGAAACGTCATCAACGGGTGCACTAGTTCTAAGTGGTAAATCTATTGTAGTAATTCAAGTCTCACTACCAAAGAGTGTGGCTTGTGACAAAACACTAGTCTTTAAACTACTAAACGGGAAAACCAGATCCGTTGATAATCCCTACTTCATAAACGGAAAACTGTTTAGTGAAAATAGAGTGATGTGGCAACACAAAGGAAAACCGGAAGACAAAGGGATACTAATCTCAATGAAAGAAAACAGTTGTTTCCTGCCTGGGGTTGTATATAAATTTGATCTTCTAAGAAACAATGAGCTAATCTCTGCGTTGAAAGGTTTTATTTCAAAGAATGATCCAGACCTTCTAATATTAGAGTTAAATGGCCTGAAGATACAAAATACAAATAACATGGTGGTTCGATCCAACTGGAACAAATCAGTCAAGATAGATCTACCAGAGCCGACAGACCTATATGTCTGGAGGAAAAGTACAAAACGAGCTCATTAGCTCGTTTTTTTATTACAAAAAAAACGAAAGGCAGGTTAGTACGAATCCTTCATACTGTCTGAGTGAGGCTGCAATAAAAGAAGTAAAACCTCAACCTTCAGGTTTTTTAAATCATGAGCGAAGTGATTTAATTTCAGGTTCATGGCTTGCCTTGAAAGTGAATGCCTTTTATTGGTCGAGAAGAACGTCAATTCCAACAAGAGAGCCTTTTTCCATATATTTAAGCATTGAACCTCCCCCAGTAGAAACAAATGAAAATTCATTCATTAGACCCATCTTTTCAATAAGAGAAACTGTATCTCCCCCTCCGATAATCACCTCTCCTGGGTGACCTTGTAAAAACTCCAAATAGTTTTCTGTTCCTATGTTCCTTCTACCAAGTGGACCGTTCCAAATAACTGTCTTCGCTTGTTTAGAGAGGCTTTTCAATTCGTCCAGTGAGTCCATACCTATATCTACTATATTGTCATTGTTTAGTACTTCTTCTACTTTTTTATACTTATCTCTAGCACCATTTTCTACTAGAACATCTGTTGGTGCGAATATTTTATCACTTTCTATTATTTCTTTACTTGCAGACTTGCCATGTAGGGAAACACCTATCTCAAGCCCTCTAGCCGTGTATATATCATGAGCAAGTGCTCCACAGACATACACCTGATCTGCGTCTTCTATAAATCTTTCTATCAGGGGTGATTTTGTTTCAAACTTTTTTCCGCCTATCACAGCCAGTATGGGATGCTCTCTATTTTCAAGAGAAAGCCTTTCTACCTCTTCTTGGAGTCGCAGTCCAGCAAAAGATGGAAGCTCAACAGCAAGACCTGTTATAGATGCATGATTCCGGTGAGAAACAGAGAACGCTTCATTTACATATATTTCTCCATACTCGGATAGTTCTTTTACAAAAAGAGAATTGTTCTCTACCTCACCTGAGTCTCGTCGCAGGTTTTCAAGCATTACTATGTCTCCATCATTCATAGAGTCTATTTTGTCTTCAATGTCAGCGCCAAACAAACCAGGAATAAAATCTATTTTCATTCCCAGGTTCTGTATCATGTAGTTTGCCACAGGCTGTAGACTCTCTTCTGGATTCCTACCTATATGAGAAATCAAAATTACTTTCGCTCCAGCCTTTTGAAGAAACTCTATAGTGGGAAGTGCTGCTTTAATACGAAAATCGCTCAAGACTATTCCGCTATCTTTTATAGGAACATTGAAATCAACCCGGCATATCACTCGAGTGCCTTTAAGTTCACCTTCTGCATCTTGTATTCTTCTAAGACTCATTTGCAATTTTTAGCATCTTTATAAACTCCTGAGAATCTAGACTTGCCCGTCCCGGTAGTAGACCGCTTATCACGTCTTTCGCAAGTAGAGCTTCAGCGTTTGTACTGTTTGAAGAACCTCCATATATAAACGTCATTTTGGGTGTGCGTTTCAATTTGTAGTGTTCGGAAAGAACCTTCTGTATAAAGATAATCATCTCTTCTGCGTCCTCTGGAGTAGCAACTTGTGCGTCTTTGTGTGAGCTTATAGCCCAAACAGGCTCGTAAGCAATCACTATCCTGGGTAGAGCCGCAGCAGGTATTCCATCGAGAGATCCAATAACCTGATCACGTACGTACTTGTAGTGTTCTCCGCCTCTTCCGCGAGTAAGTTCCCCCACACAAACAACTGGGTTCATAGAGTATTTGATTGCTGTTCGCAGCTTCTTCGCTACATTCTGATCTGTCTCCCCGAGAGCCCTCATTTCTGAGTGTCCTAGCAGGACGTAGCTTACTCCAAGGCTTTTGAGTTGTGGTGCTGAGACTTCCCCTGTGAAGCTCCCAGACTCTTCCCAGAACATGTCTTGCGCTCCAAGCACACAGCGGTGGCCAGAGACGTCTTTTGACAGTAGTCCAAGATAGACAAAAGGTGTCGCAACCACTGTTTGTACGTTCTGAATTTTCCCTGCTGCAGTTTTGATTTTCTTGAATTCTCGAGATGCCTCTGACTTAGTTTCAGGATTCATCTTCCAGTTTCCTATAATTAGTTTTTTATTTTTCATTGTATAAATTATATCACGCAAAACAAAAAACCACTCAGCTGAGTGGTTTTTTGTTTGGATTAATCTTGAGATGCTTTTAAACAAACTGCGCTTAGCCAAATATCTCCACTAACCTGATTATCATTATCAACACATTGAATAGTCCAACCTTGCCTACCTTGAGCAAGAGGACTATCTAACGCGGGAACCGTACAGGTATCAATTACGGCTATACTATCATTTAAAGGATCAGCAGTACAATTATTTGCGCCAAAATTCAAACCAGGAAATGGCTGAGATATATCTACATCACCATTTTCGCAATCTCCTCCTCCGCCAATTACAATATAATTTGCTGGACAATATACATTTCTAATCCCTGTACCAGCGAACTTTGACCTAACTCGAACAATATTTTTAGCAACAACAGGTCCTGGTTCTTCCCATAGAGCTGTACCTCCTGAACCTTCAGCTGTTAGAATTTTACCAGTTTGAGGATCATCTCCTGTAACCTTAAGGCGATCTGTTTTAACTTGATCATTTATAAAGGCGTTATTACCGTAGAAGTTACCTTCTTGACCTTCTACGTAAGAAGGTATTACCTCATACTTAATTGCATAGAATTTATAATCTGAACCAACAAAAAAGTTTTCTTGCCCAGGCACAGCATTTACAGCGTTTAGGAATATTTCATATGCCACATGACCCACCTCCACTCCTGGAGACATTGAAGCAGAAAGAACTGGTGCATTAACATCACAATCAAGATTCTTAAGGGCAGAAGGAGTATCAAAATCATCATTGGCCAGCGGACAATCGTTCGAGCTAACGTTCCATGTACTCATGGTGTTCCAGGGACTAGGTGTAAATCCACAATTAATGTTTGTTACATCTACGCCTTGCACAGAATCAATAAAATCTTGAGCATTAACAGTTCCTCCGGTTTCCCCAGGAAGCTGAGTTACAGTTCCTCCACCACCGTTACAAGTAATGATTTGCTGTTGCTGGAAAATTTTACCGTGAAGTGATGGATCTACACCAAATGGTGAGCTAGCTCGAACATTTCCAGTAACGTTTACATCCACTCCAGAAGAGGAGTTCACACCTACCCAGACCGGCTGATTATCATTTGCCCCCTCTTTTATAACAAATGACCCATCTCCATTAAACCTAGCAAGGTAACCAGGGCCTGAATTATTTACATTTATTCCGCCCTGATCAACAGTTAATATATCCCCGAAGGTTCCAGACCCGCCAACTGTGATCTTTTCACCAAAGTTACCTCTACCTTGCACATCTAGATGTCCTTTATTCAAATCTCCGCCGTTCTGTAGTCTTGCATTTCCTATCAGAAGTGTGTCCCCCATGGACAAGATTCCTCCAAAATTCCAAAACCCATTATTGGTGAATGTTAATCCGCTTTCATAAACAGCCAATCCTTTATCATCTTCAGTTGGGTCGGTAGCCATAACCTCAAACATTGTCGACACAGATGAAAGATTATATGGTTCTGAAATTCTAACTCTGTCACCATCGTTTGCGAGAAGATTGTTTGCTATCCAGCCATTTCCTGTTGCTAGATAGTCAGATGCTGACCATCGTAGTGTATCTGAGTCTTCTCCAAGTTCAAATCCTGGATTTCCTTCATCGTTATCTGTAAGTGAAGCACAGTCTGGGTCTCCCAAACCTTGAAGAGTGTAGTCAAAGTCGGTAAAACCATCTCCATCGTTGTCAATATTGTCATTACACTTTGCTCTTGGGAACCTCCATCCTATATCACCATCTCCATTTATAGATGTAAGAACCTTGTGAACCACAGGTTGCTCATTTGGCTCATCACCACTGAATCTAAATCCCCCCTGAAGATCTAGAGTGGCCTGTGGACTTACTGTGCCTAGACCTGTTCTACCATCCAGAACAGCAAAGACAGCTTGATCGTCTATTGTGTGAAACCCAGGATTGTATCCACCAAGACCAATTCCGACAGAACCACTTCCATTTACGACTACATCTTGACCAATGGCGACTGTATTCAGACTATTTGCTTCGTTACCTGAACCAAATGCCGCAGAGTTGGTTCCTGTTGCTTTGGTGGATACTCCAAAAGCAACTGAGTTGTTTCCACTTGCTGTGGTGCTGTTACCAAAAGCGGCAGAGACCATACCAGTAGCTTTTGCTTTAAAACCAAGAGCAATAGATATCTCTCCAGTTGCCTCTGACTCTCTACCACCCGCTATAGAATTAATCCCACTTGAAATGTTGTCTAGTCCAATCGTTACATTCGATCCTGTGTTTTTTATAAAATCACTTGAAACCCACTTCTGTAGTGTGTCATCCCATCGAAGAGTTTCGTCTGGACCACCATTGTCTACAACAACACCTGACTCATCATTGTCGTTTGCATCTACACACTGTGCGTCATTGTCTACGGCAGGAATAATAGTGTTGTTGAAGTCTATGTTTCCATCTCCATCGTTGTCTATTCCATCCTTACACTGAGCAACACCAGAGTTAGACTCGTCGTTGTCGCTTGCGCTTATACAATCAGAATCACCAAACCCGGCGTTTTGGTTGTAGTCAGTATATCCGTCACCATCATTATCTATCAAATCAGAACATTGAGGTAGTATTTCCATCTCGAACATATCTTCTGGTCCAGAACATCCTGGGTCAGCATCAAAGAAAGTACCCCCGATAGTATACCCACCATAGTCAGCAAAACCGTTCCCGTCATTATCTATACCATCGTTACACTGTGCTACAGGAGAAGACTCACTTGTACCATTTACTACTGAACAGTTTGTATCATCATAATCAGTGTCTCCATCGCCGTCGTTGTCGATACCATCATCACACTCTTTTGAAGATCTCCATTCGACATTTCCATTACTGTCTATAGAAGTCAAAACCTTTCCAGCTAGAGGAGTGTTACCACTGTTGTTTTGGTCGCCTCTATATTTAAAAGTACCATCAAAGTCCACGAAACTATTAGCCACAACTAGCTCTCCATTCTCCATATAGGCGAAAGAATCAGATAGATTCAAACCTCCATTTTTAATTTTAACATTCCCTGTTTCTATAGAAGTTAGAGGGCTTCCCTGTAAGTTTGGGTCTCCGAAAAATGCACTGTATTTGTTTACAGAATAATCTTCTCGAACAACTCCGTTCTGATCCACAACTAGTCCTAGATCAGTATCGAGTAGCTTGGCCTTAAATAGATCTATTCCATTGCTCTTTCTTTCAATAAAGACTGTTTTACCATCATTTTTAAGAAGTCCGTTTGATACCCATTCGTTGCCATCATATCGGAGCGTCTCATTTTTGAGACCGCCGGCAAGAGTGAACATTAGACTCTCCCAGTCGGTTATACACCCATTCAATGTGTGGTTATATACACCACCTGATATACCACCGAAACAGTATCCGTCTCCTTGTGAGTTTGTAGAGTATCTCGACATAGACATAGACGTATTAGACTCTACCGCACCGTCTGTATAAAAATCACCAAGCTTTGTCTGGCTTGTTGCACCGACATTAATAGGAGCAAGAGCATTGTTATCTGGAAATGCTGCTGTTGGAGCTTCCCAGACTTGAGCTGATACACCCATTCCAAAAAGGAGGAATGTAATTGCTAATATCGACGTAATTGTTTTTGGTAGATAATTCATATAATAATAGATGATGACTAAGTGGTTAATAATTTTTTTAATATCAGTGTATATTTTACAACACTTTTACGTTTATCAGTACAAGGCATGTGTGCATATGTGGAAAACTGTTGACTTGTTTGAGAATATATACTAAAATAAATTTAAATTAACAAAAGAATATCGTCATGAAAAAACTTTTCCCTTTAATGATTGTTTTATCAATCTTTGCCAAAGAGGCTTTGGCTCAACAATTCCCAGCGCCACCCGCAGGAGTAGTCTTTACCCTTTCACACGTGGAAGAACCTTCAGTTGACAACAACTGGCAACATAAAGCTTTTGCCACAGTGTCAGAAACAGAGCCTGGTCTAGTAGATTGGACAAGGTATTCAGCATTTATTGAAGCTGAGGATTCAAATGGAACCCTTTGGGCAAGCTCTCCTGGAGTATATCTTGGGTCAGACTCTAGTAATATCAGATGGACACTCAACAACATAAATCCATCAGAGAATTACGTGCTGTGGGGATACTTCAACCAGCACATTAGTAGTGGAGGAAGTGGAGCTCCAGTAGAATGGCAAGGCACATCGTCTATACCTTACAATTCAGTAGGTTTAACGACCGGAGTCCAAGATTTGGAAACTTCCAAGCTAAACGTCTACCCAAATCCAACATCTACCGATGTTGTAGTTACAGGATTTAAAGATGTAGATGAGCAAATCTTCCTCTTTGACCTACTTGGAAATGTTGTCCTGCGAGTGCAGACAAACAAACTTGAAAAGGTTTCAATCGGACTAAGTGAACTTCCTGCTGGAATGTATATTCTACAAACAAGCAAAGGATCACTGAAGATTACTAAAACTGGGATATAGAATATATATCCAACCCCTATTACAAAGCGAAACCAATTGGTTTCGCTTTTTTGTTTGGGTAATATACCCATAAAAACAATAGCAAAAATCGTCCTGACTAGCGCTTAGTGCGTTATTCTGGATTATTTCGACAAGCTTGCAAAGACAAGTGTGGTGAGTTGTTTCTGGGTTGCTTCGAAAAGCTCGCAAAGACAAAGTAGAGTGGTTAATTCTGGATTGCTTCGTTCCTCGCAAAGACAAAGTGAACACTGTCAAAGGAGCACTTAGATATTAAAACCCGCGCCAGAGGCGCGGGTTTTAATATTCATTGCTTTAGATCTCTTCGAAGATAATATCTGGATCTGGTGTTCCTGGTGGTTGTGTTGGTGGTGGGCAACTTTGACCTCCGTTGATAATAGTAACTGGAATTGCATTAATGTCTGGTTGATTGCTTACAGGATTAATACAACTCAATGTGTAGTGTCCAACTGGCATTCCAGAATATTGACCTGTTATGCTTGATTGACCTGTTACATATGGAGGAGCTAGTTGTCCTGAAACAAGAGGGTTTAACATGATTGGATTGTTGTTCACATCTAACTCATATACTTCAAGAGTACACCCTAGAGGTTCTACAGAAAGGGCTAATTGCCAAGCAAGCCATGTTGTGGATTGAGCAGTCTGCACACAAGGGTCAGCACTAAGGATTATTGTTGTGTCCAAGGCCTGATGTGTAACCTCAACTATGTTTGATAGTTCATCTATGTTTAGAGGTGTACTGTTTGTAACACCAACACTTGAACAATCGAGTCTTAGGTAGGTAGGTGAGGTTGAAACCTCTAGAAGAATGCTGTTTGAAAGAGGTGTCTGAACATTCCTATCCTGATAAGGAATACCTCCATAAGGGGCTATAATGTTTCCTTGAGCATCCACCTCTTTAAGGTCGCAGCTTGAATATGGAGTATTTGAATACCAGTTTGGTGAGGTTATGTAATCTCCGCCTTGATTTATTTGAATAGAGTTTGGATTTATTACAAGGTCAATTGAATCTCGGTAAACATCCAGATAAGCAGTATCATCTACTGGATTTGGGTACTCTGCAAGGTCACTGGCGTCGCAAGAAATAGTATAACCAAAGTTTGCTGGGGTGACTTCAAAGAGTGTGTTTGTGTAAGAGCCACTACTAGCTGTATTGTCAAAAGCGTTAATCCAATCAGGATCTACTCCTTGATACTGAACACTTGCGACAACCTCGCAAGATGCAAGATCTACATTGTTTAGGTTCCAAGAAACAGTAAATGGCTCTCCTATTGAAACGATGTCAGAGTTTAAGCTATTTACTTGAACATCAACAGCAGGTGTCTGACCGACGTAAACTCTTGCAATTCTGTACTCTGTGTTTCCATTAGGTTTAACACACGAAATCTCATAGTCTGTATTCTCATTAAGAGGGCCTGTATTGAAATTACCGTTTGGAAGACGAGTGACTGGTGTAAACCAATCGTTCGGTACAGCATTGACGGGATCTGGAGATACAGTAACGGCGCTACATGAGGTAAATCCGTTTGATTGCCAAGTTAGTGTGTCGCTTGTCCCTTCTTCAATAGGAGATGAGACTGAAGAGCCAGCTACAAAAGTAAGTGCTCCTGGGTTTAATATTGCTAGAGGGTCAGTGTGTGTGGCAAAGTTTAGCCACCCTATAAGTTTCCCTCCCCAAGCTGCTCCTTCTATGTCTCCTGAAATAGGATCATAGTAAACACCGTACTCCTCACCCCCAGTAGTTGTACCACTCATACTTATACACCCATTCCAAAAGTCGTTTGGTCCTGTTGGAGCAACTATAGCTCGTGCCCAACCAGAAAATAAATGGGATCCATTGGGTTCTGGTGTTGAAGAAAACTTGGCCTGCGGGCCGCAGATATCAGCTCCCTCAAATGGACCTATCACCGTTGGATCAAAAGTTATCCAACCTAGGTTTTCTATTCCAGCCCATCCATGACCTGAAAGATTTCCAAAGGTTGGTTCACTCTGGTCTATTTCTAGACTTGCTCCAAAATCAAAAGCTCCACAGTTACCAGCAACATTACAATGATTAAAAGAAACCCATCCAAAGTTTGAACCCCATGTAGCAGAATCCTCAGCGGGATCTCCAGTTTGCCAACCAGTCAGTCCATCAAATATATTTGGACCATGATTTGCAAAAATCCCTTGAGAAAAAGAGAAAGCCAACATCAGAAAAACAAAAACAGCAGTAATGATAAATGACTTCTTGTTTTCTTTAATGATGGATTTTGAGCTTTTTTTCATATATTATTGCTTATTAAAAAATTCAAGAGATTCTTGCCTCTGTTCTTCTGTGATCGGCTCTGTTGGTTGAGAGCTAGCGAAGAATTCCAAGGCTTCTTGTTTTTGTTCTTCTGTGATCGGTTCTGTTGGTTGAGAGCTAGCAAAAAACTCCAAGGCTTCACGCTTCTGCTTGTTTGTTAAACCAAACTCGTCCGCCTTCTGATTATTAATCCTGACCATAAAAATCACTAGCAGGGCAATGATAGTCAACGAAACAGCGGAGATAATTATTTTGGTTTTATGATTCATAGGGTGGTTATTTATTCAGGTCGTTGAATTGAGTCTAAAATACTCTGTTGCTCTTCTTCTGTTAGACTAGGACCTGGATCAGTATTCATTATATTGGCTATCATTTCGTCTTGTTGATCCTGGGTCAAACTAGGACCTGGCTCAGTATTGATAATACTATTTATAACCTCCTGCTGTTGCTCCTCAGTAAGAGTGAAACTAGAAGATGGCTCTTCTAGATTGTCTTGATTGTCTTTTGCAAATAGAAACATTGCAAGAAGAACAAGTATTGCTAGAGACAGGATGGTAATAATTATTTGTTTGGTTTTGTGGCTCATCATATTATAGTTGATAACTATTATGTATTTATGATAGCACCATTTCTATCTCTCTACTTGTGGAAAATGTAAAACTATAGTACTTCTTGTTTTAAAATATTTTCCAGCCTTAGGCCTCGAGACCCTTTTATGAATATATATTTTTCTCTAAAGCCTGAGTCTTTCAGTGTTTTTATAAGATCAAGAGTTGTTGAGTAGTTTTTGAAAGGTCCTCCAACACTCAAAAACTCCTTACCGACGAGGTAAACATTTTCTATAACGCTATTTTCCAGTTGTTTTATTATTTTCTTGTGGGCCTCATGGCTATACTCACCAAGCTCTAGCATGTCCCCCAAAATAACAATTTTATCTTGCTCTGATTCCTCAGACAAAAACTGTTCTAGGGCCAGATTTATACTGGTTGGATTGGCATTGTACATATCGGCAACAATTTTGTTTCCGTTTTTTGTTGTGTAAACCCTGGAACGGTCTGATTTTTCTTCATACATCTCTAGAGCCTCAACAATAAGACCCTTTTCTACCCCAAAATCCACACCAACAGTGTATGCAGCTCTGGCATTCTGCATATTGTATGAACCAAACAGTTTCAAATCTACATCTAATACATCTATATATGGACTACCTAATAGTTCGCGATCTTCTAACATCGAGACTAGAGTCTTGTCTGCATTATCAAAGTAAACAGTGCATCCTGAGTTTTTCAAATAGTCGTATAGTTCACCCTTGGCCTTCTTCACGCCCTCCACTCCACCAAAGCCTTCAAGGTGTGCTTCTCCTATATTTGTAATTATTCCATGTGTTGGATGAGACATATTGCATAGGTACCCAATCTCTCCTAAGTGGTTTGCTCCAATTTCCAAAATTACCACCTCTGTTTCCTTTGTGATTTTCAATAGAGTGAATGGTGTTCCTAGGTGGTTATTAAAATTCCCCTCTGTTGCTAGGACATTGTATTTCTTGCTAAGGACAGATCTTATAAGTTCTTTTGTTGTTGTCTTTCCATTACTTCCTGTTATAGCAATAACAGGAATATCAAAAATGTTTCTGTGATGCTCTGCCAAATCTCTAAAAAGCTTTGTTGTGTTTTCCGAGTAAAAAACATTTTCATTTGTGTCTGACAGGTCCTTTCTATTTGAAACGGCAAATGGAGCCCCATTTTCGATTGCTTTTAACACAAAGTCGTTGCCATCAAAGTTGTCTCCAGCTATAGCAAAAAAGGCTTTACCAGAAGCCATGGTTCTGGTGTCTGTTGTGAATTCAAAATTGTTGTCCTTCAGTGCGTTATAGATTTCTTCCATATGTCTTTGATTCTACCAAAGATTTGTATAATGTAATATAGTGAAAAATCTAATCAAAAAAATCAGAGACTCTGGCAAAAATCATCTAGCGGCGGCCCTAGAATCTGGAGTAGATAAATCTATTCTAGAATATTCAAAGACTCTTCTTAGTCACTCTCCAGAAAATAACATAGAGTCTGAACTAATGGAGTCTTTCAAGGAGGAAATGGTTAGCCGGGGTTTTTCTGAGCAGCTAACAAATAGAACCATTCAACAACTAAAATCAAATCGGGTTATACAAACATCTCCTCATACTTCTCTTGTTCCAAGCTCTAGAATGTTCTGTATAGACTGGTTATCAACCCAGGCACTCCAGGCTGGTGATTTATATATTGTTGGGTCTTTTTCTGGAATACCTTTTTCTAATTCAGTAAAGCCTGGAAGAATTAACACAGGTACGAAGTCTTTAAATTTTGTACCGAAGACTCATCAGGATGCACTTGTTTACAAGTCTCCTGTTTTTGAAAAATCATTTGCTGAGTTTGATTTAAATATGAAATCTCTACAAGGAGTTGTGAGCCCTGCAGGATTTGAATCCTTTAGCGACTGGGCATGCTCGAACAGTGGAGCTCTACACTCTAGAGCTCTGGATAAAGAAATTGTCTATCTTGATATAAACAATGTAATAGCAAGATATATTTTGAAGGTAATAGACAACCAGGCCCACCCTATTTCTAAACTTTTATTTGATAATAGATATAGAGAAACTTTTATAAAACATTTTGGAGAGAAGACGCATCTTTTCTACGGAGCGTATAAATCATCAAAATATAAAAAAAGAGAGTCCCTTTATTTTGATGGCTTGGACCTGTCTGGAGATTATCATCAGATTCGTTTATCTCCAGAGGAGTTACGGAAGAAACTCATAGATGGAACTCTCTGTCCGGCAACCATACTTACCTTTACAATTCTTTCTTTTCTTAATGACTTTAAATGTCTTGGTAGCTTTATGCAGGTGGAATATCTTTCAGAATTTAAAAATAAATGGCAAGCAAGTGGTCTTCTGGGGGATGTATCTTTAGTTAAAACAAGCAATCTTTCTACTGGTGAGTTTGAAAACTTTACAGAGACCTCTCTAGAATATTTATCAATAAAGCCAGACCTTCTGGAGGCAGAAAATAGTTCCATGAAATATCTATGGCTACCCATGAAAGACCAGTTTCTAAAATAGACAGGCCTGTGTATAATACGTTTTATGAATGTTCACATAATAGGAATTTGCGGTAAGGGAACATCTGCTACTGCTTTATTGTTAAAACAAAAAGGCTGGACTGTTACAGGGTCTGACTCTGGTTCTTTTGAGCCAATAGCTACAGCGCTTAGAGATAATGATATAAAACACACTGTAGGATACGATGCTTCAAACATTCCAGAAAATGTTGATTTGATAATTCTAGGCTCTTCCGCTCAACTTTCAATTGAAAACAATGAAGAGGTTGCAAAAGCAATGTCTCTAGATAATCCAAAGATGTCTTTTGCAGAAATTCTTGGAGACCTAACAAAAGAAACAAACAATCTTGTAATAGTGGGGAGCTACGGAAAGTCTACTTGCAGTTCTCTCGCCGCTCACATAATGAAAGAGTCCGGAAAAGACCCATCTTACTTTCTAGGTGCCGAGCCAAAAGATTTTGGAACCTCGCACATTGGAAAGGGGGAAATTTTCATACTTGAGGGAGATGAGTATCCGCACGACAGTAAATCTCTAACTCCAAAATTTTTATTTTACAATCCAAAATCAATACTACTAATATCTGGAGAGCACGACCATATAAATAAATTCCCAACGGTTGAATCTTACCTGAAACCATACAAAGATCTTCTGAAGATAATCCCAGAAAGAGGCGTGATTGTTGCGGGAATAAATCACCCAAACGTTTCTGAGTTGGTGAATGATATCAATCAAAAAGTTTTTACTTACGGTCTTGAGAAAGCAGATTACACACCCGATAATATATCTTATGGTGAGGTCTCTAGTTTTGATCTACAGAAAGATGGTAAATATTTAACAAGTATAAAAACGAATTTACTTGGAGATCACAATATAGAAAATATAGTTGGGGTTTCCGCTCTTCTACTAGAAAACAATCTTGTCACAATAGATGAATTGGCAAATTCAATACAGACTTTCAAGGGAGTCAAAAACAGACTAGAATTAAAAAATCCAAACAGCATAGTTCCCGTCTATGAAAGCTTTGGTTCATCTTATAAAAAAGCAAAGGCAGATATCTCTGCAATAAAGAAACATTTTCCAGATAAAAATATCATAGCCATATTTGAACCTCATACATTTGGCTGGAGGAACAAAGGAAATCTATCTTGGTACATTGATGTTTTTGAAGATGTGTCTAAAGTAGTAGTTTACAAACCGTCATCTGCAGGAAATGAAACACCTGAACAGCTATCCCTGTCGGACATGGTGAAACAAATAAACCTAAATGAAGACAAGGCCGTTCCTGAAACAAAGAAAGGCAACCTACCTGACCTAGCCAAATCCACAGCAGATGAAAACTCTATTATTCTGCTAATCACATCTTCAGATTTTGATGGTCAGATAGAGAAAATAGTTTCGGTATTTAAATAAAAAGCCTTCTACAGATTGAAGGCTTTTTCTAATTCTTGCTTGTCACTGAAGTGTTTTTTTACATCTCCAATAATTTGATAGTCTTCGTGACCTTTACCAGCAATCAAAACAATGTCACCTGGCTCTGCCAATGCTACAGATCTTTTAATCGCCTCTCTTCTATCCAGAATAACTATTGCTTTTTCTTTTTTTGAAACACCTTTTAACATATCATTTATTATCTCTTCTGGATCTTCGTTTCTTGGATTGTCTGATGTGAGAACTAAAATATCTGAGTACTTATCCAAAACCTCAGCCATCAAAGACCTCTTTGTTTTGTCTCTGTCTCCCCCAGCACCAGCAATGGAAATTATTTTTCCTTTTCTTTTAAATGATTCAAGTGTAACTAGAACATTTTCTAAGGCGTCAGGAGTGTGTGCGTAATCAATAATACCAACAACACCTGTCGGTGAAACAATCCTATCCATGCGACCAACAGCACCCTTGATAATTGAAGACTCCTTACTTATTTGCTCATGACTCAAACCAAGCTCTCTTAGTGAAGCATACACTGCAACAAAATTATAAGCATTAAACTCGCCTACTAATGGTATTTCTAAATCTAGGTTGTTTATACTAATCTCTAATCCTTCAATACTCGTTTCACGCATTTCAAATAAGTAATCAGAATCAGGGTTAGACTGTCCGTATGTGAGAACTTTAGCTTTTGTGTCTTCTACAATTCTGAGACCAAACGAATCATCCTTGTTTGTAACTGCAAAAGATTCCTTTGGTAAATTATCGAACAATAGCTTTTTAGCTTCGAAGTATGACTCCATGTCTTTGTGGTAATCAAGATGGTCTTGCGTGAAATTTGTGAAGACAGCTCCAGTGAAACACAAACCAAGCACACGACCCTGCGCGAGAGAGTGGGAAGAAACTTCCATGAAACAATATTCACATTCTGCATCAACCATGTTTTTTAGATTTCTCTGAATTTGAATTGCGTCACCAGTTGTATGTGTCGAAGAAAAAACAGTCCCATTAATATTATTCTCCACAGTTGAAAGAAGTCCGCATTTGAATCCAGCAGATGTAGCTATTTGGAATAGTATTGTGGCAACAGATGTTTTTCCGTTTGTACCTGTAACACCAACTACTCTAATATTTTTAGATGGCTCATCAAAGAAAAGACTCGCGACTTCACCTATTAGGTTTCTAACAGATTTTACTTTTAGATAAAAAATACCCTCTATTTTATTTAAATCTTTTTCATGAACAATAACAACTGCTCCATTATTGATAGCTGTTTCTATATAATCGTGTCCATCAAACTTCCCTCCAGAAACGGCGAAAAATAAATTGTTCTCTTTTATCTCTCTTGAATCAATACCTATATCAGAAATTAAAATGTCTGGAAGATTGTGCTCTGCTGCAACCACTTTTGGAATTATTTCAGTTAATTTTTTCATGATTTATTTATACTAACAGGCTCTTGAACCAATTCAACATTAAATAATTCCTTTACTCTTGAAATTATTTTACTTTTAAATTTATTTAACTCTTTATGATCTCCACCACCAGTATGAATTATCACAAGTGCGTGTTTTTCGTAAGTTTTAAAAGATCCATCCTCAAATCCTTTTAGTCCAGCTTTCTCAATAAGCCAACCTGCTGAAACTTTGACTCCTTCTTCTGTTTGGAACTGCGGCATATCAGGAAATTCCTTGTTAAGTGAACTGGCAAGATCATCTGAAACAAAAGGATTCCCAAAAAAGGATCCAGCATTCCAAAAAATTTTCCAGTTTGGTAATTTTGATTTTCTAATAAGGGTTACAATTTCTCGAATATCAGATAGTGTTGGCTTGCCTATCGAGGCTTTATTAAACTCTTCTTTAACACTGCCATAGTTTGGCACTTTTACTTCTTTGCTTTTAGCTAGAAAAAAACAAACTGATAAAATAATATACAAACCCGGGTTTCTTTTAAAAATTGAATCTCTGTAAGAGAAAGAACATTCTTTTGCGCTTATGGTCTCTTTTTTCAAAGAGTTCAAATTAAAAACTTCTACAGAGTGAATCGTCTCTGAAACTTCTTGACCATAAGCTCCTATGTTCTGAATAGGAGCAGCTCCAACAGTCCCAGGAATAAAACTCAAGGCCTCAATACCTGAGAAATTTTTATCTGTAGCCCACCCAACAAATTCATCCCAAATAACACCTGAGCCAACACAAATTTTAACACTCCGATCATCTTCCTGTAATATCTCCACCCCTTTAATTTCATTCTTCAAGATAAGAAAGTTAGATATGTCTTCCAACACAACATTTGAACCACTACCTAAAACAAAAATTTTTAGACTGTTTTCTTTAGCAAAACTAGCATATTTAAAAAGATCTTCTTCTCTACTTAAGATTCCAAAATACTCTGCAACAGCTGGAAGATGAAGCGTGTTCAGGTTTTCTAATTCTTTTTTATTTTCAACGTTAAACATTATTTATCTGATATATCTGCACCCAAAATTCTAAGCCTGTCTACAATATCTTCATATCCTCTATGAATCTGACCTGCATTATTTATAACGCTCTCTCCTTCAGCTGATAGTGCGGCTATTACTAGAGCCATCCCAGCACGAATATCTGGAGAAGCCATTTTGACCCCCGTAAGTTTGGATGATCTGTTGTTCCCAATTACTGTCACTTCCTGGTGGTGACTCATGATTGTATCTGCCCCCATAGTGTTTAAAACATCACAAAATAAAAGTCTCCTATCAAACATTCTTTGTTTAAAGGTAACCATGCCTTTTGAGTGGACAGACATGGCAATCAAAGAACTTAAGTGATCAGGAGAAAGACCGGGCCATCTGTCATCATATACAGTTCTAATTCTTTTTGCTTTGGTTGTTGGTCTCTTTATGTTTATCTCATCATGTTTTGGTACAAAAAGGCCATCTGATTTTTCTTCTATTGTTACTCCAAGTTTCTCAAAAATATAAAAAGCTATCTCTCCAAGATGTGAAACTTTAGCACCTTCAATTAACACACCTTCTCCAACTGCTGCAGCCATGCAAATAAAACTTCCAATCTCAATCATGTCTGGATCTAGTCGATGTTCAGTCCCGCTAAGTTTTTCTACACCCTCAATAGATAGAAGGTTTGTTCCTGATCCAGATATTTTTGCGCCCATACTATTTAGCATCTTACACAACTGCTGGATATAGGGCTCACATGCAGCATTGTAAATTTCCAGCCGGTGCTCCTTTTCACCTTTCTTTAGAACAGAAGCCAAGATGACATTGGCTGTTCCTGTAACAGAAGCTTCTCTAAGTGTTATTCTTTTTGAATCAATTTTTGTTAGTGAAATTATATTGTTCTCTCTGTCAAACTCCCCTCCGATATCGACAAAGGCCCTTGTGTGAACAGTTACAGGACGAACTCCTATACGATCTCCGCCGGGCTCAGGCAAGTAACCTACACCAAATCGAGCCAACATTGCCCCAGAAACCATCAAAGAACCCCTAAGTTCCGAAAACTTTTGCTGGAAAAGGTCTGTTTTCATCTTTTCTGGATCCACATTCGAAGCATTAAACTGCCAAGAACCCTCACCTAGATCCTTAACAGAGACACTAATTAGGCGAAAAAGATCTAATAAGTTAACTATATCTAAGATTTTTGGAAGATTATGAATAAATACATCTTCTTCAGTAAGTAGAACAGCCGCAAGAACTTGAAAAGCCTCATTTTTGGCCCCTTGAGGCTTAATTGACCCCTTTAATTTTTTACCACCTTTAATTTTTAGAATATCACTGAACATAAGGTCATTATAGGAGGTATCAAAATTTAAACAAGTCGATTGGACATACTTTAAAAAATGAGCTATTATACACACCTACTGTTCGCTGGCAAAGCGGACATTTTAAATTAGAAGATTAAAATTAAATATCGAGTATACATATGAATGTATGTGTACGGTAGGTACAATTAAATATGTTAGATATAAAAGCATTAAATTTAGCTCTTGATCAATTAGAAGAAGAGCGACGAGTCCCAAAAGTTAAAATTATAGAGTCGCTAGAGCAAGCACTTGCTGCAGCATACAGAAAGGACTTTGGGAAAAAACATCAAATCATACGATCAAAAATTGATCTTGAATCTGGAGCTATGGAGTTCTGGCAAATCAAGATTGTAGTAGATGAAACGACGGTTCGAATCCCTGAAGAAGGAGAGGAGGAGCCAGAGGAGGAGCGAAAACCATTTCACAAAAGAAATGAGGTTGTGGAAGATGTTCCAGAGGGTGAAGAGAAACTTCCTTTATACAATGAAGAGAAACACATATTCATAGACGCCGCAAAACTAATAAGGAAAGACGCGAAACTTGAGGAGGAACTTGTCTTTCCACTTGAGACAGAGGAAGAATTTGGACGGGTTGCAGCTCAAACAGCAAAGCAGGTAATCATGCAAGGAATCCGAGAAGCGGAAAGAGAGAGCGTGATCTCAGAGTACGGAGACAAAGAAGGGACCGTAGTGAGTGGGACAATCCAAAAGATTGACCGTGGAAATGTAATCATAGATTTTGGAAGAGCCACAGGAATGCTGCCAAAGAAAGAGCAAATTCCTGGAGAGTTCTACCGACAAGGAGCTCGTATTAAAGCCTATCTATATTCCGTAGAAGAAGGAACTCGTGGAGTGAACTTGTGGCTATCTAGAACTCACCCGCAATTCCTATTAGAGTTATTTGCAATCGAAGCACCTGAAGTTGCTGGAGAAGTAGTTGAACTAAAAGCAATCGCAAGAGAGCCTGGAGCAAGATCAAAGGTTGCCGTCTGGTCAAATGACGAAGGTATCGACCCTATTGGATCACTTGTAGGTCAAAGAGGAGTTCGAGTTACAACAGTTATGAATGAGCTTGGTGGTGAAAAGATAGACATCATAGAATGGTCAGAGGATTCAGCAGAATTTGTCGCCGCCAGCCTATCCCCCGCTAAAGTTATTGATATTCACATAAACGAGGAAACAAAGGAGGCTGTTGTAGAAGTTGCAGAAGACCAGCTATCACTAGCTATTGGTAAGGGAGGCCAAAACGTAAGACTAGCAGCCAGACTTACAGGTTGGAAGATTGATATTAAAGGTATCCAAAGTGAAGGTTCAAAAGAAAGCGAGGAAGAAGACGGAGATAAAATATCTGAAAAAGATGACAAAGAGTACGGATCACTTGAAGACTTAAAAGAAGCCGTTTCTGATGTTGTTAATGACGAAGAAAAAGAGGACAAAGTGGATCAAGCTCAGGACGAAGAAACTCCCGCAGAGGGAAAAGACGTCGCGCCAGAGGCCAGTGAGAAGGAAGAATCAGAAGTGGCAGAAGAAACAAAGAGCGAAGATAAATAATTTATAAACTAAACCACTAGACCCTGTCTCGTGTCGAGACAGGGTCTTTGGCATCGAATCAGAGCAACAAAACATATGAACATGAACCTTTGGCATGAGATATCTCGAGGAGCAACTCCAGAAGAGATAAACGTAATTATTGAAATACCAAAAAACTCAGCCAATAAGTACGAGATAGACAAGGAAACTGGTCTTATTGCACTAGACAGAGCAAACTACAATTCAGCGGCATACCCTTTTGATTATGGATTTGTTCCTCAAACACTTTGGGAAGATAATGACCCTCTAGATGTGATTGTACTCGCTACTTACCCACTAGCACCGGGAATACTTGTGAAAGCTAGACCCGTAGCTGTCATGGAGATGATTGATGATGGGGAGTCTGACTATAAAATAATAGCTGTCCCTGTTGAAGACAGACGATGGGAAGATGTTCAGGATATAGAGGATATAAACAAACACAACCTAAAAGAATACAAACATTTCTTCGAGACATACAAGTCTCTTAAAAGTGATGGTACAGAAGTTGTGGTTACCATACCTAAAATAAGCGGTAAAAAAGAAGCCATAGAAGCCATAGAAAAATCCGTTAGAATCTACGAAGAAAAATACGGGAAAAAATAATTAAAAAAACACCATCATTGGTGTTTTTTTGTTTGTCTTGACAATTGAAACTCTTAGGAGTAAAAAGAAGTAAACGCTTCATTCTTATACAATGAGTAAAATTAAAAAAATATCACCAAGAACAGTTTTCTATTTACCGTTTTTAAAAAAACTTAAGGTTGTTTTTAAAAATAGTATATATTTAATTCCTATATCAGAGGTTGTATGTCTGAGAAAAAAAAGGTTAGGAATGTTGGAAATTTTTACGATAGATGACATGCTTAATAGTAGATCATCTAGCTTTCAAGTAGACAGTTCAATGATTAGAGTTGTAGAAAATCTACAGTCACGTCCTGAGCTGAATTTTCTGCAAACAAGAAAGGGTGTCTTGATCAATGGTAACTATCTTAGTCAGATCTATGATAGTGAAGGCTCTCAGTTTTTATACCAGAAAATAACTCAGGGTTCTGATTCTACTGAGCTAGAGTACTATGTAGTAAATTCGTTTTGGCCCAAAATAGCCAAAAATCTCAGATTAAAAGATCGCACGCTATTAGAAAAAGAAAGGCGAAAGTAAAAAACCCCAGGTAATGGGGTTTTTGTAATATATCAAGAAACTCTACGTCATATATATAGCAGTTATGTTTTGTC
>JBLHJW010000005.1:0-31174 GCA_047619465.1 Minisyncoccia bacterium
TCAAGCTTGGAGCGGTGGCTCTTATCGCCTTTAATACAACCAAAGCAGACGAACCGATAGACTTCGTCGTTTATATGGTGACTGGAGCATTGGGATTTGCAGCTCTTGAAAATGCTCTATTCCTAATTGAGCCGATACACCTAAAAGAAGCGACTTTAAGTCTGATTACTGGGAATTTACGCTTTCTGGGGGCAACTCTTCTACACGCAGTATCGAGTGGAATTGTGGGTATAGCACTAGGTCTTTCATTTCATAAGCATTGGAGAGATAAGAAAATCCACATTCTATTTGGACTTCTGGGGGCAACCTTATTGCACAGTGTCTTTAATTTTCTTATAATGAAAGAAGGAAGTGGAAACTCTATTGCAGTCTTTGCCTTTCTCTGGGTTATTAGCATTATCATAAGTATGATGCTCGAGCGACTTCGACGTTTATCATACTGGTATAAATAAAAAATATTATGAGCAAAAGAAAACTATCATTTTTTGAAAGACTTACCGGGGGAATTAGCCTGGACGAAATTAACGAACATGAGGACGATTTAGATCTAGATGAAATGACAGAGGTGTCAGTTCATACAGATGGATCAATAGACTCCTGGGAAGAAGAGGGAGAACTTTCTATTGATATGTATCAAACACCTACAGAGGTTGTGATCCAGACAATGACAGCAGGTGTCAGACCAGAAGAGCTCGACATTGAAATAAGCCGAGACATGATAACAATTCAAGGAAAAAGAAAAGAGGCAAGAATGGTGGAGGAAGATGAATACGTTGTTCGAGAGCTGTATTGGGGGTCATTCTCCCGTAGTGTAGCTCTACCAGAAGAAGTAGATCCAGATCTAGCCGAAGCTTCAGAGAGAAATGGACTACTAATCATACGGCTACCAAAGATAGACAAGGAAAGGAAGACAAACCTCAAGATAAATAGTAACTAAAAAATACCCCTAACGGGGTATTTTTTTTGCTTGATTCTTATCATATTTTTGATAGTATATGTGGGTTACCTTGCTCGGGTAGCTCAGTTGGTTAGAGCACTGGTTTGAAGAACCAGGTGTCGGCAGTTCGAGTCTGCCTCCGAGCACAATATAAATGTTTCTGTTATTAAAAAACACCTTACGGTGTTTTTTAATTGTCTCCTCCAAATAGTCCTCCAAAATTCTTTATATCATCTCCAGTGTCCTGAATTCCTTGAACGGTGCCTAGAACCGAATCATATGCGGTATTTATATTTTCTATAAAGGGCTGTACTAGGTAGTACCCACCCAAGGCAACAGCAAAGAACAACAGATACTTCATAAACGACATCCACCAAGTTCTTTTCTGAGCTCCACGCATCTTGTGAATCATTTCGTTGTTCTCCTCTACTATTCTAAATAATTCCTTTTTTTCTTTTGGATCCATGGAATTATTTTAGCATATTGTTTTACTTTTAACTCACAATACATTAGTATCTACATATCTGTCCCCGTAGTTTAATTGGATAAAACGGCTCCCTCCTAAGGAGCAGCTCCAGGTTCGATTCCCGGCGGAGACACATAAAACAGCTCAGCCCTGATACGAAAGTATAAGGGCTTTGGTGTTTTAATGATCCGCAATGAATCGAACCGAGGTCAGACAAAGTCCGCAAAGCGGCCTGACCGAGTGGGGGTCGAGGGAGTGAGATTGATTATGAATAAAATGAAATAATCTATCCACGAGAGTGACCGATTCCCGGCGGAGACACACTAAAACAAAAAAACACCTTAAGGTGTTTTTTTGTTTTATCTACTTCTTAAAGAGATAGAAGCTCTCGAAGTTTTGGTTCGTTGAATCCAATCATTCCTTCTTCTTCCTCCCCTTCTCCGACCACGATAAATGGTACACCCATTTGACCACTAACTTTCATCATCTCCTCTCTTTTTTCTGAGTCTTCTGCAACGTTGTATTCTGTATATTCTACTTCATTGTCTTTTAGAAACGCTTTTGCCATCTGACAATAGTGACATGTTGGTGTGCTATAAACTTGTACTTTTTTCATAATATAAATATTTCTTACTGCTGATAAATGTAGATTTTAATTATAGCATACTCATAAATTGTCTCAGCTAGAAAATAATTGTGAAATCCATTCAAAAGGACTTTTTTTCTCCTCTTTCTGTTCTTCTTCGTTGTTCACCAGAACTATTATTTCTTCTCCTTCTTTCACTACCCCAAACTTCTCACGAAGAGCCTTCTCACGGCCAAAATCGCTCGACAGGAGCCCTATTTCTCCCTTTAGAGCATCTTTCTGGTCTCTAGCGTCTTGTAGCTCATTTTGAGCTTCCATCTTTGCCGACTGGGCTTTTTTTTGTTTTGGTATGACAGAAATTAGACTATAGGAAACAATAGCGAACAGCAAAAAAGATAAAAGCACAGCCGCTGGACTTGCCATAAAGCTCCTCCAGGTAAATTTGGTGTTCTTGACTTTCATAGGTATACTCATTGTATGTTATTCCACCCAAAAAACAAAAAGTTTCTTAAGGTATTTACAGCCATAATTTCTGTAATAATGATTATAGGTATGATTGCTCTGTATTTCCCAGCGATGCTTACCATATAAATAAAAAACCCTCGTTACAAACGAGGGTTTAGAAAGGAAGCAAGCTCCCTCTTTAGTCTTTCAGCGTCATAAGGGGTGTTTTTAAGACCTCCAATAGAGAGTACTTTGGCTTTAGGCTTTTCTTGGTTTTCTTGGTTTTTCATGAAGGAACAGTTTGGATTAGACAGTATACAAGAAATAGAAACCTTGTCTAGTCTCCTGATCTCATAACCTTCAAGAACACATCATGAGGAATGTTCACCTTTGCATATGTAGCCATTTTCTTCTTTCCCTTTTTTTGCTTCTCGAGAAGTTTTTTCTTTCGAGTAATGTCCCCACCATATAGAGATCCTGTAACATCTTTTCGGAAGGCCTTCAAAGCTTTTGAAGAAATAACTCTTCCAAAGGCTCGCCCTTGAACTTTCATCTCTACTTGTTGACGTGGCATTACCTTATGGATTTTTTCTACCATTTTTTCTGCTTCTTCCTGGGCACGAACCCTAGATACAACTCGAGTGAAGGCATGCATGACTTCGTCTCCAATCAGAATATCAAGTCGCACTACATCAGCCTCCTTGTATTCTGTTATTTCATAGGCAACTGATGCGTACCCAGAAGACACACTCTTTAAATTATCAAAAAAGTTTCTCATCAACTCCCTCAAAGGCATGTCAACCTCTACAGACATTCTTTCTCCGAAGTTTTCTGTTGCCTGAGTGAGAGCCTCATGCTCAAAAAGTAATTGCATCACAGGACCTAGGTACTCAGATGGAGTAATTATTTTTGCTCGAACCCATGGCTCTGTAACCTGCTTTGTCATACCGTCGTTTGGAAACAAATGCGGAGAGTAAATTATCTCTTCGTCTTCCTTTCCTTTGTAGATTACGTGGTAAACAATACTTGGCAGAGTCACAACAAGTTCCAAGTTAAACTCCCTTCTAAGTCTCTCGGTTATTATCTCCAGGTGAAGCATACCCAAAAATCCACACCTGTATCCTCGTCCAAGTGACCCACTTGATTCTTCATCGTATGAGAAAGATGAATCAGAAAGTCGAAGCTTCCCAAGAGCATCTTTTAAAGTATTAAAATCGTCCTGACTCTCAGGGTAAATAGACGCCCACACAACAGGCAAAGGGTCCATGTATCCAGGTAGAGCCGGAAAAGGATCTTTGTGAAGAGTCACAGTATCTCCCACGCGGGCAAGTCCCGGCTTCTTGATACCAGTTACCACGTAACCTATTTCACCAGGAAGTAAACTATCTTTAGGAGTTGGTTCTGGAGAAAATGTTCCTACCTCAAGTGCAAAGAACTTCTCTCCTGAGGTTGCAAAGGATAGCTGATCTCCTTTTGTTATAGCTCCTTCAAAGTTTCGAATATACACTATTACACCTTTGTGAGAGGAATACTCAAAGTCAAAAACAAGAGACTGGATACTTTTTGTTTCTGGGTGTTCTTGTTTTGGTTCTGGAACTCTTTCTATAACCGCTTTGAAAAGTTCTTCTACACCCTCTCCAGTTTTACCAGAAACTTCAAGTATTTCTTCTGTTTCAATATCTAGCAGAGTTGCAAGTTCAAACTTTATCTCTTCTACTCTAGCTAAAGGTGAATCTATTTTTGATAGTACAGGAATAATTACAAGCCCCTGTTCTTTTGCCATATCGAGTGTGGTAAATGTCTGTGCCTGAACACCTTGAGTAGCGTCTACGAGCAAAATTGACCCTTCTACAGCCTTTAGAGCTCGTGACACCTCGTAAGAGAAATCTATATGACCAGGAGTGTCAATAAGGTTCAATATGTAGTCTTTCCACTCCATACGAACAGGCTGCATCTTGATGGTAATTCCTCTCTCTTGCTCCAGTTCCATACGATCAAGAACCTGGTCCCGCATTTTGCGAACCTCTACTGTTTTTGTCAGCTCTATCATTCTATCCGCCAAAGTAGACTTACCATGGTCAATATGGGCAATAATAGAGAAGTTCCTGATTTTTTTGATATCGTTTTGCATGTGAGTATCAGACCAGCAAAAGGCAGAGCCTTTTGCTGGTCTTTCAATATAGTGATATTAACAGATTTGAGGAATAAAAGGTACCGCCCCAAACGCCAAGCTCTTTGGTTTAGAACCGTATATTACAACATCTACCCCAGGGCACCCTCTCTGATTTCATCACTCACCTTAACTCAGATAGTGCAAAAGTTTACTTTTGCCTGCTTTTCGTATGTTGCAATAAAAAAAGCGCTTATCAAGCGCTTTTATCTAACTATCTGGTATAAATTCAAGATAGTATTTTTCAAAAAACCTATAAACAAGAACGCCTTCAGATATGTCCAGCTTCTTCTTGTAGCAATTTCCCGGTTCTATTCTTATAAAAGGAGGTTCTTTTATTCCAAACATGAAATCAATCTGAACATACAGATCATTCTCAAGCCGGCATAGATACCTTGCTCCACCGAAAATATTACTCTCGATACTCTTTACAACAGTAAAACTTGAATTCTCTTTTAAATCGTCAAATTTTATGGGTTTTCCATGTCCAGATTTTCTACCACAAATCCATCCCCAGAAAAAGACAAAAGTTGTGAAAATAGCAAAAACTACATAGGTTTTTTCTCTACTTAAATAGTCTCGAGGCCAGTAATATACAGTGACAATTACAAACAGAAAGGCAAAAATGTTTACCCAAGAATAGTTTCTTTTAATCATTTTCAAATAACTTAATTAGTTTATGTCCAAATTACTTGAAATAATAAAACTTGTCAATATCTACAAATCACTCTGAAGTTCCGCAATAACAGGAGCTGACCAGAATTTTGACCTCAGGGTTTTAGATATTTCATGGAGCTCTTTACTTCGCATGAGATAAAGTATAAATATTGCCACTCCAATACCTATCACTCCAGCAAAGAATCCCTGCCCTAGGACCCCCCAGAATGTGTCTAGATCAAACACTTGCCCGAAGATAACTAGAAACTGATACGAAGTAACTGCCATGAAAAAACTCGCTGAGAAACTTTGGAAAAATGTCCTCCCAAGCTTTGCACCCAGAACATGAGGAAAGTCTCTTGAGAAAACTCGCCACAGTAGAAGAAAGTTTAAGATTGAACCTATAGAAAAAGCCAAAGGAAGCATCAGAACAGCTGTGCCAGGGATTCCTTCTACACGAAGAATTGATTCTATGAAAAATTGGAAGGTTGGTATGTTTGCAAAGATTTTTAGCAATCCGTATGCAGATCCTATAATAACTCCAGAAGAAAATAAATTTATTAAGAGTGGTCGCCATGTCTGCCCTGCTGCGTAGTATCCTTTCACGAATAGGAACACCAACCCCTGAGCAAGAACAGACACTGAGAACAGCGCTAGTGCAGCAGCAGTAAGACGAGTATCTGCCCAAGAGAAACTTCCGGTACCAAGTATTACTCGAACTATCTGTGCTCGAAGAACAATAAATAGAAATGTAATAGGTATAGACCAGAATATAACCTGTCTTGCTGCAGAGGTGATTTGCCTCACATACTCACCAATATTATTTTCAACAAACAACCTTGCCAGTGTTGGGAAAGCAGCTACAGAGTATGAAAGTCCAATAAGAGTAAGTGGTACATTTTGTAAGTTTAGTGAGAAATTAAAAACAGATATTGACCCCTCGCCAATAATAGAAGCAATAGCAACGATAGCAATTAGAGCAATATTTCTTGAAGCTAACCCGAGAGTTCTAGGGAGCGACACCAAGAGAAGAGCTTTGAGTTCACGCCACTCTATATGTGTAGTGAACTTTGGGGTGAAGTTGTGTTTTATAAGTGTGGGAATCTGAATAAGCAGATGCATGAATGCTCCAAGTATCACACCATAGGCAAGACCAGGTAGGCCGAAGATAGGCATCAGAAGAAGAACACCCACAAGTATTCCCAAGTTATACAAAACTGGAGAAAGAGCATAAACAAAGAATCTTCTATACAACTGAGTTATAGAAGCAAAGAGATTTGAGAGCCCCATAAGTATCGGAGACAGAAGCATTATTCTAGAAATTGTTATAAGTTGTGTGATTTGATCAACACCAAACCCTGGTGCCACAAGTGGAGCTAGAACTGGCATTAGAAAATAAACAATTATCGATGTGACAATTAATAAAAGAAAGTAAATTGTAAATACACTATCAAAAAATCTCTTTGCTTTTTCCAGCCCATGCTTCTCTAAAGCACTTGTAAGGAACGGCAGTGTAGCGGTCACCGTGGCAAGTAGTGCGATAGTTACATACATAAAGTCTGGAATACGAAAGGCCGCATAGTAGATATCGAGCCCAGCAGATGGACCAAGAGTCCCAGCAAGAGCGCGGTCACGAATAAGTCCAAATATCTGAGACAATAAAGCAAAAAAACCAAGTAGCAGTGCAGCCTGGTTTATATTGCTAAAGTCTTTATTCATTAGTTTTTTGAAACGCTCAACCATATAGGTATTCTATCAGATGACTATATTTAACAGCTTATCCTGTATGTGAATAACCTTCTTTGGTTCCCCTATTAGCCACTTAGAGATCTGCTCATCTGCTCTGACTAGACTCATAACTTCGTCTTCTGTAAGACCTACTTTTACTTCAATCTTTCCCCTCACCTTTCCATTTACTTGAACAACTACAACTACATTCTCTGTTTTTGTTTTTTCTGGATCAAACTCTGGCCAACTTGAAGTGTGTATAGATTCATTTTCATCAAGAGACTCTTTCCAAAGCTCTTCAGTCATGTGAGGTGCAAATGGAGACAAAAGCTTGATAAGTATTTTGTAATCTTCCCTTGAAACAGATTTACTCTTCTCCCATGCGTTTACAAGTATCATCATTTTGGAAATAGCAGTATTGAATTTAAAGTTTTCAATATCTCGTGTGATTCCTTCTATTGTTTGGTGAAGCAATGCTTCATTAGCAGAATCTCCATCGCCTATTATGTCTTTTACTCGCCAAACTCTCTCAAGAAAACGTCTCACTCCCACAACTCCGTTTGGATCCCAAGGATAATCAACGGTCACTCCGTATGGACCCATGAAGCATAGATACATTCGCACGGTATCAGCGCCCAGCCTGTCTACTAGTTCGTCTGGGTTTATGACATTTCCTTTTGATTTTGACATTTTTGTTCCATCTGGACCAAGAATCATTCCTCTGTTTATTCTAATCTTGAAAGCTTCTTCATCTTTTACAAGACCTAGGTCGTACATTGCCTTTGTCCAGAACCGAGAGTACAGAACATGCATGGTAGTGTGCTCCTGTCCTCCCATATATAGATCAATAGGCATCCATGAATCCATTAGGTTCTGTGCAGAGAATTCTTTATCGTTTTTACTGTCCAGGTATCGATAGAAGTACCAAGTAGAATCTACAAAAGTATCCATTGTCTCAACTTCTGGTGTCCATCCTTCTCCAAATATCTCAACTGTTCTATTCTTCAACTCAACGCTCCGAGCAAGTGGAGCTGTTCCGTCTGGTGTGTGATCTACGTCTTCAGGAAGTGTCCATGGCAAGTGTTCATCTGGTACAGGATGAGCAACTCCTTCTGGGTCATATACGACAGGTATTGGAGTACCCCAGTAGCGCTGACGAGAAATTCCCCAGTCACGTAGGCGATATGTTTTCTTTAGCTCACCTCCAACTTTTTCTGTTATTTTTATCTTTGCTTCATCTGATGTAAGGCCGTTAAATTCTCCTGAGTTCACAAGTAAACCTTTATCATTGAAGCTCTTTCCATTGAGAAGGTTCTTTAGAGCCCAAAGCTCCCCCTTAAAAATATACTCACTATTACCCTCCATGAGGTCTATGGCTTCTTTGAGATCCATCCATTCATAGACAAATCCTTCCTCGTAATCTTCTGGCTTCTTTATCCCATCCTCTGCCTCTTCAAAAGAAAGTAGAAACATTTTTTTGAATCGACGAACCGCCTGCTTTTCTGTGTTCTCAAGTCGCTTACTGTGATAGACGACACACTGTGAAAGCTCTTTTTCATAAGCAGTGAATTTGTAACCTGTTTCTTCTTCTATCTCCCTAAACAATCCATTTTCATGAGTCTCTCCTTCATTCAATGTTCCTCCAGGCAGCCTATAAAACACCTCTCCAGAAAATCGTTTCAAATGAGTTCCTTGCATAAGAACTTTTCCATCTGATTTTCTTCTGATCACACCGTACGAACCAAATGCATCAATAGGCGCTTCCATTGGACCAAAGAAATTTGGAGCAACTACTTGATTTATAGATAGTCCGAACTTATTTGCAAACTCAAAGTCTCGTTCATCATGTGCAGGAACCGCCATCACAGCGCCTGTTCCGTAGCCAGCCAGTACATAGTCTGAAATCCATACAGGAACATCTTCTCGATTTGCGGGATTCTTCGCTGTGAGACCCTTTAGTTCTACACCTGTTTTCTCTTTTGATTGCTGTCGGTCTAGCTCTGACTTCTTTTTTGTATCTGTAATATATTTTTCTACTTCATCCCAGTTTTCTATGGAAAGTTTCAAGGATTGAACCAAATCATGCTCTGGAGCAATCACAACATAAGTAACACCGAAAAGTGTATCTGCTCGAGTGGTAAATACTGGCATCTTATCTCCTGTACTTAAATCAAAAGTTATTTCAGATCCTTCACTTCGTCCTATCCAACTTTTCTGAGAAGCTTTGATATGGTTTGGCCATTCTAGATCATCTAGATCGTCTATTAATCTGTCAGCATATTTTGTTATTCGTATCATCCACTGCTCCTGATCTTTCTGAATAACTTCTGTACCACATCTATCACAGCATCCATCCACCACCTGCTCATTGGCAAGAACAGTCTTGTCTTTTGGGCACCAGTTCACTGTTGTCACATCACGATAAACCAGGTCATTTTTCAAAAGCTGGTTAAACATCCACTGCGTCCATTTGTAATATTCTGGAGAACACGAAACAACTTCTCTATCCCAAGGAAACATTGCTCCCATGGTCTTTAGCTGTCCACGCATCACATCCATCTGCTTGTATGTCCACTCTCTAGGATTAGCACCTTCCTTTATTGCGGCATTCTCTGCGGGAAGACCAAAGGCATCAAAGCCCATAGGATAAAGAACATTGAACCCCTGCATTCTTTTGTATCGAGATAGAATATCTGGAACAGCAAAAGCATACCAGTGACCCACATGGAGATTTCCGGAAGGATACGAAAATTCCACAAGGTTGTAGTAGTTTTCTCTACCTTCTACTTTGTCTTCTACGTTATATAACCCGTCTTTTTCCCAGGTCTCCTGCCATTTTTTCTCGATATTTTTTGGGTCATATTCATTCATAATCTCCATAATACCGCAGCGGCGCAAATAAAAAAAGCCCCAGCAGGGACTTTCTTAGAATTGTTTAAATAGGTTCTGACTGATCAACTAGTGTCCACTCTATACTTATAGGATCTCCTATAAATCCTCGAGCTCTTTTGTGTGAAAATGGCGTTGCTGTGATTGTGTGCTCTCCTAGCTCTAGTGGTAACTGATGGAAGTTTCCGTAAAGCTCATAAGCTGAAGCAAAAGGCATCAAGCTGTCTCTCCGATACTCTTTTTTATCATCTACATCAAATCTCACAGAATTTACAGAGGGTGTTGTGACCGCTTCTATTGAGAAACGTCCTTTCACAAACTCATCTCTTGCAACAATGTCACCGTCCACAAGCTCTCGAACTTCTTTATCTGTATCCGCATCTATTAAAACTAGCTTCTCAACACTGTAAAAAGCCTTCCAGTCGAAGTCTCCTGCTGATGCTTGCTGACTCTCTGCATCAAAATTATTTGTAAGAGTGTTCCCTGAGACAAGGAACGCAAACGCTGCCACGAAAAATACTGAGACAATCGCTGTTTGTATATAATGCTTTTTGTTCTTTTTCATATTTTAAAGTGAGGAGCCGTCGGGAGCAATCTTAAGTACCGCCTTAATTAAGGTGAATCAATCTCTGGTTGAGAGAAGATGCCCTAGGTTAGAATGCAATACCTGAGACAAGATTTGCGAGAGCTATTATATTAATTTGTTAACCAATTTCTTCCATGCATTTATTATACCATCTTCTTTGCTTCAAGATACTTTACAATGATACTCAATCTTATTTTAGAGAGATATATTCTTTCTTTTTATCTGCTGGAGGATTCTCTTCCATAGGTTAATTATACTAGAAACTCTATAACGTCTCCGTCTTTGACTATGTAATCTTTTCCTTCCGTCCGAAGTGTTCCTGCTTCTCGAGCTTTTCCATGAGATCCAGCTTCTAGTAGTGCGTCTACTGTAATGACTTGGGCTCGAATGAATTTTGCCTCGAAATCAGTATGAATCGCTCGTCCCGCCCGGGGTGCAGTAGACCCAACTGGGATTGTCCATCCTCGAGTCTCTTCTGGGCCAGTTGTGAAGTATGACATGATACCAAGCAGCTTGTAGGCCTCTTGAATAAGTTTATCCAACCCATCATCTGTATGTTCCTCTCCGAAGTCTCTCTTGATTTCTTCCTTCTCTTCCTTGTTCATATCCTTTAGCTCTTCCTCTGTCTTGGCATCGATAACCACGTATCCTGCGCCCATATTCTCAATATGCTTTAGAACCTCCTTAAACTTTTCTGGTTCTGACTCATCCATGTTCTCAACACCGCTACGTCTGTTCAGTCCATAAATAAACTTCTTATACGTTAGAAGTTGGAATTGCTTTGCGATAACTTCTTCGTCCTCAGTAAGTTCAACTGTGTTAGCCATCTTCTCTTCCTCTAGAGCAGATTTAAACTTCTGAAGTATTGCAGTCTCAGCGATTGCTTCTTTTTTAAATTGTTTAACATCTTTGTTTAATTTTTCAATTCTTTTCTCAACACTATCTAGGTCCGCCAGGATAAGTTCCATGTTGATTACTTTAATATCTCGAAGTGGGTCAATTTCACCGTAGACGTGAGTGATCTCTGTCCCACTTCCATCTATTGGGAAAATACGAATTATCTCTAGAATTGCATCAGTCTCACGAATATTTGAAAGAAACTTATTTCCAAGACCTTCACCTTTTGAAGCTCCTTCTACAAGTCCCGCAATATCTACAAATTCGATAACCGCTGGCAAGATTTTCTTTGACCCAGAGAAAGCGGCTAGCTTGTCTATCCGTACGTCCGGTACAGGAACAACACCGACCGATGGGTCGATTGTACAGAAAGGATAATTTTGAGCATCAACACTCTTCTTTGTAAGAGCGTTAAACAGTGTGGACTTCCCAACATTTGGTAGTCCTACGATTCCTATTGATAGTGCCATTTTATTTTTTAAACATTCCTTGTAATTTTCCTTTGTTCTTCTCCATTACCTGCATCATGGCAGACATTTGATCTATACCCTTTTCCTTTTGAATCTTTTCTGCTTCTTTTGCCATCTCTTGAAAGAAGTCAGGATTTTCTGATACAGCTTCTATAAGCATCTCTTGTTGCTCAGCTGGAATATTTGCTTTCTTTAGCTGAGACTTCATCATTTTTCTAATTAAGAATTTTTTTAACATAACAGGTAAAGCATACCAAAATCACCCCAACAAAACAATTAATTTGACAAATATATTTTTAGGAGTAGAGTTAGAAAAAATAAGTCAAACCCTAAGCCCTTTAATCAAAAATGAATAAAATTTTCCTAATTTGCATATTTGTAACTATCTTGTTTTCTGGATGCTCAATTGGCAGTTATTTGTCAGATCCTCAAATGAAAAAATTTGCTGTTAGCAAAGGATTTCTAGAAAGATCAGAGAAAAAACCAAACACAGTTATTGCGGCAATAAGAGACACAACTCAAGACATTTGGAATAATCCGTATTATTTTACAATGAAAGACACTCATGGTAAGACTCTTAAAGAAGAACCGATCTATTTTAACCATGTTGGAGTGGGTTACGTAAACTTCTGGTGGGATGAAATGGATCTATTTTTAGAACCATACACACTTATAGTCACACAGCTTGATAACACTCTATATAAAGGATCAGTTATCGAGATAGTGAGACTTCGGTCTGAAATCGCATCTTATACCCCTTATTAAGGGGTATTTTTAATACAGCAAACCTTTAGACCCAAGATTTATTTGAAAACTGTAAGATTATTAGATCTGATGCGTTATATATGGCGAATCGAGTAATAACACATAAAACACTTATTATGAAAAAAGCAGCACAAAATACCGCAAACAAAGTAGTCTCAGGAATTAATTGGTTTATTAACCTTCATTATGACTTTGGAATTACCACAACCTACCGTAACTGGTAGAAAACATAGCCCCTCCTTCCGGAGGGGCTATATCTAATTCTGAAGTTGAAATACCTGATATAATATAAGTAATATTTACGACCCTTATCCGTCATAAACAATGAAAGCAAATAAAGAAAAAATTGAAAAGGAATTTATGGCAGCGTATGAACAATACTCTGATGATATTTTTCGATACTGCTTCTTTCAAACTTCAAATCGAGAAGTGGCTTTAGACATATCCCAAGACTCATTTACCAAGACTTGGCAGTACTTAGCCAAAGGTAATGAAGTTGAGAACATAAGAGCTTTTCTATACAAGGTGGCTAGAAATCTTATTATTGACTGGCGACGAAAAAAGAAAAGTTCTTCTCTAGACACACTTTTGGATGAAGGATTTGATTATGAATCTGACATAGACGAAATGGAGAGACAGGAGACATCTTTCGAGTCTGATTTAGCAAAAGAAGCCATGGAGGATATGAAAGAAAGCTATAGAGAAGTTCTCACTCTGCGGTTTATGGATGGAATGTCAATTAAAGACATAGCTAGTAAACTAGGCGCCACAGAAAATACAATATCTGTAAGAATACATAGAGGGTTACAGAAACTTAACGTAACACTGAAAGAACAACATGAACAATAAATTTGAACAACTAAAAAACAAAGCAGAGAACACTCGGATGACAGAAGCCGAAAAGTCTTTGATGCGGGCACGTATACAAGAGACAATGGAACACTTCCCCATGCGAGAAGCTTCTGGTTCTACAGGGTCAGTTAAGTCGTCATTTAAGTTCGTGGCGTTTGCAAGGTCTGTGGCTTTTGTACTTGTTGGATTTGTCGCAGGAGGAGGAGGACTTGCTTTTGCATCGGAGCAATCACTTCCGGGAGATGTTTTATATGCTATAAAAACAGAAGTAATGGAAGAAGTTGTTAGTGTGTTTCAAAGGACTCCCGAATCAAAAATAGTATGGGAAGAAAAACGAATCGCCAGAAGAGCAGCTGAAAGTGTGGCTCTTAACAGTCAAGGAAGGCTTGCCAAAAAAGAAGGCAGGACAATTATAGAAAATATCGAAAAATCAAACAGGAGAATTGATATTCAAACTATTGCACTTTCTAAAGATCTGTCATTTAATGGTGTAGTACTATCTGCTCTTCCTGTTAATATTAATAATGATTTAGACACATCTTCACGGGACAGACTTATAGAAGAGCCAGAAGTAGAGTCTTCTTTTAACAATGAATCACTAAGCTCAGAAGCCCAACCTTTACCTTTACCAGAAAAAGAAGATGACTCTGCAGAAAAAATTGAAAGAGTAGAAGTCTCACAGGTTCTAATGACTAGTTTAAAAAATGAAAAAGTAAAAAAGGAAACAGTTTTGCAACATGAAGAACTGGCCGAGATTGCTCTTAAAAAGATTGACCTGGAGATTGAAAAGCTTGTGAAAAATGAAGATTTAGATGAACGTACGAAGGAAAGACTTGCAAAACTAGTACTAGAAGCGGAAAAAGCGTTCAAAGAAAAAGAAACAAAGCTGTTTTTCACTCTGATTCGAGACATCAAGTCTATCCTGGAAAAGTATCTATCCAACTAAAACAAAAAACCTCTTCAGAGAGTTTTTTGTTTTTACTCTATTGTATATTCATCAGCCTCATTTAACTCCTCCAAGAAATCATCTTCCTCTTTAAGATAAATGTAGGAAATAATTCCAATAACAGAAACTATCAGTAATCCATAGATCCAAAACCATAAACTTTTATTTTTTCTTACCTCTGGAAGCGCACTTAAAGCGCTTGCTATCTGAGGTTCTACATCAGAAATATCTAAAACTTCTTCAACGACCTTTTGAACAGGGGCTGTGGTCTTTATTGTTGGTATATATATTATTTTTTTCTTCGGAATATCCTTTTCTAGCTTTGAATTTAAAATACTACTAACCATATCATCGGACTCATTTTGAAGAATAAGATCAGAAATAAAATTCACACCAAGAGTTGGAAAAGAGAATATAATTTCCTTCCCTGGCAGTATTATCGTATTTTTGGGTATTCTAAATTTATCGTTAGAGTCCAATAGTAGATCCCAATTACCAATGTCTAGCTCATACACCGACTTGTTTTTTAGAGAGACTCCCTCATCGAGAATAGCCAGATCAATGTTCGCAGGAAGTACTTTAATAGTCTGTCTGTATACATGATCCGGATCATGTCTCCTTGAGCTGGTATATACTTCCACGTAAACTACATAAACCCCAGGATGCTCATACACATGAGAAAAGTCCTTTCTGTAATCATCCTCTCTTGCATTTCCATCACCAAGACTCCACTGGAAAAGAGCTTTAAATATTAGATTCCCCTCGTTGTCATAAAGCTTTGGATCGAAAAATATCTTCTCTCCAGAAACTACCCTGTCTGGAATTCCAAAGGTGCTAACATACTCAACCTCAGCAATCTCACCTGATTGAGTGTTTGATATAGCTGTATTTGTTTCCTGCTCTACTCCCTGATTTTCTTTTCCGGGAGTGGGGCTGGCAGGTGTAAACTCATCTGAAATCAATTGAAGCGATTTACCGTCACCATTGGCTCCGTCTTCTGGTGAATATGTAACTTCATCTACAATATCCCCATCCTCATTTTTTATTGCAAATGTTTCTCCAGTGTTTGAAAAAGATGACCAAGAGCTGTCGAACAGATTTCCTGTAAAACTTGGCCAATCACTAAGGAAAACTTCTGGAGAATCCACAATAACAGCAAATTCTCCAGGGGCTAGAATTTCTTCACCAGAATATAGTGTTAGCCCATGGTTAGAACTATTCTCATAGAACTTCCAGTTTGAAATGTTAACAAACTCAGGCCCTTTGTTAACAAGCTCCAGCCACTCACGATCTGAATCTGTACCTTCCAAATCATACATTATTTCATTTACAGAAATAGAGGCGAAGGATATTCCAGGCACCAGAACAAAAATTGTGAGCAACAATGCTTTCATACTTAGTCTTGTAGAATCGCTTTTAGTAGTTCATCTGGAGAGTACTTACCTGTTTCTTCTGAAGCCACAGCTGCTGCTGAAACAGTGCTTGATTTATCTTCAATTTTAAATTCATTTGGCTTCTCTATTGTTTTTTTAATTTCTGCAGGCTTTGATTTATTATCGTTCAACGATTGTGCCGGCGTACTAGTGTTTTGATTTTTATCTGGCTCTGATACAGGTGGAACATATGGTTTATGAAATTTTGGCTCTAGTGGTTTAATATCAGGTTTACGAGCACCGAACATTTGGTGGGGTGCTTTTTCTTGTTTTGGTGCGGGTGCGGGTGCGGGTGCGGGTGCGGGTGCGGGTGCGGGTGCGGGTGCGGGTGCGGGTGCGTCAGATCTCTGAACAATTTTATCATTTTTATCACTCCCAGCCATTCCAGCTTTCATAAGAGCATCCTTAAGAGAAGATACTTGTTTTTTCCCAGCCTTGCGATCAAGTGTTTTGTTTTGTGGTCTAAGACCTAAATTAGATAGTGATATTTCTTTTTTAGAATTATCTAAAGATTGCTCTTTTGGTTTTTCTACAGGTTTTGCGTCTCCACTCTCAACAGAAGCTATCAGGTCTTTCAGTTTTGGAGATATTGAACTTTCTATATCCTTTTTGGGATTACTTATAACCGGCTCTTTTGGTTTTTCTACAGGCTTCGCATTTCCGTTCTCAACAGATACAAGAAGATCTTTAAGTTTTGGAGCTAGTGGGCTTTTTACTTCCTTCTTGTACGAGGGTTTACTAATAAAGTTAGATGGCTCTGGAATATTTGAAATACTCGTTTTAGTAAAATCCTTTTTGGCAACAAATTTGTTAAGAGGCTTAACGTCCTTATTAATGGGCTTCTTGCTGTCGTATGCCGTTTTTTTGTCAGGATTTTTAGAAAAATCAACCCATTCTTTTCCTTGAGACTTGAACTCTGCTTTCTTATTATTTATATAGACTTGATGCTCTTTGTCTTTTTCCGATGGGATTGGTATGTACCATTCCATAATTCTCTTGTTAATACTTTCTCTAGAATTGGCATATTTTAATCGAGACATTTCTATAACGGCCTTCTTGTTTGAAGTTGGAGGTTTCTCCAAAGGTGGTATTCCCACAGCGGAAAATGGCTGAGATCCCATACCATCTATCATAAGTCTTAGGTAGTACTGAAATCGTCCAATATTTACAATGTCTTGCTCAGTAAACACTGGAGCAAATTCACGCTCAAAGTGCTCTGCGTCCCCGGGGCCAACTCGAAAAACAACCATAGACCCGACGTTACCAAAAATAGCTTCCTTTACCTCGTCTGGCATCTGAGCAACATACTGGTGAGCCATTGTTAAGGCCAACTTGTATTTTCGAGCCTCAGATAGAATATCCGCAAAGGATTCGTTAGCAAAAGACTGAAATTCATCTACGTAGAAATAAAATGGAGGAAGTGCATCCATATCATCACGATCCAAATCGGCTCGACTCATAGCAGCCAAGTATAGGTTTGTAATAAACATACCTCCGAGTAGCCCAGCATTCTCTTCCCCAATTTGACCCTTGGATAGGTTAACAATAACAATCTTCTTGTTATCCATCATTTCTCTCAAATTAAAAGACGACTTTGGCTGACCAATAATATTTCTAATCAATGGATTAGAAACAAACTGACCTACCTTGTTTTGAATGGAGGCTCCAGCCTCTTTTCTATACCTGTCATCCCACTTTTCGAACTCATCAACCCAAAATGCCTTAACTGTGGGGTCAGTAATATTTTCAACTATAGGCTTACGAAACTCTTTTTCAACAAGCATTCTATTAACAGAAAGAAGTGTCGAGTTTGGAGTTTCAAGAAGAGCTAAAATAGTATTTGAGAGAATATACTCCATACGAGCAGAAAACGAATCAACCCAAATTTTCTTAAAGGCAGACATCAAACCCGAAGAAACCAAGTGCCTTTTGTCAGGATCTACATCTTCAAGAGGATTAAATGATATAGGAAACTCAGTATCAAAAGGAGCAAAATATATAACGTCATCAATTCTGTCTTCTGGAATATAATCAAGAAGAAGCTCCGCAGAAGACCCATGAGGATCAACAAAACAAATTCCTTCGCCGTTTTGAATATCTTGCGCAGCCATGTTTTCAAGCAGAGTTGACTTACCCATACCTGTTTTACCAATTACGTACATATGTCGTGCTCGGTCAATATTTTTTATACCAAAACGAGTTTTCTGATTTCGGAAATCAGCGTCTCCCATGTATGTAACTTCACTTAGACGATTATTCATTGAATATAGTATAGCAAATAAAAAACCCGCATGTCGCGGGCTTTTTGTGTAAAATTATTATTTCCTATTTTTCATTATGAATAACTTTTTGAGGAAATGGTATCTCTATACCCTCTTTGTCAAAAGTTATTTTTAGACGCTTGCGAAGCTCACCTGTTACCGCCCATTGAGAGTTTGGAGTAGTCTTGCCGAGAATTCGTATGTCGACAGAAGAATCATTTAGATTATCCACTCTAAGAAACACTGGGGCTTCCATAATCCTATCTGACCAAGCGGGATCATCGGCAAGGTCTTGTCCAACTTCATTTATAACTCTTTCTACTTTTTCTAAGTCATCACCGTATGAAACTCCAACAACCAAGTTTACTCGAGACCAGTCACGAGACATGTTAGATGTTTTCTTTATTTCACCATTTGGAACGGTATGAACTACGCCATCTAAATCTCGAAGAGTGGTGGTTCTTAGCGTAACTGTTTCAACTGTTCCACATGCTCCATCTAAGCATATTATATCTCCTACACGGTACTGATTCTCAAGAATGATAAATAGTCCAGTTATCATATCTCTCACCAGGTACTGAGCACCAAAACCAACGGCAACACCTACAAGACCAGCTCCAGCAAGTAGTGGAGCAATATTTATACCAATAGATGAAAGGATCATCATTAAAGCTACAATCCACAGAAGAACAGATACAACCCCTTCTAATATTTGAATCAAGGTATCTTCTCTTGCTCGTTCATCCACATCTGTTCCATAGGCATCTCGTGAGACAGAACTCCGGACTATCTTATCTATTGCCATGTGGCCAAACTTCCTCACAATAAAAACCCCGGCAATAACTAAAATGATTTCAAGCCCATCTGTTTTTAGCCACGGTAGTAAATTTGTATAAAAAATTTCCTCTATGTTCATATTATTTTTAGATTAATTACTAACTATTCTGTCTTTTCCATTCATAAAGTGCAATAGCAAGTGAAACCGAGGCGTTATAACTTTCTATCTCTTTTCTTATAGGGATTGAAACTATATAATCAGAATCACTTATAACAGAAGGCCGAACTCCAGAACCTTCACTTCCCACAACAAAAACAGTCGGTGAAGTGAATTCATGTGAAAGAAGACTATCGGCCCTCTTGTCACTCTTTGAAAGTGCCCCAATCCAAAAACCCTTTTTCTTTAAACGGTTCATAACTTTTGTAAGAGATCCAGCTTGGATAATAGGAATATGATTCGCTGCTCCAGCCGCAACTTTAAACACCGTTTGTGTAACAGATACTTGTCTAGAGCTGGGGATAACAACAGCAGAAGCACCAAGCCCCATTGCTGTACGAATAACTGCTCCAACATTATGAGGATCTTCGAGAGAGTCCATTATTACAACTGCTGGGTTCTTTTCCATATCTACAGTTTCAATCCATTCATCAAAATCGGCATAAGGAAAACCAGAAACAAGAGCCACTGCGCCCTGATCATTTACATCTCCCACGTATCTTTTAATATCTTTTTCAGAAACAACAGAGACTGCTACTTTAGCACTCTTAGCCAAATCACGAAAAGAATCTAAAGTGTGTTTTTCTAAAGTTCCACGAAGATACAACCTGGTAATTATTCCAGGGTGCATTTCTAGTAGATCTTTAACAGAGTGAGCTCCGTATAGGTATAGTCTTTTATCTTTCATATTTTTTATTATTTAAGTAAAGTAAGGTCTTATTAGAATATTTTAATAAGAAAATCCACAACTTTTCTCTGAATCATGGAGTCACCAAATGTACAATCATTAGATTACATTGTATATGTACATACGTCAACTTGCACGCTCTCACCTGACATACATAATTAGTAAATTGTTTTAAGTTATTACCACTAATCACTCTCCTTTTTTCTTTACTTCTAGAATTAAAGTTATAGAAAGTGTCGCAGAAATAAACCTAATTATTATCCATGGTTGCTTATTTTTACTAATCATTTCTGCAACAGTATGAATTACTTGATCTATCGACAATTCTTTCTTCTTATTACAAATGTTTTTAACATCAAAGGGGGTGATTAAATTATCGCTTGGAAATATCTGTGATTCTTCTACGCTGTCGGTTATCTCAATAAAGATTAACTTTATCGTCTACTGTTTCCATGACAACATCCTTACAGTCAGCCAAAGACTCAATTATGGAACCAGAATATGAACCCGAGAATTTATCTGCATCCAGTCCGTAGAAAGAATGAAGAGTGGTAACTGCATTCGTGGTAGATTAACCAGAATTTGTTTTTTCATTCCCGGGATAGCCATTCCCTGATGTGGGTACATATTTTACATTGGGCTAGATTCTGATATAGTAGTAGTAGACAATAAGGACATTAATTAAAAACATACACCAAGTAGCGCTTTTATAACAACAGAAACTTAATTTACAGATATGATTTATAAATCATTGAAATAGCCCCGAAGGGCTTGTGCCGGGATGCTACCTTGGGCAACTGCCCTCCCAGGTGAATGGGAGGGCTTTTTTTTACCCACAGAGACCTCATATCTTTAAAAATTTTTTTAATAATCAACTCGTGAACCCGAACACCCTACAAGGGAATCAATTTGGACGAGATGCGTGAGGTTGATGTGGATTTTATAATAATTTTTTAAATCCATGGAGGTGATGCACTCGTGCTACCATCTAATAAGTATGGATCAATTTCTTAGTGGTAACATTTTTGTAGGGGTTTTTCTCCCAATTATCATTGGGCTTGTTATGTTTGTAATGGGCCTATCTCTTACAATTTTAGATTTTAAGAGGCTCAGAGAAAGTCCGAAGGCTGTATTTGTTGGAATTCTGGCTCAAATTATCGGTGCACCTCTTGTAGCCTTTCTTCTGGCTAACCTCTTTGGACTCGACCCTATTCTCTCTGTAAGTCTTATGCTTCTGTCCGCAGTTCCAGGAGGGCCGATGTCAAATGTCCTGTCTTTTATTGCAGATGGAGATGTGGCTCTATCTATTAGTCTGACCGCTTTAAACAGCATTATCACAGTCTTCACTATTCCAATAATTGTTAATCTTTCAGCACTGTACTTCACCAATACAAATTATTCCCTTCACCTGCCGTTTTGGCAGACCGTCATACAGATAACTTTGATCACTCTTCTCCCTATAGCGATTGGGATGTTTACAAAAAACCGCTTCCCTGTATTCGCCCACAGGATTAGTAAAGTTTCAAAATTAGTCACGCCAGTTCTCCTAGTGGGAATTGTCTTTACAGCAATTATTCTAGAGCGAAGCTTTTTTGTTGAGTTTGCTAAACAAGCCATTTTAGTGGTGACGGCTCTAGCAGTTTTAATGTTTGGTTTAGGGCATGGTTTGGGCATGCTATTTCGACTTGGGAAAAAGCAGCGAACCTCAATCGGCGTGGAGGTTGGATTACAAAATGGAGCTCTGGCTATAAGTATCGCAATGTCTCCCTTTCTTTTGAATACTCCCGAAGCTGCAATAGTACCGTCGGTTTATAGTTTTGTTATGGGAGTTGTTGTGGTTGGTTATATATATCTAACAACAAGAGGTTCGTCTAAAGAACACCAGAGAAAGAATAATATATTTCTAGCTGTTTTTGCATCAGCTGTTACTACAATGTTGATATTGATTTTTGTCTTATAAAATATCGAAACAAAAGCATCTCGATATCTCATAAACGAAAAACCACCACATGGATATGTGATGGTTTAATTCTTTGTGGACTCTAACATCCTATACTGGAACCAATTTAGGAGAGATGTGGTTAGGTTGGTTGGGATTTTGAAGGAATAAACCTGTTTAGGGTCTTTTGGTGAGGAGTTTTAGAGCTAATGCGTTGAATACCTAACTCTATTCTACAGCTTCACTATGAAAATTAATTGAGACATTAACTTCTTCATTGGTTATTACAATATGACAAGCCTCAGACATGTCACTCGAGTTGTACCCTATACAACGCTCAGATCCTCCCCAGTCGCCAGAGTATCGTAAGATTGAATACTCGCCTATTGGTAACTCTAATGAAAATGATGAATCACTAAACTCACCCCATAGTGTGTAGTTATTATACGGGTCTCCTGCTCGATAATTACTTTCTACTCCAGGAATATAGCTGCGCACTCGCAAGGTGTCATTAGAGCCTATATGATGCGCTTTTGGTTCTGTGCAGGTTGTTCCACCCTCTAGACTAGAAAAACAACTTGAGTCCGTTAGATTTACAGAAAGTGTATATAATTCAGGTTCTGGAGTAGGTGGAATAACTATGATCTCCCTCTCATCGGTTACATCATTTACATCGGTTACATCGGTTACATCGGTTACATCAGTTACATCAGTTACATCAGTTACATCATCTGCAACATTAATTGATTTCCATGCCAATAGCCCCCCAACGATAATGACGGCAATAAGTACCCCAGCAACACTAAAAGCAATAGCTGCCCCTTTTGAAATGCGCCCTTTAACTCCCTCTTCGTTTACTTCAAAATTGTTTTGTTCTTCCATGTATATAGATTAGTTATATTAATAATTTTATTATATCAGTTTAAGACGGATATCACCTGTATTTATTACAGACCCAAACAAAAACCCTCTATTTCTAAAGGGTTTTTGTTGACAATTTATGTGTGGACCCGACAGGGCTCGGTCACTCTCGTGGATTTTCTTTCAGAAAATCTCACTCCCTCGACCCCGATTCGGCCAAGCCGCTGCGCGGACTTCGTTTGGCCTCACTTCGAGTCCGCAAATCCAGGTAAAACAAAAAGCCTGAATACGTTGTATCCAGACCTTTTGTTTTATGTGGACCCGACAGGACTCGAACCTGCCACCTCTCCCGTGCAAGGGGAGCGCTCTAGCCAGATGAGCTACGGGCCCAAGCACCCATCTTAGATTCCGAGGAATTTAGGATGGGTGTTTGTTTGATATATCTGCGTAGGTTATCACAAAAGAGTGAAAAAATACATGATATATCTTATGTATATAACAACTTTCCAAGGTAAATGTACAAGTAAACTTGAACTTTGTCCTCATCTGCTGTTATAAAAATACCAAAGAACTGACCCAAACTATTCTACCGAGTTTTCACCTTTTTGCAAGACCTTTTTCCCTACTTTATTTGTCTTTGTTTTTTACGGTAGAAACCAATAGCAAATCTGTGAGATTCATGATTTACCAAAAGTATTTCTTTTTCAAAGTCCTTGATTATTTCCTTCGAGCCAATAATTGCTTTTGGCTTGTGTTTCTCATCTTTTACCACAGAAACAACAGGTATAGATAGTCCATGTTTCTTAAAAAATCTATGAACAACATTCTTCTGGGCTCGCCCGCCATCTATAACCAAAAGGTCCGGATAGACCCACTCAGGGTGCGCAAATCTCCTCTCTAAGACCTGCTTCAGGGCTCCTGTATCATTTGCCTTATCAAAGCCTTTTATGGTGAATTTTCGGTATTCTTCTTTGTTTGGTGATCCTTCTTCAATAACAGTCATCACTCCCACCATATTCTGACCAGATAGATGTGCAATATCGTAAGCCTCTATTCTATTTATTTTTGAGGTTTTTACTTTCTTTGGCAGAAAGTCGTCTTTTATAAGTGCGACATCATTTATATGTTTCAAGGCAAAAATTTTTTTCTTTATATCGTTTGCTTTCTCGAACTCTTCACTCTTTGCATGACTCATCATGATTTTTCCAAGATCTTTTATTAATGTCTTCTTCTGACCTTTGAAAAACTTTTTTATATGTTCTATGTTTTCTTTATATCCTATTTTAACAGCAGAGTCTGAGAGGTCTGGAGTAAGACCAATCTGTCTGTAGAACTCAGCCTTGTCTTTCTGAACAGATCGCTTGTCTCGAAAAGGAAAAATCTTTCTGATTATTCCTAACGCAACCTTCAGGGAATCAGCGCTAGGAAATGGTCCAAACATGGAATCTATTTTATTTTCTTCTAAAATTGAAACCTTTACACCAGCCCTGTGTTTCTCAAGTTCTCGACCACGAACCAAAAGTACTTTTGGGAAATGCTCTTTGGTAATGACAACGTATGTATAACTTTTGTTATCTTTTTCTTTTGTATTGTAGTAGGGCTGGTTTTTCTTGATTTCATTTGCTTCTAAAATAAGAGCCTCCAAAACAGATTCAGTTTCTTCCCACTTTACAGTCGTAGATTTTGTAATCATGTCTACAATGTGTGGACCACGAGTCTCAATCAGATCCGTACCGAAGTAACTCCTAACTCTAGATCGAAGATCTGTGGCCTTTCCAATATACAAAACACCCGAACTGTCCATAAATCTATAGACTCCTGGGTTTTTTGGAATATCTAGTTTTTTTAAATCGCTTAGTTTCATTTGACAAATAGTACTAAGAGTTATAGTATCACAACAAACACTAATAAAAAAGATTATGAGTTATTTGAATGAATTTGCATTTTTAGCAGATGAATGGTCAGTGTTTATTAGCATGACTATTGCATTATTCATCTTTGCTGCAGTATTTTTCATGGTGGCAAAACATGCGATTAATGAAAGAAGAGATGAACTAGAAAAAGAAGGTGATAGAAAAGAATTATCTTTTGTGCTTAAATTCCCTTTATTTTTCGCGTTGCTAGTGTCGACATTCGTTGGAACCTTGGAGTATTTTTTAATCCTGGTGATTCTTAAAAATATTCTTCTCGTTCTTTTCTGTGTAACTTTTTTATTAATAATTGTATGGGTTATCAATAGCCCATTAATAAAAAAGCTGAAACAATACCAAATAGAAGATACAGACCCTCGAATTAATTAAGTACAGACCCTAGAAATAGGGTCTTTTTATTTCTTCTTCTTACTCTTCTTCAACGTCTTCTTTAAATATCTTCCTGTATGAGAATCTGGGTTGTTTGCAATTTCTTCTGGTGTCCCCTTTGCAACCAAGTGACCACCCTCAGATCCTCCGTCTGGACCTAGATCCATTACGAAGTCTGCCATTTTAATCATATCTAAATTGTGCTCAATCACTACAACAGTATTACCTTTTGCAACCAGCTGATCTAGAACTTCAATCAAGTTAACAACATCATCATAGTGAAGCCCTACTGTTGGCTCATCAAGCAAGTAAATAGTTTTCTGTGTCATCGGACGATAGAGCTCACTTGAGATTTTAACTCTCTGAGCCTCACCTCCAGATAGGGTGGTTGCAGACTGTCCAAGCTTTACATATGAAAGACCTACATCTACAAGAGTTTTCAGTCTGTCATGGATAACAGGAATGTCTTTAAAGAAAACAACCCCCGTCTCTACAGTCATATGAAGAACGTCGTGAATATTTTTTCCTTTATACAGAACCTTCAAAGTTTCTTTGTCATATCGAGCTCCATCACAAACATCACAAGTCACATATACAGTAGGTAGAAAATGCATTTCTACTGCAATCTGACCATTACCCTGACAAGCTTCACAGCGACCACCTTTAACATTGAATGAGAACCTGCTTCCTTTCCATCCTCGAATTCTAGCCTCTTCTGTCTCAGCAAACAAATCTCTTATATATGTAAATGACCCTGTGTATGTAGCAACATTTGACCGTGGCGTTCGCCCTATTGGAGACTGGTTTATCATAATAGATCGAGACAGATGTTGAGCACCATCAAACTTTGTACAGTTCTGTGGTTTGTCCGTTCTATATTTTCTCTCAAACTTTGCCTGCAAGTTTTTGTGAAGAATTCCGTACATGAAACTAGACTTTCCAGAACCAGATACACCTGTGATACAAACAAGTTTTCCAAGAGGAATATCCACACTCAACTTTTCTATATTGTGCAGCTTTCCCCCTCTAATAGAGATACTACCTTTGTCACGAGTTCTTCGAGACTCTGGCAGGTAGATATGCGCCTCCTCTCGAAGATATGCCAGTGTTCGTGAACCAGACGGGTTTGTTTTTGCCATTAATAGCTCATCCAAAGGCCCCTCCACAACAATTTCTCCTCCATGGACTCCAGCCCCTGGACCAATGTCTATAAGGTGATCAGCCGCATAAATAGTGTCTTCATCATGCTCAACTACAATAATTGTATTACCCAGGTCTCGAAGCTCTAGAATGGTTTCGATTAATTTATCATTGTCTCTTTGGTGAAGACCTATTGTTGGCTCATCTAGAACATACATAGCACCAACAAGCCGAGAGCCAAGCTGGCTAGCTAGTCGAATTCTCTGAGCTTCTCCACCAGAGAGAGTGTTTGCTTTTCGGTTTAAAGTTAGATATGTCAAACCTACGTTTTTCATAAATAGGAGTCTGTCTTTTATCTCTTTTACTATAACTTTTGCAATTTGCTCCTCTTTTTCTGTAAGTTCTAAATTACTTATAAATTCGTACGCATCCACAACACTCATGGAAGTGAATTCTAAAATATTTACTCCTTCTTTCAATGTTCCATTATTGTTCACAGAAGGACCAACGAAAATGTTCAGTGCTTCCTCTCGAAGCCTGGCACCATTACACAGGTCACAAGGATCATCTCCAAAAAGGTGCTTGGTTCCTAGACCATTACACTGAGGACAGGCACCATATGGCGAGTTAAAAGAGAACAGTCTTGGTTCCACTTCTGGAAAAACGTATCCGTCGTCTGGTGATATAAGTTTTGCAGACAGCAAGATATCTTCTGTTTCTGTTTTTGATTTTTCAGCTTCTTTCGTGTCTGCGATTCCAACAACAACCCGGATAAATCCTTCTGCTTCTTTTATAGCTCGCTCCACAGACTCTGAGAGTCTCATCTCAAAGTCATTCTTATCATCGCTCAACTCATGTACAGCAAAAGAATCCACGAGTAGATCTATCTCGTGCTTTTTTGTTTTCGTTAAAGTTATATTGTCGCGAAGCTGTTTTGTTCTTCCGTCCACTCTTACTGTTGTGTATCCCTTTGCTAGATAGTCATAGAGCATCTGATAGTACTCACCTTTTCGCCCACGAACAACAGGGGCAAATATATGTATCTCCAAGTCGTTGTATTCAACACCCATAACTTTTTTGTTAGCACCACCCTTACCAAGTTCTTTTATTTTCTTCAGTACAAACTGAGCAATTTCTGTGTTTGAAAGTTTCTTTACCTCCTTTTTAGATATTGGAGAAAAAGCTCGCCCCACTCGAGCGTAGAGAACTCTTAAATAGTCATATATCTCTGTGATTGTAGCTACAGTAGACCTAGGGTTTCTGGATGCTGCTTTCTGATCTATAGATATGGCAGGAGACAGACCTGATATTTCATCAACATCTGGCTTTGGCATTTGACCTAGGAATTGCCGGGCATACGAAGAAAGCGATTCTACATATCGCCTCTGTCCTTCTGCAAATATAGTGTCGAAAGCAAGACTAGACTTTCCTGATCCAGATAGACCTGTAATGGCTATCATTTTGTTTCTTGGCATCTCAACTGAAATGTTTTTCAGGTTGTGAGTTCGAGCACCTTTCACTATTATAGACTTTGCATGGCTTACGCCGGTTGTTTTTTTTCGTGAGTCTTTATCCATAGGAACTGATAATCAGTATGCCTGAAACAGGTTGCAAAGGCAAGATTCACGTATCAAAAAAGCCACGACGATTGTCGTGGCTTTAAATACTTTCAAGAAGATTAATTCCCTGGACCTTTACTTATTTTTCCAGGAAGCAGAGATCCAGAGGATGAACTCTTTCTGGTTACACCTCTTCTGATAAAAAATCCCGAGCTGTCATCACCAAAAGCATCTAGTTGCTCAGCTGTATACTCCTCATAACTTTTATTATGAATAAATATAGAACCTTGACCTCTTCTATAATCAAAACTTCTACTCAAAGCCTTAGCGAGCTTTTTAATCTTAGAAGCCTTCAGATCTTTGATGTTTCTCTTCAGATCTTTGAGCTCTTGTTTAGAGGCAGCATCTTTACTGCCCTTTAGAGCATCGAAACTTCTAAGAAGAACCTTTCTCTTGTCTTGGAGTTTTTTCTTATAAGCAGCAAGAAACTGCTCTTCAGTTATCCGATCCAGAACAGGACCCCAGAGTTTGGCAACATAGAGCGATCCAGTTGAGTCTGACTCATTTTTCTTGATCGTTGTGTTTGTGTTTTCCTTTATTTCATCATTCAAGGTCCAAGCAAACACAGCCTTTCCATGAGCAAACTCTCCAAAATATTGGTAAACACCAAGATAAGGTTCTACATCCTCTGGAGTGTCAACAATATAAATAGTGTTGTATTTCACCCCTTCTTGGGCAAAAGCAAGCATTGGCAAAAAAGCCATTATAAGCATTATTTTCTTCATAATATGTGCTATTAGTTTTTTATTTTCTCTTAATTTAGCATGTTATTCATATATTGTCAAGTCTATATACTTAAAGTCTCGAAAGATAGCTCACACGGTGAATTGGAGATATTCCATGTGCTCTAAGGGCTTCATAGTGTTGTTTTGTCCCGTAACCCTTATGCTTTTCAAAGCCATACTCAGGATAGACTTCTGCCTGCTTTTCCATGTGATAGTCTCGTGTAACCTTAGCCACAATAGAAGCCAGTGCTATAGATCTCTCCTTTGTGTCCCCTTTTATGATTGTTTCTTGATTTGGGAATTTATCTCCAGCAAATAATCCTCCGTCCAAAAGAACAATTATTTCTTCTGGAGAAATTGCGATCTTAGAAAGCACTGTCTGTATACACTTCTTGATGGATAGTGAAATTCCCATCTTGTCTATTTCTTTTGCTGTAACTGAAGCTGTGGTAAAAAATATCTTTTCTTCCCTCTCCCAAACACGCATCTTCTTTACAATCTCCACTCTTTTTTTCTCAGAAAGTTTCTTAGAGTCAAGTAGTGGCATATCAGAAAAGATTCCATCCTCTGCTTCGATCTCTTTCTTATATAAAACAAGTCCTACAGTCACAGGACCCGCTACAGGACCTCGACCTACTTCGTCTATTCCACATATGTATTTGATTTTGGAGTCGTTCTTCATGTAAGTGAATTGTATCATGGTGAACAATTAAAAAAGGACCTAATGTAGGTCCTTTATAGTATCAACATGACCTATGTCGTGATGAGATGTTTGCATTTTGCAAATAGTGCAAGGAAACTTGTAGTCTCTATCGTTATGATTTTTTGAGTGAGGCAGCATAAAACTAAATTTTATACTTTCCTCATCTAGGCAATTACTGCAGGCAAAATACCTCTCGACCCTAGCGATTCCATTTTTATGAAAAGTATCCCCGCCAAATCCCCTTGGTTCCTTTTTCTTCATATTCTTAGTTTATTTAGTTCCTTAAAGTAGACTTCTCAAAATCAAATTATAACACAAGATACAAAAAACCCTTTCGCGAACAGCGGAAGGGTTTGACGGGTTAATCTATTTAATTATTTAGGTGGCTTAAACAAGAATTCACACTCTGAAGTGTCTAGAAAATCCTCCAAGCTTTATCCGTGACTGTAATATTTATATGATTTGTCAATAGATAATTTCGATATGATATAATTCTTCTGTTATGGAAAGCAAATTCATCCACCTGCACACCCACTCTCACTACTCCCTTCTGGATGGTCTTTCGAAGATTCCGCAGCTTGTAAAAAGAGCCAAAGAACTGGGCATGCCAGCGCTAGCGCTTACTGACCATGGGGTAATGTACGGAGCTATCGAGTTCTACAAAGCCTGCAAAAAAGAAGGTATCAAACCCATCATTGGAGTAGAAGCCTACATGGCAGAGCGGTCACTTACCGACAAAGAACCAAACATCGACAATAAGCGCTATCACCTCACACTCCTAGCAAAGAACCACGCCGGCTACAAAAACCTCATGAAGCTTATTAGTCATTCATATCTTGAGGGGTACTACTATAAGCCTCGAATGGATCTGGAGATCATCGAAAAACATTCCGATGGATTGATCTGTCTTACTGGATGTCCAGGAAGCCGATTTGTACATCACCTGCGGAACAACAACGTAGAAGAAGCTCGAATGCTTCTAGATCACTATGTGAAAATATTTGGAAAAGAAAATGTTTTCATAGAGCTCATGATTCATCCAGAAGTAGATGGAGTGGATAGAGTCAAAGACCATATAATAAAAATGTCGAAAGACACTGGTATTCCAATTGTTGGAACTTGGGACTCACACTACATTCACAAAGATGACCGAGAAGCTCATGACACACTCCTGGCCGTAAATACTCACGGCAGCAACTTCAAATTAGACGGAGACTATTCTTTCATAGATGAAGAAAAAGCAAGAGAAGTTTTCAAAGACGTGCCAGAAGCAGTTGAGAATACTCTAAAGGTGGCAGAGCTAGTGGACCTAGAAATTCCACTTGGCTCTTGGGTTTTCCCAGCTTTTGACTTGGAGCCAGGAGAGACTGCCGGATCTCAGCTCAAGAAGGCTGTATACAAAGGAATAGAATGGCGGTATGGAAAAGAGACACCTGAAATAGTTGACCGTATAGAGTACGAACTTAAAATTATTGAAGACAAAGGATTCTCTATATATATGCTTATCGTAGGAGACCTTATCGACTTTGCTCGAAAAGAAGATATTTACACAAATATTCGAGGATCTGTTGCTGGATCTATTGTTACCTACCTACTAGGAATTACAGTTGTTGATCCTCTGCGGTTCAAACTCCCCTTTGAAAGATTCCTGAACCCAGAGAGGCCTAGTGCTCCGGATATCGATATGGACTTTGCTGACAATCGCCGAGAAGAAGTTCTAAACTATACAAAACGAAAGTACGGAGAGAAAGCTGTAGCCCAGATTGGAACTTTTGGTACCATGATGGCGCGCGGTGCTGTGAAAGATGTAGCTCGAGCTATGGGGTTCCCATATGACACAGGAGACAAAATATCAAAACTCATTCCTATGGGAGCTCAGGGATTCCCCATGACTATTGAGCGAGCCATGGAAATGGTTCCAGAAATCACAGAGATGTATGATAGCGACAAAGGAGTCAAAGAAATCATAGATATGGCAAAGCGTCTCGAAGGAGGAGCTCGACATATTTCTGTACATGCGGCTGGGGTTGTTATTTCACCTACAGAAGTATCTGACTACACTCCAGTTCAATTCGACCCCAAAGGGGGGAAAATTATCACCCAGTACGACATGCACGC
>JBLHJW010000006.1:0-30870 GCA_047619465.1 Minisyncoccia bacterium
ATTTAAAATTTATGAAGAATCAGTACCCGTTGTTGTTCCAAGTCCAACTCCGATATCGATAGATACTTGTGGTCTTGAGGTTCTTGTTCCTAGTGCTAATGTTCAATATGATGTACCCGAAAACTATCAAGGAAAGATAACAGTGCTTGCTCGGTTCGGCGCATCAACAGGGCCAACCTCGTGTAACTGGTCATACTTTGAAGGAAATGCGGGCGTTGTAAAATTAGTAAGTGACGGACTTGTGATCACAGAAGGTTATCTTAGTTACCTTACTTCTGACGGCGATCTTATGAATACTTATATGGACACACCCCTCTATGTTTCTGCGGATCTGATTTTCCCAAGTAATACCGTCGACGGATCAATAAATTTTGAGCTTAAGTTTGTTGAAAATGATCCTTCTGGAATGTCACAAGACTCATTCTCAATACCAATTGATATTGATGTATATTAGCTGGAATTGTATAGAAATAAAAAACACCCAGAAGGGTGTTTTTTTAAATTACGTAGGGTTTTCTGTGTTCTTTATTTCATTGTCCAATGCTTGATCCATCTCTTCAGGTGTCTGATCTTTTAGGTCTTCAAATTTAACATCTGATGAGTATTCCTCTTTTTTATCTCCTCCAGGTCTAAACATGTCCATTATTCCCATATTTTTATATAAATTATCTTATAAGTAACACTAATCATTATCTCATAATATAGTTCTTAACACTATGAAAGAGAAACAAAATACTTTCTTGGTATAATATCCTCAATGGAGGGAAAGTTATTCAATGAAGAAGGTCAATTTAAAACACCTCAGCAAGAGTTGGAATTTTTGCGTCAACAGGTTTCTATCAAGGAAAAGCAGATAACTGATAAATCACCAGAATCCAATAAGGAGAAGGCAAGAGAGTCAGCAGTTAGAGACGTTGTAAATTCTTACAGTGAAGAACCAGCAGAAGTTCTTCATGAGGGTATGAGGCACGAGCCAGCACAGTCAGAAGAGATCCAACTGCGCTTGAAGCCAGAAACACACGACAGACAAATCGAAGAGCTGTTCGGAATGCTTCTTCAGAATGGATTGAAAAACACACTTGCAGTAATTTCTAGAATGAATAATCCGCATATTGCTGATGACTTCCACCGATTCCTTGTACAGTATTTTGCTTCTGTTAATGAGATACCAGGTCTTAAGGAAAAAACTCCAATGTACAAATCTCTAAATTTGAGACTGTATGAGATAACACTTCCAGAAGCTGTTGAAGAAGAAAAAGATTTTAAAGCTGTTCTAGGTGCTATGCAGCAGTTTTTTGCTGGTATGCAATCTATAGCCTCGGAACCGTCTAATAAAGATAGAGGTTACTACACAATAGAAATTGCTCAGCCAATAGGAACAACTCACGTGATTATATATGCAGCTGTACCTGAGAATAAGTTTCACCTGTTCGAAAAGCAGATACTGTCTTTCTATCAAAAAGCAAAAATAACAGAACTACCAGATGACTACAACATCTTCACCGAAAGAGGTGTTGTTGTGGCTTCCAAGGCAGAGTTTAGATCCCTACCTGCCTATCCTATCCGTACTCATGAAAAAATGGATCATGACCCAATGAACGCCATAATCAATACTTTCTCAAAGCTAAAAGAAGATGAAGGAGCTGCAATCCAGATTTTGATAGCACCCGCTGGAGACCGCTTCATAAAGACGTTTACTCACTCTTTGGAGAAAATTAAAAAAGGAGAGAAGGCAAAAGACGCTTTTGCAAACGGCATGGGAGACATGCTTTTTAAAGCTGGTAAAGATTTATTGTTTAGTTCAAAAAAATCAGATGAAGCCTCTGGAGATCTACAAAAAGTTGATGACAATGCGGTAGAGATGGTGACAGAGAAAATAAAAACAACCATTGTCTCCACTACTATTCGTATTGTTGGTTCAGGAGAGAATCTAAAGAAGGCAGAAGATATAGTAGAAGGTCTAGAGTCTTCTTTTAATCAATTTGATCTAGCTGGAGGTAATAGCTTTGAATTTAAGAGAGTTAAAGACAAACAAATAGAGGACTTCCTGCAGATGTATTCATTCCGCCTTCCGAAAGAGGAGGATTCACTTCCTTTGAATTTAGATGAGCTGGCTACAATTTTTCACTTTCCTGTGGGAGTTACAAGTTCTCCAAACCTAAAGGAAGCAAAAGCGGGTGTCGCACCGGCTCCTATGGAGATAGGAAAAGAAGGAATAATTCTTGGAACCAATACTTTCAGAGGGAGGGAAACAGAAATAAAAATGTCTCGTGAAGATAGAATGAGGCACATGTATGTTATTGGACAGACCGGAACAGGTAAGACTACAATTCTAAAAAATATGATCGCTCAGGATATCAAGAATGGTGATGGGTGTTGTTTTATAGACCCTCATGGTTCTGATATTCAAGATATTTTGAGTTTTGTACCACCAGAGAGGATGGACGATGTTATTTACTTTGACCCAGCTTACACTGATAGGCCCATGGGGCTAAACATGCTTGAGTATGATCCAAAGTACCCAGAACAAAAGACTTTTGTTGTAAACGAACTTATGGGTATTTTCAGTAAATTATTTAGCAAGGAGTCCATGGGTCCAATGTTTGAGCAGTACTTTAAAAACAGTGCCTTTTTAGCTATGGATGACCCAGAAGCAACACCAACCTTGCTTGAAATTACTAGAATTTTGGGGGATAAAGATTTCCGAGATTCACAACTTAAAAATTGCAGGAACCCAATTGTAAAAGAATTCTGGGTAAACGCAGAGAAAACAACGGGAGATCAGGCCATAGCAAACTTCATTCCATACATCACTTCTAAGTTTGACAACTTCATATCAAATGACATTATGAGACCGGTGGTTCTTCAAGAAAAATCAGTATTTGATTTCCGGAAAATTATGGATGAGAAAAAGATACTTCTTGTGAATCTATCTAAAGGTAGACTAGGTGAAGTGAATGCAAACTTGATTGGATTGTTGCTTGTTGGGAAGATTCAGATGGCAGCTCTTTCCAGGGTTGATATGCATGGCAAAGATATGAACGACTTCTATTTGTACATAGATGAGTTTCAGAATGTTACTACGGACTCCATATCATCCATTTTGTCTGAGGCTAGAAAGTACAGACTTTCTCTAACTATTGCTCATCAGTATATAAAACAACTTGAAGATGGCATCAGAGACGCTGTCTTTGGTAACGTTGGTTCTATGGCTGTGTATCGCGTTAGTTCGGAAGATGCAGAATTTGTAGAGCAAAAATTCTCTCCGACATTTACTTCTGGAGATATTACAAAGTTAGATAATTTTGATTCATACGTATCCATGCTTGTGAATGGTACTCCTGTGAAGCCGTTTAGTATGAAGTCTCACTGGAGCATGACACCAAGAGGGGATATGGATAAGGTAGAGAAGTTAAAGGAACTTTCGTATCTCAAGTATGGTCGTCCACGAGCTGAAATAGAAGAAGAGATCATGGGGCGCTACAGAAAGAAAGATCCATCTACAGCGGACAAAAACCCCTTGAAACCGTAAGGTCTCTGTGCTAATCTTCACTTGTCATTGTAACAAGTGAAGATTATCGTGAGTCCGCAGACTTAATGATATTCGAGTGAAGTTGCAATATAAGACCGAAGAGTTTTCTATAATAAGCTAATTTAATATATCTATGAATCATCCAAAAAAAGAAAGAACTTTTGTAATTATCAAACCAGATGGAGTACAGCGATCACTTATAGGTGACATCATTACTCGTTTTGAGAGAGTTGGTTTAAAGCTTGTTTATATGAACTTTGGTGTTCTAAACGGTGAGAAGATTTGGGACCACTACGGAAAAGACGATGCTTGGTTTCAGAAAAAGGGAGATGGAATAGTAGAGGATAGAAAGGTAGCAGGTCTGTCTATTGACAAAGATTCTATAGAGTACGGAAGGGACATTATCGGAGCATTGGTTAAATTTATGACAGCTGGTCCAACAGTAACCATGGTCTGGGAAGGCAACGAATCAGTAGCCGTGGTAAAGAAGCTTGTTGGAGGAACAGAACCTGCAACATCAGACGTTGGAACAATTCGAGGAGACTATACTATGGATTCATATGCAATATGTTCTGTTGATGAGCGAGCTGTAAGAAACCTGATTCACTGTTCTGATGAACCCGCAGAGGCTGAGAGAGAAATATCACTTTGGATTGAGGAAAAAGATGTTCTCGGATACAGACTTGTTCAAGAGCAAATGCTTTACGATGTAAACTTAGATGGAATAAAAGAATAATTATTTTAAAAAACGACCGAGAGGTCGTTTTTTTATTATTTAAATTTGCAAAGAAATACCATTTGGGTGTACAATAAAAGTACAGTTATTTGGCGTAGTATCTAGAACAATTGTAACCAGGGTTATGGTTCGTATGATAAGGCCGAGGTTTTGTCATCGTCCTACCCACTTAGCTTCAAAGCTAGGTTACTCAATCCAGATAGCTGTACAAAAGACCCATCTTAAACGATGGTTTTTTTGTTTGCCCCAGGGTATCATCTCTGACTTTTTAATTTATCATGCCCTCGTGGTACCTTATTCCTTTTAAGTTATCCCCATTTAATAATAAAGGACCCTATTTGGGGGGGTGAAGCTGTATAATAAAAACATTGAACATATATTATTAATTAATCCATTACATATATGACTATTATAAAAAAAATATTATCAACATCCATAACTCTCCTAGCGATAGCTGGAATGGTTCTTATGAGTACACCAGCATCTGCTGGATTTTTTGATTGGTTCTCAAATACTCCACTGAATCAAGAAGCGGCAGCTATCAAGTCATTTTCAAAAGAAGATGTAAAATATGAATCTATGAAGTATGAAGATTCCAAAGCAGTAGAAGCTCTTAAATACGAACAATCCAAAGCTGATGCAGCCAAAGCCGCAGAAGCTCTTAAGTACGCTGATAATTTAAAAGCAGCAGATCTTCAAGCTCAAGAAGCTAAAGCTAAAGATAAAGCCAAAGCAGCAGAAGCTCTTAAATATGCTGAGGATCTGAAAGAGCAAGAAGCTAGAGCCGCAGATATCAAAGCTCAAAAAAACAAAGAGTCAGAAGATCTTATAGATGAGCCTTCAGCTGTTACTAAATTCTTCAAATCATTTTTCTACAGACCTTCAGATGAAGACAATAGTAAGTCTTACGATCAAAAAGAATATAAGCCAGCCGTAACTAGAGTTTCAGATAACACCCCTGTAGCACCAGAACCAGATGATACTGGGATAGATGAAAATAACGCATATGTCATAGGTTGTGGTACTAGTGACGTGAATTTCTGTGAAAGTTTTTGTTTGGACATCGGAGGAACTCCAGATGCTTCTGGTTCAGGTAGCTGCGCACTTAGCGATAACGCACAAGTTTTTGCTTTTGAAGAAGGTACAACCTCCAACCCTACTGTTGATGTAAAGCACCAAACAATAACAAAAAAACTTCAACTGTGGGATGTTGATCCTCAGGTGGGAGAGCTTCAGAGAATTCTAAAAGCTCTTCGTCTATATAATGGGCGAATTGATAACTCTTACGGAAAAGGGACAGCTGCTGCTGTTCGATTAATGCAGAAGGATATAGCTCCAACTCAGATATTTACCACAGGAAACAAACTGGGTAATAAAACTCTAAAGAAAATTGAAGAACAAGTTAAAATGCTAAATCGAGGCAATGGATCAGAAACTGCTCTTGGTGGTGGAACTTGTAATCCAGGAGATCCAGCTTCAATAACTGTTCTTTCTCCAAACGGAGGACAAGTGTACGAAGCAGGAAGTCAGGTCACTGTTGAATGGGAAAGCTGTAATATAGGTTCAGAAGAAAGAATTCAATTGAACATATATAAAGAAAGCTATAGTTTCTACAATGCCCCACTCACTGTTCAAAATCCCTATCCAGGTATGTTCTTAGGTGCAAATATGACTGATAATGACGGTCATGAAATAGTAAGTTTGCCAAATAACTATTCTCAGGAGTATTATGAAAATTACCAATCAGGCAATGACTTCAAGATCATGATTCAAGCTTTGGATACTTCTAGTGGGTCAGTGTTTTATGATGACCTCTCAGATAATTTCTTTACCATAAGCGCAAACACGTCAACCCTTGGTCAGATATCATACTGGTGGGGAAAGGTTAACCTACACAAAGAAATAGGAGGCATCTGGACAACAGACCTTGATGGGGTTTCTGGGGCAAATCTAAATAAATTAACTTACTGTCAGAAGTTCTGGCCAGATACTGTGACTTACGAAGAAAGTGGTACAGAGACTATAACTGGTTGGTATCCAAGAGGGAATGTTGGAAATCCTATGACAAGTACAAAGATGACTTACAACTGCCTTGGAGAGGCTCAGACTCAGACGCCTCCAATGTCTTGGGAGTGGATGACTCTTTCAAACACAACATTAAACAATGATACAAACCACCTGGTTGGGAAGCTTAGAATTACGAATAATTCTTCCGACGATATAACTTTTGAAGGAGCAGATTCAAATTATGTAGCTTTTCAATTCAATCGAGTTTTTTCAGGTCCAGTTAATTCTACTCTTGAGCAAATAAGATTTCGAGACCAACAAGGTACACCTTTAGATTCTGATGTTTTCTCTTCTAACACAAACAGTAGCGATGTTTCCGTTGGTTTCTCTCACAGCAACTTAGATGTGTCACCTTCTTCCTCAGAAGATATCTATATATATGCTAATAGTTCAGAGTTTAATAGCATGAATGACTCTATGCAGCTTTGCTTGAATCCTCTACGTGTTCCACCTGCAATCCATCATGGAGTCAATGGTTCTGGGAACATTTCCTCAAACTCAACTCAGATAATAAACGACATGCCTTCAAACTGTGCTCAGGTTCACATTAACCCTAATGGTCAAACACCAACACCAGCGTCTGGTTTGATTGTATCTGTCGACTCATCATCTCCAATATCACCTAACCTAGTACTTGACGCTAATCAAGAAGGAAGAGTTAAAGTTGGTGTATTCAGACTAGCGAACAATACAAACGAGCCATTAAATTTAGATTCGTTTAAATTTTCTGATGTAGAGGCTGGTAGGGTTGCGGATAGTTATCATGTTCAGGCTAGGTCCTCAGCGGGAACACCTTTAGGTTCGGAGATCACAGTTTTCAACACCAATGGGCCTGCCGTTGCATCTTGGCCAAGCGGAATAGAAATCCCAGTTAATGGAAACATTAGAGTAGAGATAAGCATAGAAACTCGTGATGTTGAAGTATCAAGCTCTAATAATGCTGATAGATTCCAAGTCGTGGTTCTTTCACCCGGGGATGTTCGAACTACCGGGGTAAACACCAACGACGATCATGACTCAACTGAGAGCAATCTTGAATCCGCTCTATTCCACATGTTTGAATCATACCCAGAGTTTGAATGGCTGACTGTTACAAATACAACGCTTACACAAAATGCAAATCACTTGGCTGCTAAACTGAAAATAACAGCTGTTGGTGATGAGGACATTACATTTGAAACAGCTGCCGGTAATATGATCACATCTAAGTCAAATATAGTTCAGGATGATGATGACTTTGGTGTTGCTGATCCTAGATATACAGTTATGGATGATCTAGGGCAGACAGTAGATACTCTTCTGTGGGCTTCAAATGGAACATCAGACATCATGAACAATTTTTCAACTCTTGGATTAACTGTTTCATCTGGATCTTCTGAGACACTTTACTACTACTTGAACTCCTCTGATCTTGATACAGACAATGATTCGAGTCATCTTTATCTAGATGATGGATATCCAGGTGACTTGTCTTGGTCTATAAACAGTAACGGGGGAGACTATGATGAATATGCAGATATTCTATGGAGAGGCGACCACATGACAGATAGGTACTCTCAGGTACATGTTAATCCTTCGTAGTAGATATTGGAAGAAATAATTAAAACAAAAAAACCGTGAAAGCGGTTTTTTTGTTTGGCATGATATAATTTATTATATGAAACCTACATTTCTACGTAAGTGGACTCTCAAAATAATACTAGTAATATTTGTCTTGAATACTCTGGCTGGATTTCTTTACTGGTACGACATATTTCCTTGGTTTGACAACATGATGCACTTTTTTGGCGGGTTTTGGGTGGCTGTTGCCACAATGACAATCTTCTGGAAATCAATCTCCGCGCAAACGAATCAATTAGTCAAATTTCTGTTTGTAATACTTTCGGTAATTTTCGTTGGTTTGGTATGGGAGATATACGAGTTTGGTGTTCAGGATATAATTAAGGTAACTGGAATTGCGAGCATTCCAGATTCTATTTCAGATTTAGTCTTTGACACTATTGGCGCAATTTTTGCATTTTTTACTATTTATATAAAAACAAAAAACCATGAATAAAGCACAAATACTTTTTGCAGGTGGGGCAGAGTCTGTTACTGGGGCAAATTTTCTGCTCACATATAAAAATACAAAACTTCTTGTTGACTGTGGTTTGGAGCAAGGGAGCAAGATGGCAGAAGAGACAAACTGGGAAGCCTTTCCCTATAACCCCGCAGAGGTGCAAGCTCTGGTTGTTACACATGCTCACTTGGATCACATAGGAAGAATACCAAAACTTATACAGGACGGCTTTCGAGGTGATATATACTCGACTCCAGCAACACGAGAAATAGTTGCCGTTATGCTTACAGACACCATCAAGATCCTAGGGCAAAGTAAATCTCATCCCGAGCTAGTAGATATGTATAACGAAAAAAACTTGAAAAAGGCTCTATCTATGTGGAAGGTTAAGAATTACCATGAAGAATTTTCTATAGGAGATGTGGATATTATTTTCAAGGACGCTGGGCATATCTTGGGTTCTGTAATGGCTCAGATGCAAGTGGGAAGTAAGAAAGTATTGTTTACTGGAGACCTAGGAAACTCGCCATCTCTAATACTCAAAGACACTGAGGAAATAGCAGATATTGACTATATGGTCATGGAAAGTGTCTATGGTGATAGAAACCATGAAGAACGCGAGAGCAGGGAGGAAAATCTCTTAAAGGTCATAAATGAGGCTCATAAGGGTGGTGGAACGCTTCTTGTCCCAACCTTTTCACTAGAGAGGACACAAGAAATGCTATATATGTTGAATAATTTTGCTGAGAAAGGCCTCCTTCCAAGTATGCCAATATATGTTGATTCTCCACTAGCTATACGTGTCACGAGAATCTTTAGAAGTAACACTGATATTCTGAACGATGAAGCAACAGCTGTTCTTACTCATGATGATGATCTATATGGCTTTCCTGGGTTGAAAGAAACTTTGAAGGTTTGGGAATCAAAAGCAATCAATAGAGATCATGGGCCCAAGATGATTATTGCTGCTTCTGGAATGTCGGAAGGGGGTAGAATAGTTCATCATGAAAAAAGATATTTAGGAGATCCAAATACCATAGTTCTGTTCACTGGTTACCAGGCTGAGAATACCGCAGGAAGAAAAATTCAAGACGGCTTAGAGACGGTTGAGATTATGGGTGAAGATGTCTCTGTTCGAGCGAAGATAAGAACAGTTAGTGGTTTTTCTGGTCATAAAGATTCAGATCACCTAGTGGAATTTGTAGAGCAAGTTAGCGGAAGTATTAAAACAGTTTTCCTTGCGATGGGGGAGTTGAAGGCTTCAACCTTTTTAGCCCAAAGACTCAAAGGTGAGTTAGGTGTAAACACTAGAGTTGTGCAAAAAGAGGAAGTCGTTGAGTTTGAAGTGTAATATACTTAATACCATGAAAAACACACACACAATTTGTATTGCAGGAGCAGCTGATATAACCCATCTCGGACTAGACGTTATAGATTCAGCTAGGGCCTTTGGAAAAATTCTAGCAAGTTCTGGTTCTATTATAAACACGGCGGCCTCAGGTGGTTTCTCTTTTTGGTGTGCCAAGGGTGTTCAAGAAAAGAGTGGCACCGTAATTGGTTTCTCTCCAGCATCTAATAAAGAAGAGCATTTAAATCTATACAGACTTCCTGTAGATCCCTTTTCTTCTGTTGTTTACACTGGCTTTGGTTTTCCTGGTAGGAACCTTATGATGATGAGGTCCTCGGATGCTCTCATCCTAGGTCCTGGTTATATTGAAACCTTTCATGAGTTCATTATGGCTCTAGAAGAAGGAAAGGTTATTGGGGTCTTAGAGGGTCCATGGGAGATAGATGATGCCATCCATGATTTAATAGGAAAAAAGAGCAAGACAATGAATGTTATTTTTGATAAAGACCCAGAGAAACTACTGAAAAGAGTAATGAGTATTCTAGATGTAAACAAGTCAAAGCAGTAACGAAAAAATAAAAACGCCGTGAGGCGTTTTTATTACAACAAACGATAAGTATATAAAAGTTAAGATTTTATAATATTCGAGTGCTGTTGTACTATAAGTTTTAATACCTTCTATTTTATTGTATCCATAACTCTATTAAAGCTTTCTGGATGATTTTCCGCTAGATCAGAAAGAATTTTTCGATCAACCTCAATGCTTTTGCCTTTTAGTTTACCTATAAACTGTGAGTATGATATTCCAAACTCTCGGACTGCTGCATTTATCCTTGTCTGCCATAGTCTTCGTCGGTTAGACTTGTTGTCTTTTCGGTGAGCAAAAGAGTGATTAGCTGCTTTGTGAAGGGATTCCTTAGCAAGCTTCTCCTTTGTACTTCGTCCATGACGAAATCCCTTGGCTTGTCCAAGTATGTTCCTTCGTCGTTTTAGTGCATTTACTCCTCCTTTTACTCGTGGCATGGTTGAATTAGTTAAAAAAAATAAAGTTTATAAAATTAGTATTTTGAATAAGGCATCAGTAGAGATTTTGCCTTTGGTGTCATCACAAAGTTGTTGTCAGTTCGTTGTCCCAACTGTTTCCTACGGCTCATCTTCGTATTGAAGTGACCAATACCTGCTTTTCGGGCTTTGATCTTACCGTTTTTTGTGACTTTAAGTCTTTTTGTAAGTGATTTGTTAGTTTTCATAAAAAAGTTTTATTCTGTAACAGGTCTATATTCTACACATATTACGATAATTATCAAGTGTTATTTGTCAGATGCCACTTCTTTAGATTCTGGCTCTGGTTTTGACTTACTTTCTTTCTTCTTCTCAGCACTAGCTTTTTTCTTCTCAGCTGCTTCTTCCTTCTTTTTAGCTAGGTCTCTCTCTAGTGTAACCATGAGTCCTTTTGGTCCTTTTTTGTACGGGTCAGCTATTTTAAAGTTTTCTGAGATTAGATTAAGCACTCTTTCAAGTCTCTCTTGCTGGAATTCTTTAGTTGTACCTTTCTCTCGCCCTCGGAGGTATAGCTCAACTTTTATTCTATGACCTTCTCCTAACCACTCTGAAGCCCTCCTGGCTTTTAGCGCCAAGTCATGATCACCTGTTGTAACCTTGATCTGAATGCTCTTTGTTTCAGTTCTGTGTGATTTTGCCTTTGCTTCTTTAGCTTTCTTTTTTGTAGAGTACTGGTACTTTCCATAGTCCATTATTTTTGCAACAGGAGGTTTTGCTTTTGGTGAGATTTCTATAAGATCCATCCCCATTTCTTTGGCTTTAGCCAGAGCTTCTGTTGACGAAACAACACCCAGAGTCTCACCGTCTTCCATAATGACCCGGAGCTCTCTTGATCTTATTTGATTGTTTATTCTTGCTTGATCCAAGGTGTTTTAGTTTAAGTTTTAATAACTTTTATAAAAGGCCCTTTAAGGCCTTAAGTTAGCGTGATTATTTTAGCGTAATATGTATAATATGTCAACGAGTCATGATTAAAAAAACCCTTATGCTGCAAAAGAGAAAAGGAGAAACACCGCTTGCTTGTATGGAGCGTTTTCGTAGCGGGAACCCAAATTATATTGGTCTACCTATGACCTATGCTGGAAGACTGGATCCTATTGCTACGGGAGAACTACTTGTTCTGGTTGGAGATGAATGCAAGAAAAAAGAAGAGTATCTAGGTTTAGACAAAGAGTATGAAGCTACCATTTTGTTTGGTTTTCAGACGGATTCATTTGATGTTCTAGGACTTTCAGAATCCAAAGACCTAATTCCCAAGGAAGAGGTTGCTAGAAAATTATTAGAGTTCGTAGGTAAATTTTCTCAAACATACCCTCCTTATTCTTCAAAGACCGTAAACGGTAAACAGCTTCATGAGTACGCTAGGGCGGGTGATATCGATTCAATAGAACTACCAACAAAGAATGTTGAGATATATAGCATAGAGAGCATTGATTTTGATCATCTAACCACTGATGATCTGATAAAAGAGGTATCAGAAACCATCCAATCTGTGGTTGGAGACTTTCGTCAGAAGGAGACCACAAGAACCTGGCAAGAATTGCTGCAGACAGAAACCAACCACCTAATTGTTCAATTCAAGATAAAAGTTTCATCTGGAACATATATAAGGAGTATCGCAAACAATCTCGGAGGGACACTCCTACGGCTAAACAGAACAAAAATTTTCAATTAACAGATAAAAGAAAAAGCCACGACATATGTCGTGGCTTTCACCATCATCCTTAATTAGGATTAGGCCTTTGGCTCCTCCTTTTTAGTAGAAGCCGCTTCCTTCACAACCTTCACAACCTTAGGTGTATCACCTTTGGTTTTAACCTTTTTAGGGGCTACCTCAACTTTAGCTTCTTTTCCCGCTACTGCTTTGCTAAGCTTGTCCGCAAAGTCAGATGTTGGCTTAGGTGCTTCAGAAGCATTCACTTCTTTTGCAGCTGGCACAGCATCCTTCTTTACTTCAACTTTTCTCGGCTTCGGGAATGTGATTCCGTGAGCAATTAAGTCACAAAACCCACCACTTTTTCCTCGGTTAAAGTTCCGTGCAAATAGAATGGCTCCACCAGTCAAACCTAAGGCCTTTTTATGGTTCTCAAATCCAAACTGAGAAAGCTGAAGCATTACCGTCTTGCCTCTGGAGTCTTCTCCAAGGGCATAACCGTGAAGGAAGTTGACATCCTTAACCATGATCGCATCACGGCCTGTCACTCGACCTTTAGGCAGGTTGTGACCTGTGAAGAGGCGAAACTCACCATCGATTTTCAGTAGAGGGTCAACTTCTCCAACCTTCTCCATTTTGTCGATCACAGCAGCCAATTCTTCTTCAAGCTCTTCATTGTTGAGTCCCGCAATTTTGATGTTGAATTCTTTATCCATCGAGTAATGCGTTTTCCACAAAGATCTTTCCATCAGCTTTAGATCAGGTCTTCTTGCTGACCCTGTGGCAACAACTCCAAATTCAGCTGTTCTGATTGTGAGCTTGCTTACCTCCACCAGTACTATACTGTTGGTTGAGTCCTTGGAGTGATCCAAAGGATTCGTGGTTTTTACCATTAGCTCAGTTCGATCACCAAGTCTCTCCAACACACATTTGCCACCTGAGCGGTAAAAGAACGTTGGGTTTCCTTTTTGGTTGAAAAAAATCAATTTTACTTCTCCATTAGCATCTTGCTTCTGGTCTTCTGCTAGATAGGCGCTAGCCGTAATAGCAGAAGGATTTTCAATACTGTTAACGTGCAAATTTCTTAACTTTTTCATATATCTGTTTTTAAGATTTACCATATACTATCATATATAGCACCCTTTGTCAAGCACTAAAAACCCACCCAATTATAGGGTGTTTTTTGTAGTGTGGAGGCTCGTAGATGGATCATATTCTGTCAAAAGGTGGATTTATCGCTCTTGTTGATATCTGGAGTGATCCCGCAGTTTCTAATTCATTTCATTCATAAGAACTGCTGGACGCAGCTCGCCTTTTTTCGCTTCGCTCTAAAAATGGCTCCGCTGGTTCAACCCCCTCCAGCCCCAGTAAAACAAAAAGCTCCCAATACTGAGTATTGAGAGCTGTTGTTTTATGTGGAGGTGGGGAGATTGAACCCCCGTCCATAAGGGCTACGATAATGAGTCTACATACATAGGCTATTTATTTTGTTTAGACAATACAGCTATTAAATAGACAAAACACTGTAAGGTCGATCTCTGATTAATTTCAATATCAAGGCAGAAAATTCCTTGAGATCAATCTCGATGGGTATGATACTCGTTACGCCTTATCAAGAGTCAGACGAATGAGCACCAGCCGCAATTAAGCGAACGCTGGAGCAAAAGCACCCATAAAAGGTGATTTTACTTTAGAGTACTTGTTTCCAGGTACATTTTGAAGAGGTTTTATAAGTTTCTTCAACTTAGTATGCACATTATTGTGAGATACCTATGTCGAATCAAGACACCCCCCGAAATTCTCTGAAGTCTTACTTCTGGGGATTTCGGGGAGATATATCAAATTGTTTTCAATGTTCTAGCTGGGGAAGTACTACTTTAGTGATCTCCCCAAGTCTCGCTCCTGGTCTCTTTTTTTAATAGTTTGGCGCTTGTCATGCTTTTTCTTTCCTTTAGCTAGTGCTATTTCTAGCTTTATATTCCTTCCTTTATTATACAACATAATAGGTAGTAAAGTCAAGCTCTGTCCTCTTTTAAATTCTTCAAACTTCTTTATCTCTGACTTTTTAACAAGAAGCCTTCGGAGTCTTTTTGGGTCATAGTCTCCAGGGGTGTTTTTTTCTTGATATGGTTTGATAAAAGCATTCTTCAAGAATACCTCACCTCCGTCCATGATTACATATGAACCATCGAGAGTTCCATCGCTTTTTCGGATGGATTTTACCTCATACCCAAAAAGCTCGATCCCTGCTTCGAACTTCTCTACTATGGTGTAATCTCTACCTATTTTTTTGTTATTTATATAAATTGTCACCTGGTTAGTCTAGCATTTTTCTATTATTTTTTCGATTGTTTAGAGTCTTTGTTCATGTATAATGTCTCTTATGGATATATTTCAGAAAAAACCAAAGAAGAAAGGACGTAAAAAAACACCAAAATTTAATTTCTTTAATCAGCTATTCGTTGTATTGTTTATTTTTGTACTAATTGGCGGTTTGTACACTGTTATCTTTGAAAATACAAACAAGGCTGAAGACATTTCACTGTCAGAGCTTGCAACTCTTGTTCAAACAGAAGAACTTGAATCTGTTGTTGTTGAGGGTGATAGCGTTGAAGTAACCACTGTAAGTGGAGAAATCTATAAAACAAAAAAGGAGGCAGAGATTTCATTTTCTGAAATGATGGCAAACTATGGAGTGGGCCCAGAATCTCTTTCTAAAATACCTCTTGATATAAAGAATCAATCTGGATTTATGTATTGGCTACTTAGAATACTTCCTGTGATGATGCCTCTTGTTTTCATACTTATATTCGTATGGTTCATGATGGGATCTATGAAGGGCGGAGGTATGCAGGCTATGAGTTTCGGTCAGTCAAAAGCCAAGATGATTGATCCAAAAGATAAGAAAAATAAAAAAACTTTTAAAGATGTTGCTGGTGCTCGTGAAGCCAAGCGCGAACTAGAAGAAGTCGTAGACTTTCTTAAAAATCCAAAGAAATTTATTGAGATAGGGGCTGAGATTCCAAAGGGTGTTCTCCTTACAGGTAGCCCAGGAACTGGAAAGACTCTCCTTGCTAGAGCTGTTGCGGGAGAGGCCGAAGTGCCATTCTTTCATTTGTCAGGTTCTGACTTTGTGGAGATGTTTGTAGGAGTAGGAGCTAGTCGTGTGCGAGACCTATTCCAAGCAGCAAAGAAGGTTGCTCCTGCTATTCTATTTATAGATGAGATTGATGCTGTAGGACGGGTAAGAGGATCCGGAACCGGAGGAGGAAATGACGAGAGAGAACAAACCCTAAATCAGATTCTTGTAGAGATGGATGGTTTCGAGCCAAATCAAAAAGTGATTGTTATGGCTGCTACGAACCGTAGCGATGTTCTAGATCCGGCACTACTTCGTCCTGGTAGATTTGACCGACGAGTAATGCTCGATCTTCCTGATCGAAGAGACAGAGAGGAGATACTGAAAATACACGCTAGAAAAAAACCTTTTGAAAAAGATGTTGACTTGAAAGTTATCGCAGAACGTACACCAGGATTCTCTGGAGCTGATTTGTACTCACTTATGAATGAGGCAGCTATTCTCGCCGCTGTTCAAGACAAAAAGAAGGTAAGTCAGATGGATATAATCAACTCGATTGAAAAAGTAATGATAGGTCCAGAGCGAAAGAGTCATCTGTTTAGTAAGAAAGAAAAGGAGGTTACTGCTTACCATGAGGCGGGACATGCGCTTGTGGCATCAGTGCTTCCAAACGCAGATCCTGTTCACAAGGTTTCTATAGTTGCTCGTGGTTACGCTGGTGGTTACACACTTAAGCTTCCACTTGAAGAACGAAAACTTCAAACAAAGAAGGAGTTCCTTGATGATATAGCAATGTCACTTGGCGGATATGTTGCAGAGAAGATGGTGTTTGGAGATATAACAACTGGTCCATCAAATGACCTCCAGGTTTCAACTCGTATGGCACGAAGCATGGTTACAAAATGGGGAATGTCAGATGTAATCGGACCAATCGCCCTAGAGGGGAACGATGGAAAAGCCATGTTCGGAAGAGGCGTTGGAGATAGAGAATACTCTGAAAATGTAAGTTCTATTATTGATGAAGAAGTAAAGAAAATAATCCATGGAGGACTAGCCGAAGCAGAAAGAGTTCTTACAGAAAAAAGAGAAGTCTTGAATGCTATCGCCAAGAAACTAATGGACGTAGAGACACTGGAGCAGGATGAATACAACAAGATAATCAAATCATTTGGGATAGAACCAAGAAAGCTACCAAAAGATAAATAACAGCAAAAACAAGCCTTCCACTAGAGGCTTGTTTTTGCTATAGTGTCCCCATGCCCGAAAGCTTCTTTGTTTTCGCGCGAGTTTATAGGATGGAGCGAGAAGCATAAAAGCTTGCTTTTGATGTTCGAGCGATAACTCTATATAAATTATTTTTTAAAATAAAATGGGGAAATGTGTGCGCGTATAGCTCAGTTGGTAGAGCGCAGAGCTTATACCTCTGTGGTCCCAGGTTCAAGTCCTGGTGCGCGCACAGACTCTCTCATTTTTAAAATAATTAATATACCTATGTGGTCCTAGGTTTATAGTTTTTCTTGCGAGTAAGTGAGTTAGTAAAATACTAACACTCTCGCGATGCGCACTTTTGAAAAAAACTCGAATGCATCGCATTCGAATTTTTTTGTTTATTTAAATAATACTACAAAAAACAAAGTTTATAAGGTATAATAAAAACATTAAAAATAATCGCTATTATTTTATATGGAAACACTACCAACACTTGAAACCTTTATTGATAAACTTTTAAAAGAAAAAGCTTTCGAAAATGTCGAGCCTGAAATTGAGGCTCAAGTAAAAGAAGATCTAAGAGGGAGGCTTGATGACGTTGTCAATCGGGCGATGCTTGATGAACTATCTGATTCGAAAGTCTCAGAGTTTGAAGACTTGCTAGACAATGGAGCAAACCAGGATGAGTTGCAAAAATTCTTATCAGAAAATATAGGGAACATGGAAGCTGTTCTTACTGCCGCGCTTCTTAAGTTTCGTAGTTTGTATATAGCCTAATAATTATGTCTTTAGAAGATCCTAAACCACAAATTGACCCAAACGAAGGGGTTAAGAAAGGTCCAATTCAGAAGACTGAACAAGAAATACTGAATGATCTTAAAGAGAACCTCGGTGAAGCCGCTTTTATTGAAGTAGGTTCTTTGGTGGAGGATGAGGCCCGCGATGCTGGGCAAGCAGAACTAACAAGAGAAAAAGAAGCTGTGAGGGGTTGGTCCCCAAGGAAGATTTGGAACAGAGTTGTGACTCACAACCTTCTTCGTGAGTACAATGAGTTTAAAGCAATAAGTAGAATAAAGAAAGAAATTATAGAGTCAGAAAATATCTACAATGAAGAGTCTGAAGAAAAAGAACACCACGAGATGGCTATGACTGCTATCACCGAACGATTTCTTTCAGAGTACGAAGGGGTTATTCGTGAAGATTCTGGAGAGAAGAAAAAAACACTAGAAGATTCTGAGGAAGGGGCAGAAGAGATAAAAACTGGAATTAAAAAACTCGTATTGGATTACGCTAGCGGAGCAATAAATGATGAAGCTTATGCAGAGGAGAGAACCAAACTTCTTTCTAAGATAACAGGGGCTTCAAAAGATACTGTGGGAGACGGAGTGATGTATGCTGACAACCTGAAAGAGATGGTTCAGCAGGTAAAGCAAGCAATGGATCATGGCATCTCTATTGAGAAGATAGACCAGTACTTAGACCCATCAGTTGTTATTGGTAAAGCTGAGAGTGGAGTTAAGACAGAGGCTAGAACAAACAAACTACAAAACCTAACTGAAAAAATTCATAAAACACTACCAGGAGCTTTGGTTGGAAATGGAACATTTATTGCTGCAGCTGTTTTTGGTGTGGACGCTCTTGTTTCAAAAGCTACACAGACTTCGGCCAGAATACTTGGTAAATCAGTAGGATTCTTTGGTGGAGCTGCTGTTGCTGGTGGAATCGCTGCATACAAAGAAAACAGAAGAATTAAAAAGGAGAGAAGTCAGCACAGTCGTGATAGAGCCAAAGGAAAAGCTTTTGGAACAGAAGAAGAAACCCCAAGAAGGGCTGAGATGGAGAAGTCTATGTATGAGACAAAACAAGCAACAGAGCTTACAGATGAGCTTCTATCTGAGGTTTACATAGATGGAAACCCAGAAAAAGGTGTAAAAGATTTTGAAACAAAAGAAGACTTAGACAAGGCCATGGCTGCGATCGCAGATATTGAGTCTAGGATAAATTTGAATAACAAAGAAAAGATAGACCTTATCGCATATTCAAACACGTTAAATGTAGAGATGGAGCGAACTGATATGGAGATCGGACAGATGAGAGCCAAGCACTATCTAAAAGAGAAGATAGAAAACACCCCAGAACTTCAGGCTTTTCTCGGAGACAAGGATTTCAAAGAAGCTATAAAAACTAAAGCTGAAATAAACGAAAGACTGCTAACAGACGAAGAAATAAAAGTTAAGGATAAAGAATTTTCTTCAATTAAAAGAAGGGCAGTTGGTAAAGCTTTTCTAAAGGGGGCAGTTACAGCTGCGGTTATCGGTACTGTTATACAAGAAATAGGAGCATTCTTTAGCGACAACATGGACGGTGCTGTCGAAACAATGTTCAAGGGTGCTAGCGCCGAAGCAAAAGCAACAACAATGCTTCGAGGTTTCTATGAGCATGCTGCTGGGGAGTCAGGTCTTTCTGCTAGTGAGCTTTCAGCGGGGGCTGTTTTTGAGGAAAGCTTTGTGGATGGTCACACCTTGAATTTCCCCGAAGGGATAGATGTTACAGATCACGGAGATGGCACATTCTCTCTTTTAAATGACGGTAAAACTCTGGCTGATCACATAAGTCTTGAATACAATGCCGATGGAACAATGGCAGAGTCTACAAAACAAGCATTAGAAGATGCTGGGATAATGCACGCTGGTCACTCTGCAACAACAGTCATGGAGAGTAGTGAAGTTACCGTGACTCCAAAGGAGTTTCTAGAAGCAAAGAAAGATGGGGTGATTAATATCGCCAGAGACCTGTGGTACGACAATGATACAGAGGCACCAATTTTTGATAAAAACGAACTTCGAACATGGTGGGGAGGAGAGAACAATACAGGAATTGATTCCGACGGTAATTATGTTTTCAACATAGCTCAAATGACAGAAGATGGATCTTCTCATGGTGATTTTTCTGCTGATGCCGAAGAGCTCGTAAAAAAGGGTGGAGTAAAGATGCTTCTATCAATGTCTCGTGACACTCAAAACATGGTATTTGAGGTTGATATTGATGTAAACGGAAATGCTGTTATAGATCCAAATAGTGAAATTGGTAAAATATTCTTTTCTGAAGAAGGTGGGAAAGCTGTATTCCAAGGTAGATTTGCAGAAGTTGCTCAAATGATGGGAGTAGAAGATGGTGCAGAACATGTTCGGATTTTAAGTACCGTGGAAGGAAACGGGCTTGATGGATTCACTGCCACAGAAGAAACCGCTGTTGAAGAGATAAGTGATAAGTTTGTTCCTGACATGGCTAGAGATTGGGAGTGGCCACCAGTGCTGCCTCTTTATGGGAGAGTTCCTCTTGAGCCGGTTAAAAATACAGGAGAAGGTAAGATTAGAAAAAAAGAATTGGATGATATTAAATTAATAGAGGAGGAAGATATTGTAGAGAGAAAATACAGAACTAAAAATGATATTTCCGCGAGTAAGCATCTTCGAGGTATCGGGAAGACCGATGATGGTGTTGGCGGTCCTGGTTTTGGACAGCATTTTGGAACTGGTTCAGGTGCAGAGCAAGGTCACGACAATGAGCGTGATCTAGTTCGAAAACATGAAAATGAGTTAATGCACAAAGCAAAACAAGAGGAAAGAGCCAACAAGCTTGAAAAAGCAGAAGAGAACATAAAAGGAGTTGAGAATTTAAATACTGAAATTAGAAAAAATCTTAAAGACTTCTATGAAAATCCTGGTGCTGGTTTAGCAGGTGACCCAATGGGTGCAAAGAAGGCATTTCAAGCATTCTACAATATGGAGATTGCTAAGCTGGGTGAAGAAAAACAAAACCTTGTAAAAATCAAAGAAGAAAGACTCTTAAATGATAGCGAGAGGGCTGATTTTGAGGGGATTGATTCAGTTAAAGAAACACTCAAGAAAGAAGTATATCAACCATCTCTGTTGCTGTTTGACGAGCAATTAGATCTGGTCCAGAAATCAAAAGAAGAAGCCTTCGAAGAAAACAAGGCTCGAGACGAAGAGGCTAAACTTGAGGCAGAAAAACCAAAAGAAAACCTAGAGTCTAAGTTTAAAGAATTAATGAAAGAGGGTGAAACTCTAAGGATTTCAGTAGAAGGTAAGAATCCGAAAATATTTAACATCGTTGAGGTTAAATCATTTGATGGAGAGATTAAATCTATTAAAGCAAAAAATGAAGGTTTGGAGCTAAGATACAATGTTTCTTATGAAGATGGAAAAGTAATCCTTTCCCCTAGAAATAAAGCCAAACCATTTAATGTTGTAAATATAGAAAAATATAATGCTTCAGAAGAAGAGATAAAAGTTGTATCAAGCAAGGTTCCTGGCTCTATTGAGACAGCCCCTGAGGATATTTCTGTAGAAAAATTACTTGATAAGAATGTTTCAGAAATCAAATCTGATGAATGGGAACTTCTAGGCAAAATGCAAAAAGATTTTGAGAAAAAAGCCTCAGCTGAGGATGTTGAGAAACTACAAAAAGAGTATGAGAATATAAATTTGCTAACGATTGATTCAATATTAAATCCCGTTAGTGTGAGTAAATTAGAAACCATGTATGCAAAAATTCTTTTCTTGAAGGAAAAGAAAAAGAACCCAGACATGCTAGATGTTGTAAATCTACGAGCAGCACAAGATAAAATAAAAGATTTTATCACGAAAAAAACTGGTAAAAAGATACCTGAAAAGGCCGCTTAAATACTGTAAACAAAAAAGCCTGGTAACAGGCTTTTTTGTTTATTCAAAATGAAGTTGTAAGTTCTTTTCTATCATCTGCTTCTCCAGGGTGGGGTAGTTTTTGAGAGTCCCTTTTTCAATAATTGCTTGGGCTTCTTTTCTGGCAGCTTCTACCATTTTTAAATTCTTAATAGCCTCCATCCCAAGGTCTGAAATACCCCACTGCTTTGCTCCTGTGAGCTCTCCTGCTCCACGGAGTTCTAGGTCCATCTCAGATAGTTCGAAACCATTTTTAGCTGTCTTAAATGCTTTGAGCCTGTCTGCTGTTTTTGCTGTCCCACTCTCCGAAAAAGCATAGCAGTACGCCTGGTGAGTGCTACGAACAACTCGCCCACGTAACTGGTGGAGTTGTGCTAGTCCGAACCTTTCTGCTCCCTCGATAATTATCATTGTGGCATTTGGGACGTTTACTCCAACTTCGATCACTGATGTTGCTACTAGAATATCTGCTTCTCCGTTGGAGAATCTTTCCATGGCGGCGTCTTTTTTCTGCTTGGTCATCTTACTATGGAGTATTTCTATTTCCTTGTCTGGGAATATATCCTTCTTCAATCTAGCCGCCTCAACCACCACAGACTTCATCTGGAGGGATCTCTTCTTATCTGGATCAGGTTCGTCTATTCTTGGGCATATTATATATAGCTGTCGCCCTTCTTTCATTATCTCCTTTATATCTTCGTATACTTTGTCTCTTTTTGTTGGTACTACAATGTCTGTAATAATTGGTTTTCTTCCTAGTGGCATTTGATCTAGAAGTGTCAGATCAAGGTCTCCATACACAGTCAGTGCAAGAGTTCGTGGAATTGGGGTGGCTGTCATGGACAGGAAGTGTGGAGCAAATCCTTCTTTCTTTGCAAGTTTTGCTCGTTGCTTAGTTCCGAAGCGGTGCTGCTCGTCGATGATTACAAGAGCCAGGTCTTTGAATTTTACAGATTTAGCTATCAATGAGTGAGTACCGATAACTATTGGAATCTCTCCATTGTCTATCCACTTTAACAACTGGTTTCGAGAGATACTTGTCCAGTTGTTCGTTCCGACAGCTGAGGCCACTTTAGATGGAAACTTTCTACAACCAGAAGATGTAATAAGACCCACAGAAATACCTGTGTACTTGAAGTGCTCAATAAAGTTCTCAAAGTGCTGGCTAGCGAGAATTTCTGTTGGTGCCATGTATGCAACTTGAAGATTTCCGAAGTCTTGTCCATCTGGTCTCTGCTTAATAGTCGCGTAACTGGCAACAGCTGCAACAGCTGTCTTTCCGGACCCTACGTCTCCTTCGAGCAGGCGACTCATTGGGTTTGGAGATGATATGTCTTTTCGTACTTCCGCTACAGACTTTTTCTGACTGTCTGTAAGTTCAAAAGGGAATCGTGAGGTGAAGTCCTCAAGTTCTTCCTCGTTGATCTCTATTTTGAATGATTTATTTCCTATGAAATCCTTTCTTTCTTGTGCTTTAGCAAGCTGTATAAAAAACACCTCCTCAAAAGCAAAACGCTTTCTGGCTGCGGTAGAGTCTGATTCTTTTTTTGGCATGTGTATCCAAACAAGGGCGGTCTGAATGTCTGGGAGACTATACTTCTTCAAAATCTCAGCAGGAATATATTCAACTATATCTTTATGGAGTCCTTCACCAAAAATTTTTCCAACTGTGTGATATATCCATTTTGATGTTAAACCTCGAGTCTCCTTATAAACAGGATAGCGCAGACCATGAGCTTCACGCTCTTCTTTAGAGAATAGGGAGTTATGTGAGTCTATAGGAAGGGTTTTGATATTGTCTATTTCAGGGTTGCTCATAGACATTCCGTTTTTGCTGCTAGTCACTTTTCCTGTTAAAGAAACAGCTTGTCCATCGTGAACCATCTTTGCTATGTATGCTTGGTTGAACCAGACAACCTTTATTTTTCCAGTCATGTCTTCTATTTGTGCTTCAGCCATTGGGGTATTTGTTCGGAAAGCTTTTTTTATTTTGGGTTTAGTTATTTTCCCGTAGATCGTGGCAATCTCACCAGATTCTAGATCTTCGATATTTTTAATCTCGCTGATATCGCTGTATCTGGTAGGGAAGTGAAAAATAAGATCTTGAACAGATTCAATACCAAGTCTCTTTAAGGCTTTCTTCTGAGGCTCAAGTGTTCGGAAGTTTCCAATTACTGGATCAGTGATGTTCATAGTATGTATTGTACGGTATTTACCATTCTTTCTCTAGGAGTTGACTAACTCTATTTTTTTACCTAATATTAATAAAAAAAAATAAATCACATGAAAGTCTTGTCTATATTGATCGTTATAATTAAATTAATCACTACTGCAGTTGTTTTCTTAATTTTACTCAGGGTTTCTCCGGATATTACCATTATAGGGTTGTTGCTAATACAAGGAATTTCCTTGTTTGGGGGAGTGATAAATTCAGTACTGTATGACTGGACGGTGCCAGAACTGTTGAATCCCATAAGATTAATTAGGTTTATATTCTGGAGTCTATTGATTGATATTGCATTTCTTGTTGTTGTATATTTTGATTCAGCACAAGTAAATTTTGAATCACTTGTGTACACTCAGAACAAAGCATTGATTCTGATGATAGGTTCTGCTTCTGCTATCATAGCCATCTCTTTATATATTTCTCTTGCTATGAATATTGAATCTCAGACAAGAAAAATAATTAATAATAGTAATTCTTAATAAAAAGCCTCGAATCGTTCGAGGCTTTTTTACTAACATAAGCAAATGGCTCAGCGTTAGCTGAGCCATTTGCTTATAGACCTTCTAAATCCTATTTTACAAACTGTGCAACCTTAGCTGCGACTTCATCCAAAGTAAAGTTTGCTTTGATTAAAAACTCATTTGCTCCTAAGTCAGTTGCTTTTTTTATTTCATCTTCGTCTGCCAAGTTTGAGAAGACAACAACGGGAACATTGTTACCTCCTTCTCTCATGTCTTTTAGTACATCAAAACCTGATTTTTCAGGAAGCATTAGGTCTAGGAGAACTATGTCGAACGACTTGTTTGCTAGCTGGGTATCGGCTTCAACACCTGTTGATGCCACAGAAACCTCATGACCATCTTTTTGGAGTCTTCCTGCTGTTAGTCCTTGTAAAAATGTATCGTCTTCTACTATTAGTATTTTTGCCATGTGATTATTCTACTATATCTTCCACGCTAGGGAAAGGTAGCGACACATAAAAGGTTGTGCCAGACCCTTCAAATGAGTCGAACCATATCCCACCTCCGTGGGCTTGTATTACATGTTTAGATGAAAATAGACCAAGTCCTGATCCGACAGATTGTTTTTTCTGGGCATTTTGAGCTCTGTAGAACTTCTGAAATATATACTCCTGTTCTTTTGTTGGTATACCTATCCCTTCGTCTTTAATTGATATTACAACTTCATCTTCCTTGGTTTCAGTGTGTATCATTACAGAGTCACCCTCACCACTATACTTGAGTGCATTTTCTAGTAATGCTTGAAATACAGAGACTAGCTTCTGCTCGTCACCTAGGAGGATGTGGTTTTCTCCTGTTTCATCAAAAGATATGGCGATATCTTTTTCAGTGGCCTCTCCTTGGAAATCTTCTATTACTCTATTTAATAACTTATGTAGATCCACAGGCTCCGACAAATATTTGGGATGGGTTTCTTCCGTGTGGTTTACATCTATAAGTTCAGTTACTGTGCGAATCATTTGCTGGTTATTCTCAGCCAGTTTTGTCAGCAACTTTCTTTGCTCATCACTAATTTCACCACAATCTTCTTGCACAAGCATTCTAAGTGCCCACTTGTTTGCTGTAAGCGAGGTTCTCAGTTGGTGAGCTGAGGTAGATATAAGGTCAGATTTAAAATCATTCTGATTCTCCAGACTGTCTATATATTCTTGTATTTCTTGTTCGTTTATTTCGTTCATATTATTTTTTCTTGTTTTTGTCGTAGAGTTTTTTCTTAAGCATCTTTGCAGCTTGGATGTATCCTCCACCTGTTCCATCTAGAAAGTTTACAAACCTATCTGTCTTTGGTTCAACAAAGCAAGTCATTGTTGTTGAAGGAGCAGCGTAATATCCAAATTGGAAAAGATCCAGAGATTCCTTTGTCTCTAAATATTCCAACAGCTCTTTTCTTTGGTTTATACTTCCTGCAATAATCGTTTTCAATGTTCCGTCTACCTTGAGAGTATCTGTAGCTAAGGCTAGTAGGTGGTGATACTTACTATTCTTGAAAACTCTCTCAATAGTAGCCTCCAAAAACCTCTTGACTATGTGGTCAAACTTGAACTTTCCAAACTTTACCAAGGATTCTCTGCGAAGGTCTTGGATACTTAAAGTGTGAGAAATATCTTCCTTTTTTACTGGGTGTCTATTCTCAAAAGTGCCATATATAGAGTCTATTTGAGATAGTATGTCTGAATATAATTTTTGGTGATTTTTAGATGTATTTGCATCTACTATTAGACAGAGAACCTCTTCCTTGTTTTTTGGTGGTCGGATAACATTCCATCTGCACTGTAAGCCCTCAAGACGCAGAGGTCTTTTGTTTCCTGTTTTATGAGTTTGGTAGCTGAAGTTATCTTTAATAACTCTTTCTGCAAAGTAGAGACCGCTATCTATGAATATGGCTTGTTGGTAATTCCTGGTAACAGCATATTTTGCAATTTTCAATTTGTATCCATTTTCATGAATCTCTCTTACAGTAATAGCTCCAACTCGAAGATTAAGTCCAAAACGTTTTCGAGTGTTTGCTCGAAGAGTAGCTAGATCTTCTAGTAGATGATCTAGCATCTCTGGTGGTATAAGTATGGTTGCACCATCACCTCCGTAGATAAAAGGTATTTCAGTTTTGTATTTCTTGGCTAAGTTTATTCCAATAATCACACTACTGGCTGCAGCTATATTTACTTCCTCATACTTACCCTTGGAAAAGGCTCTAGTCGAACCCTTGATATCTGTAACAACCACAACCCAGTCGTCTGGGATCTTTGTAAAAAATTTACTATTTTGAATAACCTCCTTGAATGGTTTTTTAACAGAAGAGAGGTCTCGATAGAATTGTTTTGTCGTTTTATTTTTTACAACCATATACCTATATATAATAACAGAAAAACAAAAATACACTTGATTAAAAGTGTATTTTACTTGGCGGCCACTCGGGTTAAGCACCCACAGCTACAACCATCATAAGCCTATTTTAGAGCATTCATACAAACGTCTCATAGGGCGGCAATTTGGTCAAAAAATTAATCGCTCTTTGGCTTCCATCCAGGAGGGCCAAATATTAACATCCGTTTATCTTTCCACTTCTTTGCCTTAATAACATCTTTAAATATATTTTTGTACTCAGCCATGTGTACGAGAAATATATTATGTGAATCAAGGTTCTTTGTTAATCCATATTTAACTTTCTCACCTTCTGGGGCGTAGGTGCCAAAAAGATGATCCCAAACCATAAGAATACCTCCGTAGTTCTTATCTAAATATTGGCGATTCGCTCCGTGGTGTACTCGATGAGATGATGGCGTATTAAACACAAGATCAATCCATCCTAATGAACCAATTTTTTCTGTATGTACCCAATGCTGATAGACCGCAACAATAACAAGACCGGCAACGGTTTGTGGAACGCTAAACCCGATCAAAATCATAGGAATTAAAAAGATCCATTCAATAAAATCTTCAAACCATGAAAGACGATATCCAACGGTTAAATTAAAATCTTCTGATGAATGATGAACACTGTGATGTGCCCATAAAATTCTAATTTCATGTTCAAAGCGATGCATCCAATAGTACGTAAGATCAGCTGCTAATACAGCGAGTATCCACGTCCACCATACATGAGGAATGGACCATGGAATGTAAGCGTAAATAGAATAAAGAGCAATAACAGCGATGGCTCCAATAATGGTCTTGGCGAGAATTTCTTTTGATATCCCGGTGACGATATTAACAATAGTATCTTTCCAATCACGTTCTTGGTCAGTAAAATAGTCCACAGTAATCTCCAAAAGCGTAATAAATATCATTGCTATTGATGTAAAGAATATGTAAGACATCAATGGTGATGTTTCAAAAAATTGTAAAAGTGATTCAAATGACATGATTATTGTTTGGTAGATTTTTCTGGTAAAAATTCAAAGAACCAAAGAATCCAGAGTAGATTCAACAATCCTACCCACGAACCATCCCCTTGAAAGAAAGATGGTACTGTTGGTAGCTTATATAGTCCTATAAACCCTAAGAATCCTAAATACCAATATTTTTTAATTTTTTTCATATAGCAATTTTAATTATATCTAATAGCGACAGTTTAATTTATACATAGGTACTTTTTTGAAACGCTGCTTGGCTAAGTCTGATTGTTTCATTAAGAGAGACCTCACCTGTGGCAAGTGTTTTCCAGCCAGCGTAGATAAGCATATCAATTAGCTCAAGTATCCATGTCATTGGTAAGTCATCTCTCAGTACACCGTCAATTTGTGCTTCACGTATTGTGCCCGATAGTTCTTGGCGTTGCTGTTTGGCATAACGGACCACCTTTTTATCCACATCCACAGCTGGGAAGTTAATTAGGAAGGTATACCGATCACTTAGCGGTATTATTTTTTCAAACATATACATAAGCTTCTGTGCGGCTGTATTGTTCGGATCGATAAAGTATTCAATAAGTAGTTCGTCCATGTGATGCATGGAATACAGAGCAACCTCAACCACCAACGCTTGCTTGGAAGTAAAGAACTTATAAAACGTCGCTCTTGAGACCTTAGCTTGAACAATAATTTCTTCAACTGAAGCGGCGTGATTGTTTTTAAATACAACTATTGCGGCTTCAAGAATAGACTTCTCATTCTTTTGAAAGGTTGTAATTTTAGACATATTTGTACAATATCATACATTAGTGTATGATACAAATATTATTAAATACAAACTAGAGCACAAGTTTTAATTAGTGATATTATAAAATCTATGAAAGATGCACAAACAAAAATGACAATTACCCTTGAATCAATAGATAAAAAAATAGACAACCTTCAGGGCTCTATTAACACGCTCAAAAAAGACCAAGAAAATAAAAAAGAGGAAAAGAACATAGGGGATATTATTTGGATTTTAGTGGTGGTAGGTATCATTATATATCTACTTGCAACAGGAGGTTTTACTGCGGTATTTAATTGGATAAAAAATATAATAATTCCTGGATAATTATGCGTTCCTTTTGCTATAGCAATATATTAAACATTTGCGTTAACAGTTTCGAAGGGGTGATTTGAGCGGAGAATAATTCGCCCAGAATTTGAACAATTCTTGTAACAAAAAAAGAACGAAATTAATCGTTCTTTTTTACAGCTTAATTGGGTACATGGGTCATGTATCTAACAAGTTGTGGTGGCGGAGACGAGAGGATTCGAACCTCCGGGGGGTTAAGCCCCACTTCCTTAGCAAGGAAGCACGATAGACCACTCTGACACGTCTCCAGACAAAGACCAGAATAGCAGATATTGGAGACTTTTTCTAGTGCCCCACAGTAACAGCAAAAACTTGTTTTGCTCCAGCTTTTTTCAAAACCTTTTTGGCCTCAGAAATTGTGGCTCCGGTGGTCGTGATGTCGTCCACAAGAATTATAGTTTTATTTTTAATATTAGCGGGATTTTTAACTATAAACACCCCGCGCATATTTGCTAGACGCTTAGACCTAACTTTTATTTTTGCTTGAGGTACGGTTTCTTTTATTTTTTCTAGTGACTTGTAGTTAACGGAAAATAATTCTCTGTTTTGATTTTTTACTGCTTGAGCTAAAACATCGCTTTGATTAAATCCTCTTTCGCGGAGTTTTCTACGAGTCATGGGTATTGGAATTAGAACCAACTTTTCTTTTTCTATTGATAGAGTATCACCAAGCATATCCATTAATTCATCGTACATATATGGAGCCAAGTCATCCGCTATCGAATGGGCGCCTTGGTATTTTAGTTTCCAGAGGGACTGTTTGATATGAGGGTTCTTATATCTAAAAACTGAAACCATCCAAGGGTGGAGTTGATCCCATGGTGGAGAGACTTTTCTAAGGCATTCTGGACACATTATATATCCACTTGTGCTACACACGAGACAATTTTTTGGTAATATAATATTGATGATAGCTCTAAATGGATTCATGCTATATAATTATCGCATATATGAATAATCCCTTAGACGAATTTAAGAAAATGTTTAGTAAATTTACTTCTTCAAAAGAAAAGAGTGTTTTAGGTATTGATATAGGTTCTTCCGCTATAAAACTTGTTCAAATGAAAGAATCTGGAGGGAAGGCAATACTGGAAACTTATGGGTCTATTTCTTTAGGGTTATACAAAGAAGAAAAAGGTTCTGTTGGTCAAATAGCCAGTTTGTCTACTGAATCAATTGTTTCAGTTCTTGGTCAGCTTATGAAAGAAGCAAATACAACAACAAAAAGAACAGCTGTAGCGATACCTTCTGCATCTACTTTGGTTTTTACAATTGTTTTTCCTGCTTCCGTAAAAGAGTCAGACTTAAAATCAATAGTTCCTATTGAATCTAGACGTTATATACCAATAGATATTAATGAAGTTACCTTGGATTGGTGGATTTTACCAAAAAGGTCTTTTGTTACACCCGACAAACCTGGACAAAAAGAAGTTTCCAGGGAAACGGTTGTTTTAGTTGTTGCAGTTAGGAAGGATACAGTGTCAGTATTTAAGGATGTTGTTGCTCACTCAGGATTAACGCAAGACTTTTTTGAGGTTGAAGCATTTTCTACTGTTAGAGCTAGCATAGAACACGACCTATCTACGATTCTTGTTTTAGATATTGGAGCCGCTAGAACAAAGCTCGTTTTTGTTGATGGGGGAGTTATTAGAGATGTTCATGTTATCAATCGAGGAAGTGAAGACATAACACAAGGTCTTGTTGCCTCATTTAATCTTTCTTTTGATAATGCTGAATCCATTAAAAAAGAATTTGGTTTAAACGTTCAAGATGAACTACAAAGAAAAAATATAGAACAATCAATCGACTTTATTATTTCTGAGCTGAAAAATGTTGTCTACCAATATCAACAAAAATACAACGTTACTCTTGAAAAAATAATTCTATCTGGAGGAGGTTCTAGAATGATTGGACTTGTTCCATACCTAAATGAAAAACTTTCTGTTGATATATCTTTTTCTGATCCATTTAGTCAGACAGAGGCACCTGAATTTCTCAAGGGAGCTCTTGCAGATGCTGGACCAGAGTTCGCTGTTGCCGTAGGTCTTTGTCTGAGAAATCTTAGAAACTAGTTTATTCACACTTATTAAAATAAATACTGCATATACTGCGGTATACTAACAAGGTATATGGACCAGGATTTTAAAACATCTTTTATTCCAAA
>JBLHJW010000007.1:0-30450 GCA_047619465.1 Minisyncoccia bacterium
AAGTTGCAGCACGCTGTGTTACAGCTCTTTGAGTTGTGGCTCTTGAAGTTGCAGCACGCTGTGTTACAGCTCTTTGAGTTGTGGCTCTTGAAGTTGCAGCACGCTGTGTTACAGCTCTTTGAGTTGTCTCCTGCTGATGTTGAAATGCCAACTTGTCTGGTTTCAAAGTTGTCCTTTCAATAGCAGATTCGCTACGTTGAAATGCCAACTTGTCTGGTTTCAAAGTTGTCCTTTCAATAGCAGATTCGCTACGTTGAAATGCCAACTTATCTGGCTGCGAAGTGACATCCTTGCGAATGGTCTCTTCACGCTGGAAAGACAATATTTCTGGTGTTGAAACTACATCCTTAATTAGGTCGCTTTTTACAGCAGCCTCCTTCTGGAAGTTCAACTTTTCTGGTTTTTCGTCTGACCCCTTTTTGAAAGAGACCTCGGAACCAGAATCGTCAACAATATCATCTCCACCGCCATCACCGCCACCGCCAGGACCACCGCCTTCGCCAGTTCCACCAGGTTCTCCGGTTGATCCAGTTGCACCGGTTGATCCAGTTGAACCGGTTGATCCAGTTGCACCGGTTGATCCAGTTGCACCGGTTGATCCAGTTGCACCGGTTGATCCAGTTGCACCGGTTGATCCAGTTGCACCGGTTGATCCAGTTGCTCCAGTTGCTCCGGTTTCTCCGTCAGTTCCATTAGTACCATCTGTACCGTTGGTTCCATCTTCTCCGGTTTCTCCGTCAGTTCCATTAGTACCATCTGTACCGTTGGTTCCATCTTCTCCGGTTTCTCCGTCAGTTCCATTAGTACCATCTGTACCGTTGGTTCCGTTGGTTCCGTTGGTTCCCGCAGCACCTGCAGCACCTGCCGCACCTGCCGCACCTGCCGCACCTGCCGCACCTGGATAATAATTACCACCGTACCCGTACTGTTGGGTTTGGTGATTATAACTACAACCATTATTCCAGAAGGAAAATCCGTTATTGAAACGGGATCCTCCCCAGCCAAGTGACGCTTGAGCAGAAAAACCAACACCTCCGTTTGAGAAGCCACCTCCGTTTGAGAAGCCACCTCCTCCACCACCAGAATAATTATTGGTAGTAGTAGTAGTGGTGGTGTTGTTTGAGTTAACATCCCCATCGTGAGATCCTGACCCTGATTTACCATCGGCACCAGCTAATCCGTCTTTACCGTCAACGCCATTTGCGCCATCGGAACCATCAGACCCGTCTCCACCTTTATCTTTCTTATCAGCCGAGGCTGGAGAAGATACAATAAGGATTTTGTCTAAGTCACTGTAGGCCGGATTAATGCACCAATCAGAGATTGTTGGACACCATGCAACACTTCCATCAGATAGATGAATTGGAACACAGAAGAACTTTTCTCCTGAGTAGGAAACCCTTGTAAACCAAACAATTTTGTCAGTGCCAACATTTAGCATTGCAACATTAATCGAGTCTTTCAGAGTCATCCATTTGCCGTCTTTGACCGAAACCAAAAATTGCTTATAAGAAAGCTTCGCAGCTTCTTTTTCACCAACAGCCTTTAAAACTTTCGGGTAGAACCTGAAAACAGAGGCCATTGTATTTTTGAATCGGGCCATTCCGATTCGCTTGTCTAAAAGCTCATCATCTCCCGCAAGTAGCAGGGCTACTTCTTCAGCGGGCACCGATTCGGTGTCAGCGTCTATCGTTCCTGCACGGAAATTTGTGTAAATATCCTGTGCACTTGCTTGAAACACTCCTAGAGTGATTGCAAGCAAAAGTAAAATTGAATTTTTCATGTACTTAATTGTTTTTGATTTATATAAAGCTTATCACATAAGACAAGTCTTGTCAAGCCCTAAGACAACTCTTTTTCTAGTCGTGAAAATACCTGTTTTACCCATAAAAACAGGTAAAAACACTTAAAATAGGCTATAATCTCTACATATGGTGACATTTAAAGACAATCAACAAAATCAAAAACTTCACGAATTTAGACTAAAAGAAGAGGAAGATTTGGTTCAAATACTGGCAAAAACACGTTACGACCTTCCATACATTGATCTAAATCAAGTGTTTATTGAAAATGCAGCCCTTGAGGTTGTTCCTGAAAAGGAAGCTCTAAATGCCGCGGTTGGACCTTTTCATATAAAGGGTAAAAGTGTAGACCTTGCAGTAAGGTCGCCAATATCTGATGAAACTTCTGAGTTGGTTAAAAACCTTGAGAAGAAAGGTTACTCACCAAATCTTTTTATGGCTTCTGGAAGAAGTATAGACAAGGTTCACGCTAGGTATGCAGAAATTTCCCTATCTAAAAGGTCAGATAGAGGAAGCCTTGATATTCACAATGAATCCCTGGAAAGCTTACAGAAAAAAACAAAAACTCTTAAAACAGCCAGGGAGACACTTGAGGAGATAATATCTGGAGGTGGTTCATCTACTGTATCGTCCCTATTAGAGGCTGTTTTAGCGGCGAGTATTGGTCTTGGTGCTTCAGATATACACATAGAGCCAGAAGAAGATGAAATAAAACTTAGATTTAGAATTGATGGTGTTCTACAAGGGCTTGCGTCTTTTCCTTCAAAAATGTTTAAACTATTATCCTCCAGGATTAAGCTTTTGTCTGGGATGAAGATCACGACATTAAACAAAAACCAAGACGGTCGGTTTAGTATTTTAATAAGTGAGGAGGAAATAAACATTCGTGCGTCTGCAATTCCTGGAGCGTATGGAGAATCTATTGTGCTTCGTCTTCTTGATCCAAGAAATATAAATGTTGGAATGGAAAGTTTGGGTATGAATCCACACCTTCTGGCTGTGGTGGAGAAAGAAATATCAAAGCCAAATGGATTAATTATACTTACTGGACCAACAGGGTCCGGTAAAACAACAAGTCTTTATTCTTTTCTACAGAAGATTTATTCTACAGAGAAAAAAATTATTACAATTGAAGACCCAATTGAATATCATCTAGATGGAATAACCCAAACACAAGTAGACAAAAAGAAAGGCTACACATTCCTAGAAGGACTTCGAAGTGCTCTTCGGCAAGACCCAGACGTACTCATGGTTGGAGAGATTAGAGATTCCGAAACAGCTAAAATAGCCATTGAATCATCACTTACTGGACATATAGTTTTCTCCACACTTCACACAAATAATGCTGCCGGGGCCATTCCCAGACTTATTGATCTAGGAGTTAACGCCAAAACAATCCCCTCTTCTCTATCTCTGGCTATTGCACAGAGACTTATACGGGTCCTATACCCTGAAACAAAAAAAAGTCATGCTCCAACAGATGATGAACATAAAAAAATACTAAATATTTTAGAGTTTGGAATCAAACAAGGGAAGGACTTTTCAAAACATGGAATAGATATTGAACTTATAAAAAACAAAGAGTATGTACTATACAAACCTGTTCCGTCTGAGATGTCTCCAACAGGATATAAAGGAAGGCTTGGTGTTTTTGAAGCTGTTGCGGCAGATGAAGAAATAGAAAAAATAATCCCATCAAATCCTAGTGAACGTGAAATACGGACCGTTGCTGCAAAACAAGGATTTATCACAATGCAGGAAGATGGTGTTATTAAAATATTAAAAGGCATCACTTCTTTAGAAGAAGTAGAAAGATCTGTTGATCTTTCTGAGGCATATTAAAATTACCTACTATATAGAATACAAAAAACACCTTATTCTTATCCCTGCAAGCAGGAATAAGAATAAGGTGTTTTTAATTTTAGTTTAAATTAAAAAAGAACACTAACCCCCAAACAATCCCTCTAGAACTGTATTCTAAAGGTAGCAGAACCTCAAAGGATAGTCGCAGTAACTCCGGCGAACCGGAAACCAGGACGTCCTTTTTAGAGCTGCAGGGCGAGCGAACGCTGATTACTTAGAGGTTGGTGTTCTCTTTTTAAAAAACAAGTGGAGATATATCATACTTAGATATATATTCCTGTCAAGAGGTTTTCAAAACAAAACTTCTTAAAAACAATCTTAGCATGTTTAAACCTGTTTGTCAAGCTTTTCCAAAGCAAATCTATAAAATGCTATAATAAACTAATGAATGAAGAGAAAAAATCAATTAACCATCTTGATAATAGCCTTAGACCAAGCTCTTGGGACACATATATAGGACAGGAAACTATTAAGAAAAACCTTCATATACTACTGGAAGCTGCAAAACAGCGGAACCAGCCAGCAGATCATCTTCTTTTCTATGGACCTCCAGGACTTGGGAAAACAACCCTTGCCCACCTAATAGCTAAAGAAACAGGAAGAAACATTAAAACAACGTCCGGCCCAGCAATAGAAAAAGTTGGAGATTTGGCGAGTATTCTGACAAACCTAGAAGACGGTGACATACTTTTCATAGACGAAATTCATCGGCTCAATAAACTCATAGAGGAAGTTCTCTACCCTGCCATGGAGTCCGGGGTTCTAGATATCATAATAGGTAAAGGACCATCAGCAAGAACCATACAACTAGACCTGCCACCGTTCACACTTGTAGCAGCTACAACAAAAATGTCCCTACTCTCAGCACCGCTTCGCTCTAGATTCTCTGGAGGGGTTCACAGACTTGAATACTACAAAGAAGATGAGATTGGAAGAATTATTGACCAGTCCGCAAAAAAACTAGAGACCGAGCTTGATAGTGATGCAACCAAAGAAATAGCCCGAAGAAGTCGATGGACACCTCGAACTGCAAACTACTTTCTTAAAAGATGCCGAGACTATGCCCAAGTAAAAGGAGACACACTCAACAGCACTCGAGTTAACGAAGCTTTAGAACTTCTTGGGGTAGACGACTTAGGGTTGTTTGAAAATGACAGATTTATATTAAGAACAATTATTGAAAAGTTTAAGGGTGGACCGGTAGGCCTCAAGACAATAGCTGCGGCAACAGGAGAAGATGAGTCAACGATAGAAGATGTAATAGAGCCCTACATGATCCAACAAGGACTTCTAGATAAAACACCCAAAGGGCGTGTTGCTACAGATAAAGCTTATGAACATTTGAAGATTACAAATATTAGTAAATAGAATATGTCGGGACACAATAAATGGAGTAAAATTAAACACAAGAAGGCGGCTACAGACTCAGCAAGAAGTAAGGTTTTTACGAGGCTTGTTCGTCTTATTCAAGTTGAAGCAAAACTTGCCAATGGCAACGTTGACTCACCAGGCCTCAAAGCGGCAATAGAGAAAGCCCACAAAGAGAACATGCCAAAGGATAATATTGAACGTGCAATTAAAAAAGCGAGTGAGTCAGGAGATGTAACACCTGTATTATTTGAAGTATATGGACCAGCAGGAGTTGGAATTATTATCACTGCCCTTACCGACAACAACAACCGAACAAGTGCGGAGATGAAGCACTTAATAGATAAGCAGGGTGCATCTTTCGGGGCTCAGGGTTCAGTATCATGGAACTTCACAAAAAATATCGGAACTGGAGACTGGGAGCCAGGGACACTGATTGATCTGGAAGATAGTGATCTCGAAAAACTTGGACGACTCGTAGACGCAATTGAAGAGTATGAGGACGTTCAGGATGTATTTACAAACGCAAGTTAACCACCGGAAGGTGGTTTTTTGTTTTTTCTCTCGTATACTGTTTATATGAAAATAATCTCAATAGACCCAGGATACGACCGTGTAGGTATCGCAATAATGGAAAAAGTCTCTGGAAAAGAGGTTGTGGTTTTTTCTGAGTGTTTTCAAACAAACAAAGATCTATCTATCCCAGAGAGAATTTTGTCTATTGGCCAAAGGTTGAGCAGTCTCATGGAAAAACATCAACCAAACCTTTTTGCGATTGAAAATCTCTTCTTCCAAAACAATCAAAAGACCGCCATGGGTGTCGCTGAGGCTCGAGGAGTGATGATTTACACGGCAGGTCTAGCAAAGATAACAGTAGTAGAATTTACCCCGCTACAAATCAAAGCTGCGGTTACAGGAAACGGCAGAGCCACTAAACAAGAGGTGTTTCGAATGGTTGAAATGATATTAAAACTAGAAGACAGAAAATATATAGACGATGAAATAGATGCCATAGCAGTAGGAATTACAGCTTTCGCCCACCTGCCCTCTTTGAAAATCCACAAGGAAAATATTTAACTCTTGCAAAGATTTTCTGTTGCTGATATATTCTTTTCAGTTTAAAAACGAGTATTAATTATATAAACATTTTTTGTTGTGAATATGAATTCTAAGGAAAAAATACCAGGCGTGGAAGGTTTAGAATCGGGCTTAGATGAGCTTGCTAATATCCCACATGAAACAAAAGAAGAAGACTTTGACGGTCTTGATGATGATGAGTTGGACGCCAAACTTTTTGGAGGGGTTGAGGATCCTGATGAGGGTGGTGACGCTTTAAATGAAGGAGTTTTAGACGGTGACTGGGATTAATTAAATTAAAAAACCGCGCGAGCGGTTTTTTAATTTAATTAATCTATGTTTTTTCTAAAGTTATTTTAAGTTCAATTTAACGAAATCTTTCTTTCCGTATTTCACCACAATGCTTTCTGATATTTCTTCGGGTACAACTTCCCCTGTTTCTGTGTTCTTGATTGCTCCAGCCTCAAACCTCCGTCGGAATTCTGTTTTTGATGGAAGTAGATTGTTTTCAGAAAAGATATCTATAAGTTTTTCTCCGGCTTCTACAGAAATATCTTGGACATCTTCTGGAACCCCACCTTGAGAAAATGTTTTAACCCAACCTTCTTCTGCTTTTTCTGCTTCTTCTTTTCCATGGTATATCTCAACAATTTGCCTTGCAAGGTTCATTTTTATATCTCGTGGGTCACCGTTAGTTTCTAGTTCTTTTGAAATTTTACTAATCTCTTCTTCTGGAGTAAATGTACACAGTTTAAAATATTTAGTTATTAAACTGTCTGGTATAGACATGGTTTTTCCATACATATTATATGGCTCATCTGATATTCCAATATAATTATCAAGCGACTTACTCATTTTTTCTTTTCCATCAAGCCCCTCAAGAAGACCAAATGAAAGTACTGCTTGCTCCTCTTGATCATGAACCCTCATAACATGGCGCCCCATAAGCATATTGAAGTGTTGGTCAGACCCTCCAACCTCTAAATCACATGATCCGTAAATCTTTGCCAGAATATGAGAGTCCAGACCTTGAAGCACTGGATACATCATTTCGTGCATATAAAGCTCCTCATTTGAATTGATACGGTCTTGAAACATGTCTCGCTCAATAAGTCGTCCATGTGTAATTTTACGAAGTGTTCGTAGAATATGTGAGAGTGAGACACTATGTATTGTTTTATTATGAAGGTGTGTCTCCTGCATTCGTGTTTGATTAAATAGAATAGCTTTTCCTATAAAAGAATTTCCTTCAAACACTCCAAACATTTTACCGTCTCTCCAATTTACTTTCATACCTGGTTTTGTTTGGATATCGGTAACAGAAGTAAACCAATCAGAATTTCTAATCCAAGAAAAAACTCGTGGGTCAGATAAGAGGATGTTTACCACTTGGTCGAGATATGTTTTCATATTTGCTTCTATTTCTTTTTGTTCAAGCTCTGGACGAACCTTGCTCTTACCTGTGGGATCTCCTATTTGAGTGGTGTAATCCCCAACAAGAAAAATCACCTTACACCCGAGTTCTTGAAGTTTACGAAGCTTGCGAAGAACTACCGCGTGACCAAGATGAATATCTGGCTGTGTTGGATCAACACCAAATTTAATAATTATGTCCTTCTTATAATTTCCTTTAATTTTCTCCTCAAGTTTTTTACGAAAACCCCCGTTTGGATCAATAAACTCAGCAACTCCTCGAGAAAAGAGGCTATCTAGTTCTTTTAGTTTTTGTTCTTCTGTCATGAGGCTATTGTACCAGAAGAGAGTAAAAGAAAAAAACCTTATCTTAAGGTCTATTTTTGTGTAAATTACCCATATTACAACCTTCTTTTTCGTGCTATATTTGTTTTATATATGAAACCTAAAAAACACAAAAAAACAGCTCATAAAAAAGTTATTCACCATGCAAAAAAGGTGGCTAGCCACATAAAGAATGCAGGAGCCCATGCTAAAAGACATAGCTATAATATAGTTGTTCTGGGTTTAAGTTTTTCTATATTTATTGCTGGTTTTGTTTTTATTTGGATAGCAACATTGAAAACACCTGATTTTAGCGCTTTCAATGACCGTATTGTTGCAAGCTCAACAAAAATATTTGATAGAACTGGAGAAATACTTCTATACGATATTCATGAAGATGTGAAAAGAAACGTTGTTCCTTTTGAGGATGTTGCTCTCTACGCAAAGAACGCAACAGTTGCAATTGAAGATTCAGAGTTTTACAACCATAAAGGAGTTCGACCGAAAGCGCTGCTTCGTGCTATTTTTGCGAACTTAAGGTCTGGTGAGTTTTCCCAAGGAGGATCAACACTTACCCAGCAAATTGTAAAAAATACTCTGTTAACTCAAGATAAAAGAGTTTCAAGAAAAATAAAAGAGTGGATTTTGGCAGTAAAAGTTGAAAGAGAGTTTTCAAAAGAACAAATACTTGAGATTTATTTAAACGAAGCTCCTTATGGTGGAAGTGTTTATGGTATACAGGAGGCATCCATGTCCTTCTTTGGTGTTGACGCTCTTGATTTAGATCTAGCCCAATCAGCATATCTTGCGGCAATACCAAACGCTCCGACATACTTTTCTCCTTACGGTAATAATAAAGACAAATTAGATAATAGAAAAAATTTAGTTATAACAAAAATGTCAGAGCTTGGTTTTATTTCAGAAGAAGAGGCTCTAGACTCAAAGAATCAAATAGTAGAATTCCTACCTAGAGCAGAGGTTGGAATTAGAGCCCCTCACTTTGTTTTCTGGGTTAGAGAGTATTTAGAAGATCAATATGGAGAAGGAGCTGTTCTTCGAGGTGGTTTAATTGTAAGAACAACACTTGATTACGACCTGCAAGAAAAAGCTGAGGAGATTGTTGCAAGACATGCAGAGTTAAATAACGAATTGTATGGAGCAAGTAACGCAGCTCTTGTTTCTATAGACCCAAATACAGGGCAGGTTCTATCGATGGTTGGATCTAAGGATTATTTCAGTGAAGAGATAGATGGAAACTTTAATATAGCCACAGCATATAGGCAGCCAGGGTCGTCTTTCAAACCTTTTGTTTACGCAACAGCAATGAAGGAGGGTTACGAGCCAGATTCTGTTCTTTTTGATACGTTAACTGAGTTTAATCCAAAGTGTCTACCAGATGGTTCAGAAGAAGAGGTTGGTGAATCAAAATGCTACAACCCAAGAAACTTTGATGATAGATTCAAGGGACCAATGAAACTTCGTGATGCGTTAGCTCAATCCAGAAATATACCAGCAGTAAAACTTCTCTATCTTGTTGGTATACAGGATACTATTAAAACAGCGTTGAGTATGGGTATCACTTCTCTTACAGACCCTTTAAGGTACGGTTTAACTCTTGTTCTTGGTGGAGGCGAGGTTCAACTACTAGAGATGGTTTCTTCATATGGTGTTTTTGCTACAGAAGGAGTGAAGCACAAAACCACTGGAATCCTAGAAATTACTAGGCAGGATGGGTCTGTTTTAGAGACCTACAGAAAATCAGGTTCACAAGTTCTAGAAAAAGATGTTGCAATAAAAATTAATAGTATATTGTCTGACAACGAAGCAAGAACCCCTCTTTGGGGGTCAAGGAGTTTTATGTATTTTCCAAACTATCCAGATGTGGCAGGAAAAACAGGAACCACAGACAACAAAGTTGATGCTTGGATGATGGGGTACTCTCCAGATATTGTTACTGGTGTTTGGTCAGGAAACAACGACAACACACCCATGAGTAGAGGTTCTGGAATATCTGGAGGTCTTTGGGGTGAATATATGAATTACGCTTTAACAAAAACAGATGGTAACTCCTTCACACCACTAATCAATGACCTACCAAAAGAAGTGAAGCCTGTGATAAGAGGTCAATGGGAAGGTGGTAATTCTGTTCTTATTGATAATATTTCTGGAGGTTTAGCGACAGAGTTTACACCAAAAGAAACATTGGGTGAAATTATAGTAACAGAAATACACTCTATACTTCACTGGGTTGATAAAAAAGAACCACTAGCCCCTTCACCGGAATACCCAAGGAGAGATGATCAGTACGATAATTGGGAGTTTAGTGTTTTAGAGTGGTGGGAAAACCATAAAAATGAATATCCTGTATATGAAGAAGATGACATACCAACAAAAATAGATGATATACATACAGAAAAATCAAAACCAGAGATTTCTTTTAGAAATCCAGAAGATGAGGAACTTCTGTACTACAACCAGAACATACTACTTAGAACAAATTACGAAAGTTCAATAAATGCAGACCTTCTAAAGGTTGATTATTTTATAGATAATATATATCTAGGAACAACAAGGCCTGGCTCTGATAGGCTTGTTATCTCTTTAGATGAGAATGTTGTCATGGAGGGAGAACATCAACTAAAGTCTGTTGTTGTTGACGAGTTCTATAACAAAAGTGAAACCTCTATAAAAGTTAATGTTTTAAAACAACCTCTTAATTAATTAAATCAAAATCCTTATTTAACTTATCCTTAAAAGCTTTAGTTAGTCTTTCTTTATTCAACATTACTTCATTTTTCAAAACGGGATGAACGTCTAAATACATACTAAACTCTTCCATGTTTATTTTTGATGAATCTATAGTGACACCAAGAATCTCTTTAAAGATGTCTTGTATAGCTTTTTTTGAGCCTTTTTCTGTTTTTAGATAAGATTCAAAAACAGATAGAAATGCTCCAAGGTTATTCATATTACCTATTTATAGGCATTATAAGATAAAGAAATGTTTTATCTGAAACAGCTCTAACAATCATTGGCCTCTTGGCTTCTGTAAACTCTAAAGTAACACTTTCTTCAAAAATAGACTGGAAGCAATCCAGTAGATATTTATAGTTAATATTTAAAGTTATTGGGTCACCAGATAGTGTTGCTTCAAGTGTTGAGTTGTTTTCTCCAACGCCTGCATTCTTCGATGAGATCTCAAAAATTCCAGCCTTTGGGTCCACGACCATAGTTACCTGATTAAACTTGTCTGAGAAGATATTTGCAAGCCTTAGAGCATTTATAAGATCCTCCTTAAGAACGATTATGTTGGTTTGATTCTCTTTTGGAAGTATCTGACGATAGTCTGGAAAAACCCCATCAATAAGTCTTGAAGTTAGGTAAACTCTTTTTGTTTTAAAAGAGATTTGATTTTTATTGAAAATGACCTCCATATCTTCTTCTTCATGGTCTCCCAGCACTCTTAAAATATCAGCTATGTTTTTATATGGAATAAGCATACCGTCAAAGTCTGGAATACTGTCTACGTTTATTTTTTTCTCAGCCAATCTAAATGTATCAGTCGAAACAAAGAATATTGAATCGTTATTTTCTGGATATATAAAAACACTTGAGATCTCTGGTTTAATATCTGAAACAGAAGCTGAATAATAAACAGACTTTAAACCATTTAGAAACTTTTTTACAGATAAAGAAAAAGACAAACCTTCAACCTTTGGAATAGATGGAAACTCATCTGTCTCGATAGTGTTAACAACAAGATTTACACCCTGTGCAGACACAGAAAGTGTGTCACCTATCAGATCAAAAGTTATCTCATCCTTCTCAGATAGAGATGAAAATATCCCAACAAGAAGAGATCCTGGTACAGCAACCTCCCCTTCTTTTTCTACAGTGGCAGGTATTGTTATATCAACCCCCAGACTTAAGTTTGTTGATCTTATGTTTAAACCGTCTTTTACTGTTCTAAGTAATATAGATCCTAAAACAGGATGACTAGAGTTCTTACTAGTTATCTTATCTGCTTGAATAACAGCTCTCTTTATATTTTTTATTGATGTAATTAATTTCATATCCTCAATTCACAGTTTTTATTATATTTAATATATTACTATTATTAGGGCTGTTAATAAGTGTATAACTATATTTAATCCTTGTTTTAAAAGCCCATATTCATTTGTTTGATGTTTAAAAGTCTTCATAAAGTGTTTGTTCGTGTGGGTAAAAACAACCATTTTTTATTTCCTGTGGATAAGAGTCTATTTATCCCTATTTAATTATTTCTTTTTAAACAGTGTTTTTCAGACCTTTCCACAGGTTTTTCCACAATATTTTATTTATACATGACTCGTAATCTTTCCAAATCTTGAACAAGCGCGGGCTGTTTTCCTAGTTCTGTTTTTATTTTTAAGCACGAATGTATAACAGTTGTGTGGTCCTTCCCTCCCAGCTTCTGGCCTATCATTGGGTAAGAAATACTAAAATCTTCCCTTAATAGGTACATAATTATTTGGCGGGCTCGAACAATTTCCTTTCTACGTGTTTTTTCATAGACAGACTGCTCATTTATATTGTAGAAATCTGTAACTATCTTAACTATGTCAGATATAGATACATTCTTCTTAGGTTTAATGTTATTTTTTATTAAACTTTTTACTTCAGAAACAGATAAAGGTTTTGTCTTTAACTGAGCCTGACAAAGAATTGTATTAAGGCTACCCTCCAATTCTCTGATACTTCCCTCCATGGAAGAGGCTATGTAGTCAATAATATCGTCAGCTAGATCTACATCAGCTTCTTGTACTTTTGTTTTTACAATAGCTAGTCTGGATTCATATTCAGGTGTTGATACATCAACAATCATTCCAGAACCAAACCTAGATTTCAATCTATCTTCTAGTCCTGGTATGTAGTTAGGGTGTTTATCTGATGAAAAAACAATCTGTTTGTTCTGTTCATATAAAGTGTTAAAAAGATGGAAAAGCTCTTCTTGTGTTTTTTCTTTTCCAGACAGGAATTGGATATCATCCATAATAATAACGTCATACTGTCTGTATTTTTGTTTAAACTCGTTCGGTCTGTTTTTCTGTAGAGAAGTTATATAGTCTAGAGAAAACTTTTCTAGAGTAGCGTAGAAAACCTTCTTTGTTGGGTGTTTCTTCTTTATAGCATTTCCGACAGCTTGAATAAGGTGTGTTTTGCCAAGCCCTGTTTGACCATAGATAAAAAATGGATTGTAAGAGTTACCTGGATTTTTGATAATTGCTTGAGCTGCAGCGTAAGCAAGCTCATTAAAAGAACCAACAATAAATGTTTCAAACGTATATCGAGGATTTAAGTTATCGTCTTTGTTTATATATAGATTTTGTAGAGGTAGAGACCCTCCATATGGAGACAGTAGACCTGATCTCTTTTTATCTTCTTTTGGTTCTGTTTTTGATATTGTAAATTCAATATTTCGAACACTTGGATCAAACATCAAGACTGTTTTCAGTATTGTTTTGGTGTACTTGTTTCCTAACCACTCTTTAACGAACTCATTTGGAACCCCAACAGTTGCTATACCCCTATCTCTCTTGTAGATATGAGTATTCTTAAACCAAGTTGAGAAATTTGCTGTAGAGAGCTGGTCTTCCAACTCTTCTAAACACTTACCCCAAAGCTCTTTGTTGTTGACGGTTTCTGTTTGCATAATGACATTATACCCACCTTTCTAGTGTTAATGGAAAACAAGTTTTTTGTTAAAAACCTGTTAATAAGTATACCTGAGCTGTGGAAAAAACCATAACATTAAATGATAGACAGGGTTGTAATCGTGTGTATTGAATTAAAAACAACCAAAACAAAGACCATAAAACCGCTTGATTTGTTTCTGTTGCTAATGTATACTCATCTCCATGTCGTTTACATACAAACCAAAAAATAGAAAAAGAGCAAAAACTCATGGTTTCTTGTCTCGAAGCTCTACAACCTCTGGAAAAGGTATTCTTCTTGCTAGACGTAGAAAAGGAAGGACTTCCCTATCTACATCTGACAGATAATTGTTATACTGGGTATATGCTTCCCAAAAAAGAGAGATTGAATAGAGGTGAAATAGAAACTATAAAAAAAGGGGGGAACACCATATCCTCCCCTTTTTTTCGTATAAAGTACGTAAAGAACAAAGGTTTTTTAAAGCTTGCCCCTGTCGTATCAAAAAAGGTCTCAGATAATGCAGTAGAAAGAAACAGTATAAGGAAGGAGATTTATCGTTTTGCAGAAACAAACAAAGAAAAACTACAAGGCTTCTCTATACTAGTGTTTCTTCAGAAGAAAATAAAAAAAGAAGACATTTCAAGCGAGCTAACAAAACTTCTAACAAAGATAAAATGAAAAAAATAGGGCTATTTCTAATAAAAATATACCAAAAAATACTTAGAGAGCTTTTAGTTTCACTGGGTATAGCTTCTGATTGCTGTTTTACTCCAACATGTTCGGATTATACGAAAGAAGCCTTTGAAAAATATGGCCCTATAAAAGGGTTTTTCTTAGGTTTGAAACGTATCTCTAAGTGTGGTTTTTGTAAGAAACACCACTACGACCCCCTTCCCTAGTATTAAGACCCCTATTCTGATAAACTGGTCATTATGAAATCACTTTATAATGCAATACTATATAAACCATTATTTAATCTTCTTGTTATATTAATTGCCTTTATACCAGGAAACAATTTAGGTGTTGCTGTCATTGTTTTAACTCTTTTAATTAAATTTATACTTTCACCTTTTTCTTACAAAGCACTTGTTTCTCAGGTTAAAAACAAGAAAATTCAACCGTTGATTGATAAGATAAAGAAAGATCATCCTGACGATAAGAAGCTCCAATCTCAAAAACAACTAGAAATATACCAAAAAATGAAAGTTAACCCTTTCTCTGGTTGTATACCAACAATTGTACAGATTGTTGTTGTTCTAGCTCTGTATTCATTACTAAGAGAAGGTTTTGCAGTTGACGCATCTCTTCTATATCCATTTGTTTCTAGTCCGGAATCTTTCTCTGTTTCCTTTCTAGGTCTTACAGATGTAAATACACCCAGTGTGGTTCTAGCTTTTGTTGCTGGGTTTTTCCAATATATACAGGTCTGGTTATCTCCTGCGTTTAAAAAGGACAAGAAAAAGGAAAATGAAGACCCAACAGATGGTCCAGTTGGTCCAATGGACATGATGCAGAAACAGATGGGTATTTTTGTTAAGTTCATAATGCCGGGAATGGTTATATTCTTTGGCTTTATGTTCCCTGCAGCGCTTGTTCTGTATTGGATAACAAATACAGTATTTACTATTGGGCAAGAACTTATTATAAAAGGTCGATTAAAGGCAATAGAAGAAGATATTGAGTTTAGATTAAAAGAGCTTAGTTTGTAAAATTATGAGTTTCGAAAAAGAGTTAGAAAATACAATAAAAGAACTTGTGACTAAGATTCCTTTTAATGTAGAAGACATTTCTATCTCTTTTGATCAGAACAATACAGATTTGTGGTGCTCCCTAACCTCTTCAGACTCAAGGCACCTCATTGGAAAAGATGGAGAGACACTTTTCTCATTAAATCACATACTGAAGAAGCTTGTAGATAACAAAATAAGGAACACAGATATAGAGCCGTTGAATTTTATATTAGATATAAACGGTTATCAAAAAAAGAAAGTCGAAGATCTTTACTCTAAGGTTTACATGTTAGCTGAGAGAGTTCGATACTTTAAAAGTAGTATCGAAGCTCCTCCAATGACGTCTTTTGACCGACGACTCGTTCATGATTACTTATCTCGTGAGAAGAATATAAGAACGGAATCGAAAGGAGAAGGTTTTGATAGGAAGGTTGTTATTTACTACTCAGAAGACAAAAAGTAAGATATTTAAGACCAATCAAAAAAGCGTGGTTAACCACGCTTTTTTGATTGTTTAAATAGTTATAGTCTTAAATGTCCAACCCGTAAAGTATTCCCGTTTTTCGGTCTACAAAAGTTAGATACTCACTAGTTTCTGATTTTTGTATCTGTGTTATATCCAGTAATAGTCCACTCTCCTCTCTTGGGTTTATGACAAGCTGGTGAGCGTTTATATCCGTGTCTAGAAGCCATAGAGAGTCTGTAAACAACGTAGTACCTTGATACCAGGCATCTGGTAGATTTGCCTGCAGTGACCCCTCTGGCACCCCACACCACAAAGTAATAGAGTTGCTCTCCCAAGAGCACTTTTCTGACAAAGTCCTAACGCCAAGGTCTGTGTGAGAGTTGTCTTGCCTGTTAAATATAAATAGCTTGTGTGATCCGGACTCAGGTATTGAGTACAGTATCTTTGAGCCGTTTGGTGATATAAGAGTAGTGATACCATTTTCATTGGGAAATTCCTTTGTTATCTCTCCACCTCCTGTACCTAAGCTGAATGTTACTCCAGGAGTCTGATAAGAAGCTTTTGTTGTTAGAGATACAATCGAGTCTGTCCCCCACTGAGGTATCCATTCTGAGAAGGCATGTTCAAAAATAGGTGTTTTATTTTCATTTTCAAAATTACTAATTGTTCCATTTGTATAATCCCCTGTTTGTGTGAGGTAGAAAATCTTTGTTTTGTCTGGTGAAACAGTTACAAAAGGAATGTCTTTTGGGAAAAATAAACCAGATATAGAACCATCAGAAATTACACCGCCAAAAGTTTCAATTGTTTCATTGTCGCTTTTTAGATATCTTAAAATAAGTTTGCTGGCGTCAATGTTAAAGAAGGCTTCATGGATCCTGGGGATGATTGTGTTAGACATGACACTTGTTTCTTTTGAGTCTGTGAATATATCAATAACAGAGCCATCCTTTTTTTGTATATATCTAACAGCAAGAGCAGACTCTGTTTGGGAATCTAGAAGTTTTTCTTGCTCTGTGTTTAGAAGGTTGAACGTCCCTGCTCCAGCTAACCCATCTGGTGTAAGTCCTCTTTCTTCCTGGAAGTATGCCAAGATACCAGAAGTATCAATATCAAAAACTGTTTTAATAGAAGTCCCAATGTTCCCTGTGTTTAGAAGAAGTAAGATGTTTTCAAGTTTTGTAACCTCTTCCCCTTCAAAACCTTCTTTCATAAGTGGAAATTCACTAAAATCAACAAATTCAAAATTAACCCTCTGATCATTTGGAATCTTTCTATCTTTTTTAATCAAAGCAGATCCTGCAACAGCTACATTTGATAGTGCAACCAATCTTGGTTCTCTAACAGGTGTTTCAGGTTGATTGTCAGTGTCAGGTACTTCAGGTGTTTCTTTGTCCGGGCTTCCTTGGTTTGAATCATTTGATAATTGACCAAAAGGAAAAAATGAAAACCTATTGTCTTCACCGTCAGAAGCTCCTTTATCTTGTGTAAGGAATAAATAGACACCAAATACAGCCATTGCTAGAAGTAGAACAAGAAATAATTTTAGAAGTTTTTTTACCATTATTTTTATTATAGCAGTTTAATAATAAAACTAAATGCTTATTGACAGCTTGTGTGTCTAAATAGGTGCAATTTTATACCAGGATAATTTGAAACCCAAACTCCTTGACCTGACCCTTGGGTTGCTGTGGTTAATGAAAAATTTCTTTGGACCTCTGCTGCGCCACTACTGTTAGATATGATTTGTGAGCACCCATTTGTATCACAAACAGAAGCGTGACCAGTCATATTTCCTGTTGTTGTAGATATTAATATGTCTCCAGGTTTAGCCTTTTGGATAATCTCTTGAACTATCGAGTGACTTTCAGATATTGGAGGGTTACCAACTGCTACTGGTCGATAAAAATCTTGGCTAGTGTCTAGTTCCGCAGCCATATTCCATGTGTTTAATTGGATTGTTCCATCATTGTTTATGTCATGGCCAATTGCTGCTTCAACCATTGTGTCAACTGAATACGCACAAGCTAAGTTACCACCATCTGTATTGGGGGCATTACATGTTTGGAATTCTCCAATAGCATTTGTTGCTGCTTGATGAATTGCTTCACAATAATTACCATTTACAACTTGTATAGGTTCAAGAGTATCCTCTACTCCCGTGCCTACTGTATTTACACCTAGATCAAAACTAGTTAACCCTGGATTTATTGTGTATAGAAGAAGCCATGAAAGTAGGGCAAGTAGAACACCTAGAACCGCATTTGTTATCTGAGTCTTACCATCATTTTTTTTAGAAAATGAGTCTGTTGTCATGTAGGTGAAACCACCGATGACAATCATTAGCGTTCCAAATATTCCTGCCATTGCAACACCTATTTGAAATATTGTATTTAGGTACCCTCCAAAGCCAGTAGAAACATCCACTTTGGATAGGTTGTTTCCTGGTATTCCTATTGGCTCTAAGAGGCAGTATTCACCACTGGCACTGTCGTTACATTCACCACCTGTTGTGCTTGTTATTACTTCAGCCACTTCTGATACTTCATTTGTTATAAAGGCAACCTCTGCTGTTGTTGATGAAGACTCGTCGCCCAAGAAAGCTTTTAATACAAAGTTGTTTCCAGTTGGAAGACTGACCCCATTGAGTGGTACCCACGCTGGGGGTGTCGTTGTGAAAGAGCCGTTCGATATATTTGCTTGGTGTATTGCTTCAAACAAAGGGCTAACACTGGAAAAAATTGGAGACTCATAGATATTAATAAGTAGTGGTTGATTGCCTTCTGGTTGGATATTCTCACCGGTAATTGTGTAGTTTACAGAGGTTGTTTCTCCGTTTTGGTTGTTAATAATTTGAGGTGGGGCTATAGATATAGAAGGTGTTCCTAGTGGATCTGGATCGTTTGAAGGCGGTATATAGTTTGGGTTGGGTATGGTTGTGGATCCTGTTTCGCTATAAAGGTTTCCGTCAGAAGAAAACCACAGCACATCGATAAAATACTGAGATACTGCTGTGTTTGGTGTTATTGATGCTGTCGCAAGTGTTACGGGAGACAGTTGTCCAGGAGAAATAGACAGATTACCTGTTATTGTGGGTGCTGCTAGGTTTCCAGTGGACTGATTCTCAAAAATAGCCACCGTCCATGTTCCAGGAACTCCACCAGTACCCTCTGCTAAAGGAACTAAGTTTGATCCAGAGACCTGTACAGGTAAGTTGTTACCTGAGAAAGAAGCTTGTACAGACAGGTTTTCATTTGCCTGGGCAGTAGCTACACCACTCCAAATAATAAATATTGAAAAGATAAACAGGAAAGTTTTTAAAAAGTTTTTCATATTATCGCAAATCTAAACTGAAGGAATTTCGACTTTCTTGAAAGAGTTTTGTAATACTTTCAATCACAACCTCTAGTCCTGCTAGCCCACCCTCTTGACCACTCTTTACAATAGAGAGTTTATTTTTTTGACTGGTATTTTGAGTTTCCTTACCATTTATCTTCCAGACATACTCTAGATCACCATCTATAGCGGTGTCTACAGAAAAAAAGTAAGGAACAACAACTAAGTTTGTTTTTCCTGTTAGGATTGTTTGTTGTCTGGATACCTCTCTTGAGAAATCTACACCCTCTTGTATATCCTCTGTGTACACAGCAATAAAAGGCTTACCAAAAGGTATTGTTACAGAGTTCTCAGCGGTGCTTCTTTTGTCTGGGCTTGAGACTGAAACTCTTACACCTTGCTCTTTATCAAAGAAGTTATGTTTAAATGAAAAGTACTGTTTATTAAAACCAGAAACACCTTGTTGTGTTTCTATTCCTTTTTTCCATTCATAAATAAGAGAGCTTGGTTTGTAGGTTGTTCCTCCAAAGCTTTTTATTTCTGGTGTTGCTACAACTTTTATTGTGGCCTCAGGTGATGGTAAGGCCTTTCCTTTATAGAAAGGTGGTGTGTAAGAGTCTGTTGCCTCCCAAAGAAGGTCTAAGTAGGAAGGCTGTAGTGCAAGTGTTTTGTTTAGTTTGTTTCCATTTCTAAACGTTGCTTCAACTTTTAGAATGCTCACCTCTCCAACGTCTCCAACTTGAACACTAAACTTTTTTTCTCCAACCCCAGAAAGAACAAGGTCGCCATTCAGATCCCAAGTTATCTGAGCTCGGTCAAGGTCAACAGAAAAACTTGAAATAGATACACTAACCATACTGTAAGGGTCAGGGTTCTTTGGATATACATCAAAAGAAAAACTCTCAGTTTGAGCGAGTAGAGAGTTCGCTCCCAATAAAAACATCATAAATATACTCCCAACAAATAGAAGGTACCTCGATATTTTTATTTGTTTAAGCAAGTTCATCGTTGGCTTCTTTTTTAATTGAATCAACCTCAGACTCTAGGTTTGATATTTTTTCAAGCTCTTTTTTGATTTTCTCTCTGGTCTCTTCAAGTTCTTTTATGTCGGCTATTTTCTTTGCAATGCTGTTCTTTAGGTTCTTTAGTGTTGCAAGCTCATCATGGGCTTCTTTTTTTAGGGATGCAACCTTGTTTGCAATTTTCAGATCTGTATCCGATAGGGATTTTTTTGTATTAGAAAATCCGCTCTCTGGAGCTGTGGGATTGATTGTCTTCTCTGGTTCTGCGACTGGAACAGAAAGAGTCTCTTCTTGAAAGGCTTTTTCTAAGTCTTGTAATTCTTCTGAGTTACTCTGTGTTGGTAGATCCATATATACATATAGTACTATGGATTCCTTATGTTTAAAACTTTAGAATCCCCCTAATTCATCTTCTAGTGTTGATATTTCACCATCAAGCATATTTGCCATATCACTGAGGCTATCCACTTCTGGATTTGGTGTTGTGTCTTCTGGTTCAGAAATATCCTTTTGGGCTTCTAATATCTCTTCCTTTACCTTTTTTGCATCTTTAAGGGTTTGTTCTTTTTGGATTTTTACTTGCTCTTGGACCACATCGTCAATTTTCTCCCTATTTTTCTTTTCTGCGGCGGCGTCACTGTCTCGCTTGTCTGTTTTTGCTCTCTGTATTGCAAGTATCTGTGCTGGGTCTGAAGTTATGATTTGCTCTTCTGTATATGAAGCGATTATTTTGATTGCTACGTGTTTCAGTCCAGCAAAGAATATCCCCTCTCCAACATTTGCCTCAAGAAGTAGATACTTTTCCTCATCTGTAAGGTTAAATGTTTTCTGCAGAACATCAATCGTACTAGGTGACTGCTTTAGGAGTAGTTGGATTGATGAGTTTGTTACAATGGGTACACCGTATTTTGAACGCATAAAGTCTCCAACGTCCTGAGTTATTGTTGATAGTCCTAGATAGTATTTTCGTCCCCTTTTGGCTATGGCGTATAGGAAGCTAGCTGTGTCTTCTGATTTCATCATCCACCAGGCCTCATCCACAACAAGAATTCTCTTTTTAATTTCTTTTCTAATAGCTGACCAAATAAACTGTGTAACCAGGTACATAGCAACAGGCTTTAGATCATCCTCCATATCTCTAACAGAGAAAACAATGAACTTTTTATTGATATCTACATTTGTAGGTCTGTTCATAAAAGTAGACCAAGAACCAGTTGTAAACTTCGAAAGCCTTTGGAGTACTGATTCTGTCCCGTCCATACCTTGAAGAACCATTTCAAAATCAGACAACAGAGGAGGCTCTTTCTCAGAGAAGTCTGTTTCATCTGTAATGTCTTTCAGTGCATATGTTTGGGTGATAGCCCCGTCCACTATTGCGTCTTCTTCAGGAGTTAATCCTCCAAGCATTATTCGGAAAAGACCAACAAGGTTGATTGTTGTAGTTCTAAGAACATCAGAGAGTGTTTCGTCTTCTGCTGGTTTAGGTAGATCAAACGGATTGATGTGGTGTTCAGAAGATAACGAGATATTAAAGAATCTACCCCCTACCGCTTCTGCAAGAGCTTCGTATTCTTTTTCTGGGTCAATAACAATAACACTTGTGTCAAACATTAGAGATCTTAGAATTTCTAGTTTTGTTGCAAAAGACTTACCCGCACCAGAAGTAGCAAAAGTAATAGAGTTGTAGTTTGGCATAGAGAACCTATCAAAAATAACCAAACTAGAGTTCTGTCTGTTTATTCCATAAAGAATTCCATCTTCTTTTGTAAGATCAAAAGACACAAAAGGGAAAATACTAGACAGTGGAGCAGAGTTCATTTTCTGGTGAATTGCCAGCTGATCATCCCCCACTGGTATCGAGCTTAGGAATCCTTCTTTTTGCTGAAATAGCGCAGGCTTAAGATACACAAGCTTAGACTCTAGGATGGATTTCATTTTTGTTTCAATTTCAGCGAGCTCCTTCTCTGTGTCACCGTAGATAGTCACATACAAACCAACTTCAAACATCTTCTCCTGAGCTTGCTGTAGACTGTCACGCAGATCTTCCAAGTCTCTATATGCTGTATCTAAGATAGGATCACGAACAACCCCTTTTTCTGATCTTGACTCAATTTGACTTTGCACTTCAGCCACCTTTTTTTCAAATTTTTTCAAAATAGAAGAAGTGTCTATTGGGTGAATATGAACAGAAATATCAAATATTTTATCTAGGTTTATAATGGGTGTAAACCAATTATCAGTTAGATATCGCGGATATGATACTACGAAATATGTTCTTGCTACCTTATCTCCAAGGTGTAGAAGTTTAGGTTGAATCTTCAGCGCTGCAGGTGCAATAACATCCTGTAGTTCCAGTGTTGCTGTTCGGTAGATCTCCTCAGGAAGAACCGGCATAGCTTTTGCTCCAGTGTCAGACTTTTTGTTTGTTAGTTTGTCGAAAAATCCCATATTATGTATCAGCGTTAATTGAGCTAGACCCGTCACCCATATTGAATATATTATAAAAAAGTTCTATCGCTTCCTCGTTTCCAAGTAGAGAGCTTCTAACTCCAACCCGGGAAAGACCAGATTTAACAAGGGCTATTCTCTGCTCTAGTTGTGAGAAATGCTCAGAAAAAGCTTCCTTCTCTATTTTTTTGTTTTTATTTCCACCAAAAAGACCAGAAAAAGGACTAGATTTTGATGTGGCACCGCTCGGAATAAAGGAAACAACAACAAAAAAATGCTTCTTCATAACATTTATTTGGTCGGTAAAGTTTTTTATGAAGTTTACATACTCTCGTATCTGTAACTGCAGAAGGGGCTCTTCCACAACTTCTCCCCTGTCTCGAAGGGAGTTTAGATACGGTTTGATATCAAGCTTTCTTGACTGTACAAGTATCTGAACAGAAAAGTCTAGAGAGTTTAAAAAGTTTTGGAACATGTATATTGTTCCTTGTTGTTCATCGTTTGATTTAAGTGCCAGGTTCACTGCAGAAGTCATAAGGATCGCACGCAAAGAACCATCTTTTAATATAATGATACCATTTCTTATTTCTTGGATTGGGACGAAGTCTTGTGTTGGTTTAGATTTCATGGTTATTTTTCGGCTTCTTCTATTATATTAAGACCCCAAGACAGCTCCTGAAGTTTATTGTCGGTTAGTTTGTGAGACACAGAAGCCTTATCTTTACTTTTTACTTCCTCTTTTTCTGCTGCATCTCCTTTTTTCATAACTTTCCTCCAGAGATATATTTTTGAATCCAAAGTATATCTTATGTAGGCTTCCATAACATAGATAAAAGGTTTTTTGTTTATTTCTACAAAAGCCAGTGAGAACCCCAAACCTCCAAAAATGATTATAAATGGAATAGCTAAGTATGTAGGAAAAAATACATAGGAAATATAAATCAAGCCAGCCCCACCAGCAACATACATAAACTGCTTAAAGGTTAAGGGCCCGAAGATTTTATCTTCGATATCAATAAACTGAGGGACTTTAAATCTCATATTTCTATTATAGCGTGTATGCTACGAAAACCAATCAAACAAAGCTTGTTTGTCTGGAAAACCTTTATCTTTGTTAGAATCTTGCAAATTAAAGTTTCTAAAAAACACCAAACGGGAAGCTTGGTGTTTTTATATTTAATCTATTGGCTCTCTATAAGGATCAACGCCTTCAGCCCTATTGATTGAGTGGTCTGTCTTCTTTTCTTCTGTTTGCTTTGTTTGGTTAAGGTTTTGGGTAACGAAGCTCTTTGCCGCGTCTCTCTCTCCAGACCCACCATCTCCATGTATCAACTGGAGAGAGTCTCTAACAGGTAGAAATATTTCTCTGTTAAGATCGTCTATTAGGTCGTCTGCTGCAGAAGAGTCAATACTCAAACTTTTAGTTAATTGATGTTTAAAGTCTCTTGGGTTTGTTATCCCAAGTATAAAGTTGTGAACTTCCATAAGAAGTATCCCAAGGTTATCTATATGAAGACCTCTTTTCTTTCCAATTGTAAAGATAGACTCTTCTATGTGCTTATCTTGAATTGCCTCTCGAAGATCCTTCGGTAGGGCTTTGTAGTGTTTTTCAATTATATCTGGTGTTATTTCTTCCATAATGATGTTTATTAGTTACCCTCTGGCTATGCTTCCTTTTCTTCAGGTTCATCCCCTTTAGCTTTTGATTTTTTACCTTTACCTCCGCCTCCAAAGACCTCACTATTATTCTTTAGATCCTTCTGGTAGCTTCTAAACTGACCAAGCTTTTCCTCTGTTCTCTCAGAAGAACCAAAATCTCTTTTGTACTCCTTATTTACGTCGGCTAGCTCAACCTTTATTGACTGATCGTTTGGAGATGCCTTACTCTTTGCTAGTGTTGCTATGTATAACTTCCTTGAGAATTCAGTCTGTTCCTTTTGTAGATCATGTGTTGCCTTCAGACCGCTAACCATTGATTTGATTGCCTCGTCGTCAGTTGAAGCTTCTGGGTGATTAGACTTTGCTTCAGACAGTAGAGATTGGAGTTCTTCAAGCCTCACCGCTGCTGGCTCTTCTGTTTTATTGATGTCTCTAAGTATTTCTTTAGAGGCTTGTCTAGATCCTTCGTTTCGTCCGTATGAATCTAGAAGGCTTGGTACTGATGCTCCAGCTACTACTGCCGAAGTGGTGGTTCCAGCTACTACTCCTGCACCAACAACAGATCCACCCACAACACCCTCCCCAACAACCTTATCTACAAAATCCAACCCAGCTCCAGGTGCCCCAGCGGCAGAAGCCTTGGCCTTGTTTGTTTTTGCAACTTCAGGCTCTGTTTTTGCCTCTTCTTTTGTTGCCACACTTCCTCCCTTAACTTCTTTTTCTTTTCCTGCAACCTTTAGCTTACCGCCCTTTTCGTAGTCAGCTTTGAATTTGGTCATAGCAGCTGATATCTTGTCTGTATCAGAAACCTTCTCCATGATGGTATTTCCTTGGCTGTCCAATTTGTTTGATCCGTCATTTTTATTTATAGCCGGCTGTTCCTTTTGGTACTCTGGTAGTTTTTCTAGGTGTTCTTTGTTTGTAGATTCGTCTTTCAAGTATTCTTCATTTCGTTTTCCTTGAAGGTTGTCTCTCAACTTATCTGTTCCACCCTTTACGCCACTTGCTACAGTGTTAGAAGCCGCCTTAAAGGCTGAATCTTCACCATCATTGATAACATTTTCTGCAAAGCCTTTTTTGTTTTCAAGACTCTTATCTTTTGATGTTTTGACTGATCCGTCATCAATCTCTTTGTCTTCTCCTGCAACTTTTATTTTACCTCTGTTGTCACCTCCCTTTTCGTATTCAGTCTTGAACTTGTCCATCTCCTTGTCAACCGCTTCTTTGTCTACAACTCTTTCTGTTCTCACATTACCTACACCATTTCTCATAACCTCACCGGTGTTAGGGTCTCTCATAGGTTGATCTTTTTTGAACTCGTCTTGTTCTTCTACGTGTTGTCTGTGGTCTTTGGCGTCAGTTTTGTACTCAGCAGCTCGCAAGTCTTGTTCTATGGCTCCAGTGCCATTTAGTTCTAGCATTTTAGCCATTCGCTTGTCTTCAGTGACCTGGTCTTTAACAGTCTGCTCAAATCCACCCTTTCCACGTTTTTTGTCCAAACCTGCTGTTTGTACAGCTTGGTTGTTGAAGTCTATCTTTGTTCCAAGGGCGCTCCCTAGGCTAGACTGAATACCCTTACCAAGGCCACTTGTCCGAACATCAAAGTCTCTCTTAGATGTTTTGTCTGCTTCACTAAGTCCTCGTCGAGCCATCCAACCAGCAGCTCCTTTGTTTTTAGCTTTGTCTTGTAGCCACTTATTTGATGAAAGAGATTTTGCCCCAGCTCCAACAGTTGTTCGTAGAGCTCCTCCAGCAACACCCATTGCCGCTCCTCCGGCAACTCCAGCCACAGCACCAAATGCTTTTGTCGCAGCTCCTGCTATCATTCCTCCAATTTCCCCAGACATGTCTTTTGCTGTGCTTGTAGCTATTTTCATAATTCCTATAATTATAAAGAAACTTAATGACAGAACAATAATACTTTCAATTCCTTCATATCCATTACCAACAAATCCATCAATAAAATTACTATTAATAAAAGTAATTATCAGATATATGAAGAAGAGGAACACTGGAGCCAAAAAAGCGTACTTAACCAAGTCAGTCATCCATTTTTTGAAACTAAAACTTTTTACGTAGGTTGCCGCTCCAGGAAGTAGGTACATTATGAAAGCCAAAGGGGCAAGGATCATAGACAGCCATAATCCTAAAATTCTCCCAAGCATCATAAATCCAACCTGGAAGAACATCCAAGCGGCTATAAGGTTGACTGCAATAGCAAAAACAACAATCGTTGTAAGTGACGCTCTATTCTGTCTTAGTTCGTCATAGAAGTTTTTCACCTCATTACCATCAATGAACCTTTGAACCTTTAAGCCGGCCGTTATTCCAGAAGATAGAGCTTTTTGTTCCCCAACATTATCTAACTGCACAGTGTTCTCACTACCAACTTCACTAATTCTATTATAAAAAAGATGGGCAAGGATGTTTGATGAGTCAATAACAACCCTAGTAATGAACAAACTGAAGTTTATCATCAGGGCTATTATGATTACATTTTTGATTGTCTTTTTTACCTCACTGCTTCCAAAAATTGTTTTGAAAGCTGCTACAAGAAGAATAAAGATAAAGAAGATATTTGAAAGGTCTCGAACCATTGTCCACCCGCTAATAACGAAAGTTGAGTCGCGATATACTTTACTGGAGATAGATAGAGAAATAAACATGTCAAAAAGATTTCCTGCCATTGCCAATATAGATATTGAAGCTGGATAGACAATGTTGTACATTAGTTGAATAACACAATTGGTAAAAATTGTAGTCGCGTCACAACCAAGATCTTCAACCACTCTATCTAGACCCGTTAATCCTCCTAAGTTTGTGTCCTCGCTTAGCACCTGTTCGTTGCTGGCGAATAATTCTACAGAGGTTTTACTAGAAGAACCTTCAATCTGAGTATAGGTGAGGCTCCCACCAGCCCTATCATAAGCTGTCATTTCTATGTCAAAAGTACCACCCTCTGGCAGCCCAGAGATACCTACACCGAAACTTCTTGTTGTTTCAGAGCTTCCAGACGGTCCATCTGTAAACAGCATATGGTTGCTCTCTGTTACAACAACAAAACCGCCCGGGCTTTGTTTTGTGAAAGGGTTAAATGCCACACCACCGGCTGCTGCGGTTTGGGTTGCTTTTATCCTGAAAACTATGTCATGTTGAACAAAAGGAACTTCTTCTGTTCCATCCCCTGTTACCATTCCGAGTGCGCTGGCGGTTTGGAAAAAGTCTATTTGTGCATCATTGTCCCACCAAACATTTTTTAGCATATCAAGGTTGTGAGCTTCATTGTAATAGAAACCACCATCATTGGTTATTGATATGGTCCCGGTCTGTGTAAAGCTTGATATTGATATTCCTGAAGGATCGTTCCAACTTAAAGATCCTATGTCACTTAAATTATTCCAATTTACTTCACCTGCCGCACTAGCTTTTTGTGGTAGTAAAAAAAACGACCCAAAAAGCATCACACTAGTTATAAGTGTGAAGAAAGCACCTTTTACTAATTTTTTTTGTAAAAGCCGTATCACGTTATGTATAAAGTATATCAGTTTTTGACTCCCACCCTACTTGTTTTTTGTGTAAAACAAAGACTGGTTTCGTGTGGAATAAAAATAACCCTCGTCTTATGACGAGGGTTATTTTACTCTAAGTTCAAAATCTACTGAATATTGTTTCCTGGGTAACTCCATCCAAGAACTGTTTCCATCCACATTGTTCCTGGAGAGAAAGGCTGAGGAACAATACCTTGTCCTGCTAGCGTTTGAAGAACTATATAACCTGGTAGCTTTCCTATTAAAAACTGCAGCATTGCCTGGTTTAGGATAACTCCAAACTCCCCTTGTCCGTAGTCCAAATTTGGTTCATTGGCTAAGAAATTTCCGTTGTCTCCTGGTGGGTTTGGACTGTTTTGGTCGTTGTTTGGGTTTCCTGGGTATGATTGTGAGCCGAGAACATCGCCTGTGATTCTTGAAGTGTACCACTGGAATCTTGTCTGCCCGTAATAGTCAGAGCTGGTTTTCTCTTCAAGACACTGATCTGCTAGTGAATTTGTGTAGAGTATACCTCCTTTTGCAATTGTTGCAGCAGATCGAAGTTTTTGAAGCTCTTCTGCGGTTACTGCGTTTGGTGCCACCTCATAGAATGCTTCAACTAGAGCGTCTCCTTGCTCGACCACCACTTCTATAGGCATGTTAGGGGCGTTAGCTTGTAGTTCAAGTATCTTTGCCCAGAGGTAATTAAGACCAACTAGACTGTCTTTAACTTCCCTTCTCACTGTCTCATTTTTTGCCATAAGATCCATATATAGATCTATTTTTCCAATTTCATTGTTTGCTACAGGTGTGATTACTGGCATGTTTCCAACTGTTAACCAGTTATATTTGGCGTCTATACGACCCATGTACTCTACTGAAGCAGCTTTAAGCCTTCTGACTGATTTATCTCTATTGTCTTGCATTGTTCCATTTACTACCCCTGACGGGTCTAGAAGACCAGCAATATTCATAGTTTTCTGTGCATATAGGTCTATTTCAGCTATGTAATGATTGACAGCTTCATTTGCCTTTTTCTTGTACATCGGAGATGGTCCAGGAATACAAACATCCAGTTGCTCTAAGGCCTGAACAGCCGTGCTAATCATTGTTGTTTGCTGTATCACCCCATTGAATCCTGGTATTGGATCTACGAAGGCCTCTCCAGTGCCTTGATCTATTCCAACCTCTCCAGTATCGGGGTCTATAGGAAGATCTGGAATTACACCATCTTGGGATCCAATAAATCTCTCTTGAAGGTAGATTATATAAGGTAATTGATTGAATATATCGAAGTTCTCGCCTTGCTCTGACCATCCTAGCAAGTCTCCTTGAGCGGTCTCTAGGTCTGCAGCATTGACTCCAATACCTCCAAAGTATTCTGATTCTCCACCTCCTAGACCTCCAAGAGCACCACCAAGAGCTTCTCCCGGGTTCATTAGTAGGTCTCCAAGGCCAATAGATCCAAGATTTACATTGTTCATGCCTTCTTGGGCCCAGCTCTGTGCGTTTTCCAGGCTTGAAACTCCATTTTTAAATACTTGATTTAGTAGTGCTGAGAATACTACGTTTAGTGACTCATTCAACTCGTCGGCCATGATTGACTGTTCGATAGGAATGTCAATAATTGTTTTCTCTAAGGCGTGAGATATAAGTGTTCCTGGTGTTTCTGTTACCCATGTTTTACAAACGTGAGACAAGTTTTCTGCTGAGGCAGCCATATCATCATTGTCATATAGCTCATAGGCTGCCCTGCTTTCGTACTGCGCCTCTGTTACAAGGACACCACCCTCTTCTTCTGGAGGTATATACTCACCGTTTGCTTTAGACTCTACACACCTCTTTAGGTTCAAGAATCCTCCATTTTGCTGGAGCTCCTTAGAGGCTAGTTGTATTTCACTTTGTAGGTCACTGCGTCCTGCAAGTCGTCTTTCTTTTTCTTGGTCAGCAAGTATTGCAAAACCACCAGGGTTGTTTCCCATGTGGAATCCTTGAGCTATAAATGCATCCCACCCTCCAACTTTGAAGTCGGCATGAAAGTCGGCAGCGTTACCTGTTGGTATATAGTTGTTTAAAGTGTACCTTGCTCGTTGTTCAAGTGTGTTACCTATCTCAGATAGTATAATATTTCTAGCGGCATCTCTACCAAAAGGTAAATCTACATTAAACTGAAGCATGCTTGTTAAACTACTGAGCTGTTGGGTGGCTATAGACTGGAAGTATGCTGCGGGGTTCTGAATAAAGGCTGGGTCTCCTCGGAAACCATTATTAATCCAGTTCAACGCCTCTTGGGTCATGCTCTTTAGAAGTTCACCCATAGCATATTTTGCTATAGCATCACCGCAAGCCTCTTTTTTTAGAAGTTTTTTAGAATTATTATCTGCGGTTGTAACAGCTCGTTGTGCAGCGGTGTCCATTGACGATCCAAAGTCGTCTTTGTTCGCAGATGTTACTTTTACACACTGAATAAGAAGGCCGCCAATTCCTTGTGCGTTTATTTGTGCATGGCTTATTTTTGGAAAGACAAAAAGAGCAACCAAGAAGGAGGCGATCAACATAAGGTTTAATTTTTTTGTAAAAACCTTCTTCATGTAAAATAAGTATAGCACCTATTGCCTAGCAGTCGTTAAGTCTATATTTCTTAGTGTGTTAAAAACTAGTTCTGAGTATTTTTCGTGATTTGCAAAACCAGAGAGAGCTCGCAGTGGGTCGTCTGTTATG
>JBLHJW010000008.1:0-30407 GCA_047619465.1 Minisyncoccia bacterium
TTTTGAGCTTTTGTTTTTGGCGCTCGTTTTGCTGGCGCTTTTTTCACAGCTACCTTCTTAACAGGATTTTCAACTTTCTTTTTTGTGGTTTTGGCAACCTTTTTTTTCACACTGACCTTATTGGTCGTGAGTGCTTTTTTTACTGCGGTCTTGGCCCCCGCTTTCTTGACCGAACTAGCTTTACTAGTTTTAGGCTTTGATATTTTTTTAGTTGTAGCTTTTTTTGTTGCCATATAATAAATATATTATTAATTATTATTAATATTTCTCAAAATTTCTTGATATTGTTTAAAAACTTCATCACCAGCTCCTTCTTTGATTTTTTTCTCCAGATCAGCTAGTCGGTTTTTATTACTTGAATTTTCGGCTTCTTTCACATATAAAGTAAAGTCTGAAAGCAGTTTCTTTTCATCATCTTTATAAACCTCTTCTATCTCAAACATTAGGGCATTCTTTTTGATTTGATCAAATGAATTTATTATATCCTGAATGAATTCATTTTCAACCTCTTTTGGTAAATTCTTTACTTCCCGCTCAACCAAAAGAGCAAACATTCCAGCCACCATTTTCTTGATCTGAGCATCTTTGTCAACACTTCGAACAGAGGCCTTTTCTCTGGTTTCTATTTTTTCTTCTTTTAAAGTAAATCCTGCAATTGTTTTCTTTAGGTCGCTCTGGATACTTTCTTCATTTATATTGGTTATACCTGAAATTTCCCTGACAAACGAAGCTCTCTCCATTGAACTTTCCAAAAGACCAACCAGTGGAAGAATTTTATCTTGAATTTTCTTACCAACAAACCGAACATCTTTCTCTTTTTCAACAATGTATTTAGTTAGAAAAAGAATACTGTGTTCAGATTTTTGAAGAACATTCTTCCAAGTCTCTACGCCATCCAAAGATATAATATCTGCTGGATCTTTTCCTTCTGGAAGTTTAGCTGTTTTGGACTCCATCCCAAGAGACAGACATATTCTCGCCGCTCGATACATTGCCTTCAGTCCAGCAGCGTCGCTATCAAAAGCCAACACAACATTATTGGAAAGCCTTTTAATTATTCCAAAATGATTTAGGGTGTCTCCTTTGGAGATTTTGTCTGTAAGTGCTGTTCCAGATGAGGCTACAGTGTTTGAAAACCCAGCCTGGTGTGAAAGAAGTAAGTCTAATTGACCTTCCACAAGAACAGAAAATCCCATTTTCCTTATAGAATCTTTCGCAACATGAAGACCGTACAATATATCTGACTTCTGAAAGAGTGGAGTTTCTGGACTGTTTAAGTATTTTGCAGCCTTTTCATCTTCGCCCATAGCTCTACCGGAAAAAGCTATCGGCCGTCCACTAGTGTCAAAGATTGGAAATACAACTCTGTCTCTAAACCTGTCATAGGTACTTCCGTTTCCTTCTTTTATAAGACCAACAAGTATTTGATCTTTTTTGTCTACCCCCAATGAGGTTAGATGATCAAAAAGAACTCTCCAGTCGTTTGGCGCATAGCCAACTCGAAAATCTTTAGCTGTCGATTCTTCAACACCGCGACTCTTCATGTAGTCTTTTGCTGACTGTGTTTCTTGGTAAGTTTTCTCAAAGAATAGAGTGGCCTGTTCCATAATCTTGAACAGGTGATCCATTGTCTCCTTCTTTTCTCCAGTGTATTGCGTAAGAGTCACTCCAGCTCTTTGAGCTAAAACGTTTAAAGCCCCCCTGAAGTCCAATCCTTCGAACTCCTGAACAAACGAAAATATGTCCCCTTTTGCCCCACAACCAAAACAATAATAACTTCCCCTGTCTGGAGAAACATGAAAGCTTGGTGTTTTTTCATTATGAAAAGGACAGACCGCTTTATGATTTTTTCCAGCAGGAAAAACAGATATATAAGATGACACAACGTCAACTATAGATAATCTATCTTTAATTTGCTCTTTTGGATCAATCATAATTTTTAGTGAAGAGCGATTAAGAGCTTGCTCATAAATCGTCTAAGCGACGAAATTATATGAGATGAGCCCTTACTTAATGCTCTTATAATGTTTTAATACTCTTACATTTCAAGAGAGAAACAGGCGGCAACTTTTCTTGCATCCAATTTAAATAAACCAAAAATATAGGACCAACTTTGTAATCTATATATATTTTTTAATTTATTCTATTATTCATTTTCCTCTAGATCTTCAACCTCTGCAACTTTTTTCCGTATTCCTGTTCCAGCTGGAATTAGTCTTCCAATAATAACATTCTCCTTCAAACCTCTTAGGTCATCGACACCTCTTTTCACTGCGTTAGCGATAAGAACTCGTGAAGTGTTCTGGAACGAAGCAGCTGACAGCCAGCTCTTTGCAGAAAGTGAGACTTGAGTAATTCCAAGAAGTATTACATCAGCCTCCGCTAGAACACCCCCATCTTTTTTAATCTTTTCGTTTTCATCATGAAGCTGAATTGATTCAACTTTTGTTCCAACAGAAAGTGATGAATCTCCTGATTCAGTAATAAGCCTTCGTGAAAACATTTGTTTAACGATAACCTCAAGGTGCTTCTTTGCAATAGGAGCCCCTTGTAGCTGGTATACCTTGTTAATCTCGTTAATAACATATTGTTCTGCCATGTCCTGCCCTCCATACTTAAATAGCTCTTGAAGATTTGCAGACCCATCTGTAAGCAACTGTCCGGGAGTTATCTCCTGTCCTTTTGAAACAACAGAGATTCTGTGTGGCTGCATAACATAGATAATTGTATTTGTTCCTTTAACTTTTGTTTCTGAAAGTACGGTTATCGTCTTCTTACCCTCTTCTTCTTTAACCTCCACAACGACACCATTTGTCTGGTTTACAGTTGCTGGGTTTTTTGGAGTTCTTCGATCAAAAACCTCTTCAACACGAGGAAGACCCTGAGTAATATCAGCTCCTCCGGCAACACCTCCCTGGTGGAAGGTTCTAAGGGTAAGCTGTGTTCCAGGTTCTCCAATAGCTTGAGCAGCTATAATACCTATAGCTTCTCCTATTTTAACATTTTCGCCTCGTGCAAGGTCCAACCCGTAACACTTCCGACAAACTCCATGAAGTAGAGCACACGTAAGTGGTGTGTGAATTGCAACTTCAATAATTCCCTTATCTTCAATTTCTTTTGCAATTTCTTTGGTTATAACTGTGCCTTTTTTGTACAGTGTTTTACCATCTGGAGTTTCAATACTCTTAGCCGCAGTTCGACCATAGATATTTTTTGATAAAGGAATTTCCAGACCTGAAATATTTTCTTCTTTAGCGACAATATGATCTTTTGTTTTACAGTCCTCTTCATTTATAACAACATCTTGAGCAACGTCTACAAGGCGCCGTGTTAGATATCCAGCCTGAGCTGTCTTTAGAGCTGTATCGGCAAGACCCTTTCTAGATCCATGAGTTGTAATAAAGTAGTCAATCGGAGAAAGACCTTCCTTGTATGACCGAACAATAGGAAACTCAAGTGGTCTACCTTGTGTATTAACAATAGTTCCCTTCATACCAGCCATCTGAGTAATTTGATGAAGAGCACCTCTGGCTCCAGAAGTAATCATGTCGTAAGTTGAACTTCTTTTATCCAAAGAAGGAACCATAACATCCTGTATTTCATTTTTGATACGATCCCATAGAGAAATAATTTTTCTATATTTCTCATCCTCAGAAAGAAGACCTTCATTGAACTGGTTTCTGATTTCAACATCTTCAGCTCGTCCTTTTGCAATAATTGCATCTTTTTCTTCTGGAACATTTACGTTGTCGATACTCCAAGTAGTTCCTGATTTTGTAGAATACTGATAACCAAATCTCTTGATAGCGTCTAGAACTTTCGGTGTATCTGCGATTCCGTAGTGAGCAATAAGCTGGTCTACCAAGTCTGACAATCTTTTCTTTGTCATTTCTTCATTTATATAAGGAAAATCCTTAGGAAGAACAGAGTTGAAGAAAAGTCTACCAACAGAAGTCTCAAAGATTCCCTCATTAAACTGGGCATATCTTTCGCTGTCTGTTGCTTTTACATTTATTTTTGCGCGGAAATCAATAACTCCATAGTCATAAGCAGCCATCGCCTCGTTTGGTGATGAGAAATACATTCCTTCACCCTTTTCTTTATCAAGATCCTTTGTCATCCAGTAACATCCTAGAACCATGTCTAGAACTGGACTAACAATAGGTGTTCCGTCTTGAGGCTTGAGCAAGTTTTTATCTGCGGCCATCAAATCTCTTGCTTCAGCTTGAGCAAGATCAGAAAGAGGAACATGAACAGCCATTTGGTCACCATCGAAGTCAGCGTTAAACGCAGAACATGTAAGTGGGTGAAGTTGAATAGCCTTTCCTTCAATAAGGATAGGGTTGAATGCTTGAATACCTAGACGGTGAAGTGTTGGAGCACGGTTAAGTAGAACGTACTTCCCTTCAATAACCTCTTCTAGAATCGCCCAGACCTCTGGAACACCATCTTCTATGAGTTTATTTGCCCCTCTAATATTAAATGCCAATTCTCTCTCCAAAACCTTTCCAATAACAAAAGGTCGGAAAAGCTCCATAGCCATTCTCTTTGGAATACCACACTGATTCATCTTCAGACTAGCACCAACAACAATAACGGATCGTCCTGAGTAGTCTACACGCTTACCAAGAAGGTTTTGCCTAAACAAACCTTGTTTAGACTTCAGGTTGTCAGCAAGTGATTTTAGAGCACGTCGTTGTGCTTGGTTCATAGCTGAATCTCCGTGCTTTGCTATTGAGTTATCAATAAGTGCATCAACAGCCTCTTGCATAATTCTTTTTTCATTTCGAAGAATTACATCAGGAGCTCCAATTCCTTTTAGTTTTTTAAGTCTATTATTTCTGTTAATTACACGACGGTATAGATCGTTCAAGTCAGAGGTGGCGTGTCGACCGCCATCTAGAGCAACCATAGGCCGAAGAGCTGGAGGTATAACTGGGATAGTTGTCATAAACATCCATTCTGGACGAACTTTTGCGTGCATCATTGATCTAACTAAAGAGATTCTTTTCTTTAGTTTTACTTTTTCTATTGAGTTTGCAGATTCAATCTCTTTCTCAAGCTTTTCTTTGAAAACAGGGAGGTCTAAACCTTTGAAAAGATTATAGATAGCTTCAGCTCCAATATTTGCTTCAAAAACAGATGAGTACCGAAGAACAACATGGTGGTACTGGGCCTCTGAAAGCACAACTCCTGTTTGCAGTTCAGCAAGTTCTTTTTTTGCAGTATCAAGAAGTTCTTTTAGTTGATCTTTAGTGTCTTCATTTTTTGCAACTTTTACTTTTGACTTATATTCTATATCCAAATCTTTAAGGATTTGTTGTTTCTCTGAGTCGTAAACTTTGGTTATTATGTATCCGGCAAAGTAAATAACTTTTTCTAAATCAGCAACAGAAATACCAAGCATCATACTCATCCGAGATGGCACTCCTCTAAGGAACCATATGTGAGCTACGGGGCTCGCCAAGTCAATATGACCCATTCGCTCACGTCGAACTACAGATCTTGTAACTTCTACTCCACATTTTTCACAAGTAATATCTTTGTACTTGATTCCTCTGTATTTTTTACAGTAACATTCATAATCTTTCTCAGGACCAAAAATCCTTTCATCAAACAGACCTTGTCGCTCTGAGCGACCAGTTCTATAGTTTATTGTTTCTGGTTTTGTAACTTCACCATGAGACCATTCGTGAATCCTGTCTGGAGACGCAATAGATAGTGAGATGTTATCAAAGTGTTCTAAATTTTTTATTCCGCGTATATCCATAAGCCTATTTTTTATCTTCGTTAACATTAAGTTCTACATCAAGAGCAAGACCACGTAGGTAGTTCATCATAACGTTGAATGACGCTGGTGTGTGTGGTTCTTTTATTTCTTCTCCTCGAATTATAGAATCAAATGCTTCAGAACGTCCGACAATATCGTCTGATTTAATAGTCATCATCTCTCTCAAAGTATGAGAAGCACCATAACCTTCTAGTGCCCACACTTCCATTTCTCCAAATCTCTGTCCTCCATTTTGAGCTTTACCTCCCAATGGCTGCTGAGTAATAAGTGAGTATGGACCAATAGATCGTGCATGCATCTTGTCTTCTATCATGTGGTGAAGTTTAAGTATGTACATATATCCGACAGCAACGTCCTGAGCAAAAGACTCACCTGTTAGTCCGTCGTATAGAGTCATTTTACCGTCTCGGGAAAGACCAGCTTTTTCTAGCTCGTCTCGGATTTCTCCATCTGTAGCCCCTCCAAAAGCAGGAACAATAGCTTGATAACCAAGCTCTTCTGCGGCCATTCCTAGGTGAAGCTCTAGAATCTGTCCTAGGTTCATTCGAGATGGAATTCCAAGTGGCGTCAAAACAACATCCACAGGCTTACCGTCTGCCATGTATGGCATATCTTCCTCAGGCATAATAATCGAGATAACTCCCTTGTTACCATGTCGTCCGGCTAGCTTATCACCAACCTGAATATTTCTTAGTTGAGCAACTTCTATAATAATTTTCTTAATAATTCCAGACTCCATATTGTGACCAAGCTCTCTTGAGAAAACTCGAACATTTATGATTCGTCCATCTTGGCCTTTACCAATTCTAAGTGATGAGTCTTTTACGTCTCGTGCCTTTTCAGCAAAAATGGATCGTAGAAGCCTCTCTTCTGGTGTAAGTTCTGTTTCTCCTTTTGGAGTAATTTTTCCAACAAGTAGATCGTTTTCTCGAACCTCAGCACCTACACGGATTATTCCATCTTCGTCTAGATCTTTCAACTTCAACTCTCCAACGTTTGGAATATCTCGTGTTGTAGATTCAGGGCCAAGCTTAGTATCACGGACAAGACAAGTATGCTCTTCAACATAAATAGAAGTAAACTTACTATTTTTTACAAGTCTTTCTGAGATAATAATAGCATCTTCGTAGTTCTGACCATGCCATGGCATGAATGCAACCAATGCATTTTGACCTAGAGCTGCCTGACCTCCTTCAGTAGAAGAAGTGTCTGCAAGAACGTCTCCTCTTTTTACTTTTGTCCCGGCAAGAACTGCTGGACGCTGTCTAAGTAGGGATGATTTTGCTGTTCGAATTGATTGAATTAGTTTATATGTTTTTTCTCCTGACTTTCCTTTCATAGAAACTCTTGTAGAGTCAGAATAAGTAACTTCTCCGTCCTCTTCAGCAATAATAATTCTTCCTGAGTCATGAGCAACTATTTTCTCCATACCAGTAGCAACAATTGGAGCTTCTGGAACAATCAATGGAACCCCTTGTTTTTGCATGTTCGATCCCATAAGCGCACGGTTCGCATCGTCGTGCTCAAGGAAAGGAATCATAGATGTTGCAAGAGAGAATGCTTGAGTTTGAGCAATATCGATAAAATCAAGATCATTCTTAGCGACAAGTCCCGGGACTGCTTTCGCTCTTGATTCTGCAAAATCTATTGTGATGTTTCCTTTGTCGTCATATGGTGTAGAAGCATGAGCAATATTATACTTCTCCTCTTCAAGACCATTTAGATAAACAATTTCTTTTGTAATTTTACCTTTCTTTACCACAGCATATGGAGTTTCAATTATTCCAAAGTGGTTTGGCTTTGCATATGTAGCAAGGTGGAGAACAAGACCAATGTTTGGACCTTCTGGTGTGTGAATTGGACAAACTCGTCCGTAGTGTGATGTGTGAACATCTCTAACTTCAATAGAAGCTCTTTCTCGTGTAAGTCCTCCGGGTCCAAGAGCCGTAAGAAGACGAAGGTGCTCGATCTCTGAAAGAACATTCTCTTGGTCCATAAACTGTGATAGCTGGTTGGTTGTGAAAAACTCCTTGATTCTAGCCTGAAGCGGCCGTTGGTTTACGATATGAACAGGAAGAGCAGTGTCAGCATCAATAGTTGACATTCTGTCTTGAATATTTCTCTTAATTTGAGCAATACCTGTTCGGAACTTCATTTGCATGAGCTCTCCAACATATCGAACCCTTCTTGATCCCAAGTGGTCAATATCATCAGCTTTTGCTTTTGGATCGGCATTTAGTGTGAATATGTTTTTTACAATAGTTACAACATCATCTTGACTTAGTGTTCGACGATCCATTTCCTTGTCTGACATATCTTTTTCAAATCTCTTATTAAATCGGAATCGCCCAACAGGAGAGAAGTCATATCTTTCACTGTTAAACAAAACTTCCAAAAAGCCTTTAGCGTTTTCTGCTGTTGCCATATCTCCGTCTCGAAGTCTCTTATAGATAGCTATATAAGCTTCCTCTGGTGTTTTGTCATCATCAGATTCTAGGTTGAGTTTTATAGCAGTCTCATGAACCTTGTCCCCTTTGAACATCTTTTCAATTTCGCTGTCTGTGTTCAATCCAAAAAGTCGAAGAAGTGCAGTTACTGCAAATTTTCGTTTTTTATCAATTCGAACATAAGTCAAACCATCCTTGTCTGTTTCAATTTCAATCCAAACTCCTCGAGCTGGAATAATCTTTGCTCCAAAAGTTTTCTTTCCTTTTACTTCTTGACTGGTGAAAAATACTCCAGATGACCGAGTCAGCTGAGGCACGATTACTCGCTCAACACCGTTCACAATAAACGTTCCCCGAGGAGTCATCAGAGGGAAATCTGACATAAACAATTCTTGCTTCTTCTCTGAGCCTATAGTTTTATTCTTCAAAGTAACCATTACTTTTAATGGTGCTTCATAAGTAAGCTTGTTTACTTTTGTATGATACTCATCATGCTTTGGCTCACCAATAAAGTATGAGTCAAATGAAAGCTCGAACTTCTTTTCTGAATAATCCTTTATAGGGGAAAATTCCTTAAAAATCTCCTTGATACCTGTTTCAACAAGCCACTTGAATGAATCAGTTTGAGTCTCAAGAAGGTTTGGTGTCTCTACAAGAGGTTCCTTGTATCGACTGAAATACTTCTTCTCACGCAATGCTGGCGTAAGTACTTTAGTGCTGTTTTTCGACATATATATATTGTTTTGAGTAACAACTCAGAAGGCGCGTCCGGAGACGCAAAAAAGACGGTATCCATTGGATATCGTTTGCGAACTTTTTAATTTTTCTGATTGATGTTGTTAAGCAAAATTGAAACCACTTAAATCTGCTTATAATAATAGGCTTTTACACCCTTCACACATAGCGAACCACCAGGACTCAATCAGGCTATAGTGGAGGTAGTATATCAAAAGATGGTCGGAAGTCAAGCTGTTTAGAGCTTTATCTCTGAGACCACTACCATCCTCCAGTAGTATTCTGATTCAAGCTGATTATTGCCCAAAAAGTAACAACAGCGAAGAGTAATACAAACCCCCAGATAATTATCTTTTTACGATTCTTTCTCTTTACCTCATCTTTTACAAAAACGAGTGAGGTTAAACCATACACAAACATGGCTGTTCCCACCACAATAAACAGCGGGATCATAGTGTTTAAATTTTACTAATTATATACATGTTTATATTATATCACCAAAATAAAAAGCCTCGCGAGTGCGAGGCTTTAGTTGAGATTGGGTTCTTGCTTATGTGGCCAAATTCCCGTCTTTGTTCTTTTTTCTATAATCGCCTGTTTCGATAGAACTCCTATCGTAATCTTCCGCACCCAAGCAATCATCTGTTTCTCTCATGCAGTCTTGTTCGAAAAATGTTTTCTTTTTCATTACATTTAGGTTAGGTTCAACTTTTAATCAATTATAGTACATACAAAACAAATAGACCACCGAGAAGGTGGTCTATGAATAAAAGGGCTTCATTATATTCTTAGGATCTACAAGATCAAAAACTTCTTTAGGGATATTCCAACCCTCAGATACGAAGTAGAGTATTGTGTTTATCTCAGAATCTCTAGCCTCTTCAAGATCACTCAAAGTATCTGTGATGAAGACGATATCAACATTTGAGTTGGTCTCGCCTCTTATCAATTTCAAATAATTAAGCTTGCTCTGATTAGGGTGATTTCTATCACAGAAATTAATAGAATCGAAGAAGTGTTCAGCTTGAGAAGCCGTAAGCATTTCTCTTAGAATATCTACTTTCGGATTGTAAGTTAGAATCTCAAGGGACCCCATTTTTTTAAACTTCTCCAGTCTCTTTATCCCATCTTTAGATATTTTCTGAGCTAAATAAACTGTTTGAAATCTTTTCTGGATTTCTAAACCTTGTTCAGTTTTAAATAAATGCTCTGGGATCACATATCCGTTTCCCACTATCTGGTCCTTTGTAATTCTGTACTTATTACCAAAAGAGTCTAATACATTTTCCAGTACAACTTTTGGGTCCCTGTGAAGGACTCCATCTCGATCAAATATAATTCTCTTCATGGTTCTTTAGTTTTTTTTAGATTATCACAAGACATGATATATGTCACCAAACAAAACAAAAAACCAGGTAAGCCTTAAATGTTTTTATTGGCTTAATTTTTCGTTACATTCCATATTTAAACTTATCATTCCAAACATTCTTGCTTTTTCGAACCTCTTTCAAAGATTTCGCGTACTCAGCTAAAACATCCAGTGTATACAGAGCTCTTTCTCTGATGTATCCATCATCTTTATCTTCTGAGGATTCATCCTCATCATTCATTACACTTGTTACAAATTGAACGATAAGATGTTCTGGGATATAGCACATCTTTGTGTTCTTATATCCACTCATTCGAAGCTCAGATATAGGATATGACCCCCCTCTTCCAGCGGAAACCCCTACAAGCATCACAGGTTTGTGACCAACCTCTTCTGGACTCAAATAAAGCAATATGTTTTTTAAAGCTGCTGGCACCATTCCGCCCCACTCCGGCGAGACAAGTATTATAGCGTCCACATCTTTAAATTCCTTCAAAAACGGATCCATTTGTTTTGAAAGTTCTGAGTTTTCATCCCAAGCAGATTCATCCCAGAAGGGATAAGGATTACCTTCTAGACTAATTAAAGATGTTTCCTGTTTCTTTTTGTCTAGCTGAGCCCTTAGCCATTTAGAAACTTTTACGGACTGTGAGTTCTTTCTATGAGAACCAGATATTATTAAATATTTCATAAATTCTATTTTAGCACAAAACAAAAAACCACCCAGGGGGTGGTTTTTTGTTTAAAGTTGGTTGCTACTTACGCAGCTGCTTCTACAAGCTTAACCATCTTTGCTTGTGGTCCTTTTGGACCTTCTCCCATTTCGAACTCCACTGGCTGACCTTCTTTCAGAGAGTTGAAATCAACTCCTTCCTCAAGCTCAGTTGCGTGGAAGAAAAGATCTTTCTCTTGTCCTTCAACGGTGATGAATCCAAATCCTTGGTCCATCAATTTTGCAATTGTTCCAATCATAATTTTTTTTCGGATCGCATTTGCGATTACCTTTTAATTTGAAGGGTTTCCCCTTCCCACAATCGTCACGCAATCCGACTTACTACGAGAACGTTTGTACGAAAAATATAGTATCACAAGTATTTTTAAATGCAACCATGAAAATACATAGTGTGGGCAACCTTTAAATGAGGTCTATTCTGAAGCCTTCTAGGGGAATACTGCAATTACTAATTAGCGACTGAAGACTGACAAATACTTCCACCACCAAATTGAGACAATTCGCTAATAACAAAGATACCAGCATACTCTTCTGCAAAACCTTTTTCACTCTCTGGAATAGATCGAATGTACCCTTTCAAAATAGCCGGAACTTTTTCATAGGTGTCTTGTGAAAGTTTGGCTTGATTGTACTCGTCTTTTAGGCTTCCTGTGGTGTCATGGTACCAATACTCCTTATCACTATCACACTTAGAAAAAGATTGAACCTCTCCTCCCCAGGTAACATTCCCTCGAAATTCTTCTTCATTTAATTCATAGAAAGATGTAGCATACTCCTTTTTCATATAGCCAAATAATTCCTCCACAGAAACTTCTACAACTAACGTTCCTAGAACATATGGCCCAGCCTGATACGGAGGAAAAAGAAAGACTAGATTGTCTCCTTCAAAATAAAAATTTTTGTAGTTATAGTACTCTGGCTGAAGCCCTTCTAAAAACAAACTATCTATTCCTCCTTCAACAGAACTGGAAAGTTTTTCCTGTACTATCGCCGCAAGAGATGCGATGTTTTGACCGTCGCTTTTTAAAACATCTTCTATAGCAATTTTTTCTCCAGAAGAATCGTAAGTAAAAGTTGAAAGACCAGGATTACCATGAGCTCCACCAGTAAATTCATATGTGTTGAATATATACGTAACAACACCAAAACCAGAATCCTTTTTTTTATAATCTACACCTAACCCATATTTACCAGAAGCGCTGTTATTAAACACCTCCCAGTCTTCATCGTTGAAATTCTCAAACATATTTTTAAATTCTTCAATCTTAGAAAAAACAAATAGTTCTGCATCCGCAGAAACAAGAGCGTCTTTGGGATACTTCATATCAATACTATAGAAATCAGTTTCTTCACTATATAAAAATCCCGTGTCTGTTTCTGACACAGGAGACTCTATCCTCTCTATATTTTTATTGTTGAAAAATAAAAAATAGCCAGAAAATCCAAGAATGAGTAATATCAAAAATATTATTCTTTTTCCAAACTTTGTCATAAATGTATTATACAACCTATTTACTTAATCCACAGCCTCTATCTCTTTCATTTGTATAGTGCGTTATAATAAATACGGTCGAAGTACTATTACAATTAACACTGCGATCTGCAAAACAATGAAGAATGTAAAATTCATTGCTTGGCTTCTTGTTATAATCGGAGGACTCAACTGGGGACTGATTGGATTTTTCCAATTCGATCTCGTAGCTGAAATCTTCGGCGCTATGTCTACTGTGGCACGTATTGTATACGCTCTGGTTGGACTTAGTTCCCTTCTTTTATTATTCAGGAAAGCAAACTAGCAACCAGGTGCTATCCGTATAACTACCGGAGACATCTTTAACAACAATGTCATGTCGACACGATAAAAACCGCTCACGCGGTTTTTATTTTTATTTATTCTTTCTCCTCTCGGCCCTCCATTCATCAATCTTTTTATGATCTCCAGAAAGCAGAATCTTTGGCACTTTATAGCTTTTGTCTTTCCATTTTATATCTGCTGGTCGAGTATAAATCTCCCCACTAGAAATTCGTTCTTCTTCAAGTGACTCAAACTTACCTAGAACTCCAGGAACTTGTCGTGATATGGAGTCCACGAGAATCATCGCAGGAAGCTCTCCTCCTGTAAGTACATAGTCTCCGATAGATATCTCCTCAGCTCGGAACATCTTTCGAATACGAGAATCTATTCCCTCGTATCGCCCAGCGATCAAGATTACATCTGTATAACCTTTAATCATCTTCTTTGCATAAGGAGTATCAAACTTCTTTCCCTCTGGGGTAAACAGAATTATCTTTACTTTGGAATTCTTTCTTCGATCGATAGCTTTCTTTGCTTTGTCGATTGCTCGCGCCACAGGCTCCGCCATCATGGTCATTCCTGGACCACCTCCATAAGGTCTATCGTCAACACTGTTGTGCTTATTTTTAGCAAAGTCTCGAGGGTTGTAGAAAGACACTTTTATCTTCTTACCACTTATCGCTCGCGCCAAAATAGAGTCACCTAGGTAGGACTCAAACATTTCGGGGAAAATTGTAACTATATGGAAATTCACAAATACACCATAGCAAAAAGCCGCAGCTTGCGCTACGGCTTTTTGACTGTGTCGACAAACACATAGTCATACAACGAAGTTAAAAGTTTTAAATGTCTTTTAAATCTTCCATTGCTTGGTCAATTGAAGACGCCTCTGGTGCAGCTGGTGCTGCGGGGGCTTCTTCACTTTGTTGACCTCCAGCTGGCTCATTAATCTTTAGATTAACTCGCGCATTGTTCTTCATCCCCATCACTCGAAGGAGTGTTCGGATGGCCTTTGCTGTATTTCCTTGTCGTCCGATAATCTTACCCATATCTTCTGGGTCGACTGTGAGTGTCATTAGGACTCCCATTTCGTCTACTCGACGATCTACCGACACTTCGTCTGGTTTCTCTACAAGTGATTTTACTACGAACTCAAGAAATTCTTGATCTCTTTCCATTTGTCAAAAAAGTTAGCTGGTAATGGCAGCCTCGACAATTTGCTGCACATAGATAAAGTATACGGTATGGGAAAATCATGTCAACAAAAAACATCCACGGCTGTGGATGTTTTGTTGCTATTTAGCTTTGCATAAATTCGCAATATTCAATAACAAAAGGAGTAAAACGACTATTTGGAATTAATCCTTTAGGGTTCGTGAACTTCCTTGCTTATTTAAGTTCTTTTTTCTTCTTTGTTGAGGTCTTCTTTGGAAGAACATTGATCTTCTTTCCTTCAATGATCTTTTGAGAAACAAGAAAGTTATGAACTGTTCCTGAAGCTTGTGCTCCCATACCTATCCAGTGCTTGATTCGTTCTCCGTTTAGAGTTACATCTCCTTCCTTTGGATTATATGACCCTAGAATCTCTTTGAAGCGTCCGCTCTTTGTGCTATTTCTAGAATCTGTCAAAACAACCCTAAATGATGGCTGATTTCGTCGTCCTGTTCTTTGTAGTCTTATCATTAACATAGGCGCTATCTTAGCAGGACTTGTATAAATAGTCAATAAAAAAAAGAGGCGAATGCCTCTTTTTTGTTTTTAAGCTCTCATTCCATGCATTTGATGCATAGAAATGGGGAATATGGGTGCTGTTGGGTTGCTCACTGTCCATTTCAGCATACATCTAATAACATTTAATCTTTTTCCGTTTCCTCTGTACCTAGCCTTGTTTATGCCGATATGGGCATGTCTCTCTTTGTTTCTTTTCCTGGAAGCCTGTTTCTGTCTATTCATGTCTTAATGTTCTAAGTGTTTTTCTTGTTTCCGCCATTCTGACGGCTAATTCCCTCTTTCTCCTTAGTATCTTCAAGGAATTACCTGGCGTTGGGCTCATCACCCTACGGCCGCTGTGCTCATCGCACCCCAAACTTCTTTCTACCATTTTTATATCTGCATATTAGTTTAGTTCAAACTAACACTATCATGTATAATATGTCAATAATGACAAATACAACAGTTACTCATATTGAAGGAAGGATTGCACTATCAAACAGAGGTCTTGGTTTTGTTCGAAGTCAAGATTTTAATGACGCTATTACAATAGAACCACAGGATTTAGATTTAGCTCTTAGCGGAGATATCGTAAAAGTTCTTATTCTTCCAAAAATCGAAAATAAGGACCAGTCAGGAAAAATCGTAGAAATAGTAAAAAGAAAGAAAAAGGGATTCTCAGGATCTATTGTTGAAAAAGATGGAAACTTCTATCTAAAGCCTCAGGATTTCCGAGACAAGATAGAAATTCTAATACCAAAGGAAGACCTATCTGGAGCAAAGGTTGGAGAAAAGGTTTTTGGAGTAATCACAAAATGGACAAAACGGTCAGATAACCCTATCGGTAAAGTAGTAGAAGTTCTAGGGGTAGAAGGTGAAAACAATGCAGAGATGAAAGCCATAGCGCTGGAGAAAGGGTTTGCTCAAGACTTCCCTGCTCAAGTTCTGAAAGAGGCCCAAACCATAGCAAGTCGAGGAATACTAGAAGAGGATTCTGAAGGGCGAAAAGATATGAGAGGAATTACAACCTTTACAATAGACCCAGCTGATGCCAAGGACTTTGATGATGCTCTATCAATCGAAACTATAGGTGACGGTAAGTATAGAATTGGTATTCATATTGCAGATGTTTCTTTCTATGTAAAGCCTGGAACAGAACTAGACAAAGAGGCCTTTGAGCGAGCAACTTCTGTGTACCTGGTAGACCGAACAATTCCCATGCTTCCAGAAGAACTTTCAAACGATCTCTGCTCACTAAAGCCGGAGGTTGATAGGTTGGCCTTTTCAACAATTTTTGACATTGATAGCGAAGGTGTGGTTTCTAATACATGGTTTGGAAGAACGGTTATATATTCGGATAAGCGATTCTCATATGAAGACGCACAGACAGTACTAGACAATAAGTCTGGTGACTATTATGACGAACTACAAGTAATGGTTGATATTTCAAAAAAATTAACCAAAATTCGGTTTCAGAATGGAGCAATATCTCTAGAGTCAGATGAGGTAAAATTCAAACTAAACGAAGAAGGAGTACCTGTTTCTGTTTACACAAAAGAAAGAGGAGATACACACCGAATGATCGAGGAATTTATGCTTCTAGCAAATCAACACGTTGCCAAATACTTAAGTGCGGACGAAGAGAAAAATGAAAGACTGGCAATTTACCGTATTCACGATACTCCAGCTCTGGACCGTACAGAAGACTTAGTTCGGTTTTTGGATATCTTGGGATTTAAAGTAAAAACAAAAGATGGAGTAATTCCATCAAAGGAAATCAACAAAATATCAAAGGAAGCTGAAGAGGATGACATGGGGGCCACTATCCAAACAGCGATTATACGCTCTATGGCAAAAGCTATTTACTCTATAAAAAATCTTGGTCACTATGGACTAGCATTTGAATACTACACACACTTCACATCCCCAATTAGACGGTATCCGGATGTGCTAGTACACAGACTTCTGCAAACATATCTAGATGGAGAAAGCATTCCCAAGGGGGAGTGGCCTTCTTACCAAAGCATGTGTGATCACTCATCAGAGAGAGAGAAAGACGCCAGCAACGCTGAGAGAGACAGCATCAAGTACAAACAAGTTGAATACATGACATCGCATGTGGGCGAAGAATTCAATGGTGTAATAACAGGAGTAACTGAGATGGGTCTTTTTGTGGCAGAACTTACAACCAGATCTGAAGGGCTTATCAGAATTCGAGATATAGGACAAGAGTTTTTTAGATACGATGAAAAAAAGATGGCTATAATAGGAAGTAAATCAAAAGTAACTTACAGACTAGGAGACCATGTAAAAATAAAAGTTAAAAATGCAGATCTAGAAAAAAAACTTATTGACTACACCTTTATCGGTAAATAATTATGGGGAAGCATTTTGGTTTATTGGCTTTTACAACAATAATAGCGGGTGGAAGCATTGGTATTTTTGCCTTTGCAGATGTGCTGCTTATTACTTTTGCGCCAGGATCAACTCATGCCAGCACAATAGAAGATGAATCCATCCAATCAGTATTGGTTGTTGAAGAAAACCAAGAAGAATTAAATATTGTGGACAATGCCCTGCTTGAACTTTACAAAAATGCAGTAGTTATAAACGAGTTTCAGGAGGTTGAAGTGGCAGAAGATGCCCCACTATCTCAAAAAGAGTTAGGGGTTATAAACAGGTCACTTAGTTTACCTGTCTTGAGCCAACCTGAATGGTTCCCAGAAAATATTTTTATAACAATAGATGACGGACCTAGAATAGGTAATGGATCCCTTCAAAACATACTAGAAACTCTAGACAAACATGGGGTTAAGGCCTATTTCTTTTTTGTTGGAGATGTCATAAAAGAAGGGATGGAAAACTGGCCAGAAAATACAAAGCATGAGCTTTCTTCCCTTGTCTTAAATGGTCATAAAATAGGATGGCACTCAATGCACCATACTCATTTCTCAACTAAAAAAAGAAAAAGATTAGACATAGAAGGCAGCAGTGCTGTGATTTCTGACATTCAAGAATTCAAAAAAATACTAGATGAAACTCTAGGATTTTCATATAAAGTAGAAACTAGTCGAATGCCTGGAGGCTCTGGAACATATAAAGCCGACATAATAAAAGCCGTAGAAAGTCAGAGCCTTCGAGCTCCAACTTTCTGGCACATAGAAACTCATGACTGGGAAAACCAAGTTTCTGTGAATCTAAGTTCCTACGTATCAAACATACTTAGAAAGAAAAGTGACTATATCGTACTTCTTCACGAGTACAGCAGAACAGGAGAAGATCTTGATAAATTCTTAGAAGAAATCAAAAGACAAACTGCTCCAACCATAAATCCAGATGCCGCGGTTACAAAAATAAATGCTTCTGCTTGCCCTGGAAGAACAATGATCTCAGACTTGGACAAAGAGCCCTTGTCAAAAACTCACTCTCTACCCGAATCATATGCACCATCCGAACTCGTATCTATCGCAGGAGACTGGAGTACTTATTGTATAAAAAGCGAAGTCCATGACGCTTTAACTCTAATGATGGACGATGCAGCAAAAGAAGGCCTGGATATCGAAATATATTCTGGATACAGAAGCTACAGCTTGCAATCAAGATTATTTAAAAACTGGAATAAAAGAAACCCAGATGGAGCTATTTACCCTGCTGTAGCAGAGCCTGGACACTCCGAGCACCAACTTGGAACAACTGTAGATCTTAAATCAGGAGCTCTACCATACGGAGAGAGTAATCCTTTTGGAGATTCTCCGGAATACCCTTGGATGAAAGAAAATGCCCACAAGTATGGATTCGTGCAAAGTTACCAGTCAGGTAAGCAAGCCATCACAGGATACATAGCTGAGCCATGGCACTGGAGATATCTCGGGATTGAGATGGCCACAGAAATAAAAAAAAATGGCCTCACAATAAATGAGTACCTTGAATTATAAATCTCTCTTAGTTTTTATAGAATTTATTAAACCAATTAAAAATACCGCCAACTGGCGGTATTTCTCTAAGTTATCCAAACTGAACCTCAGAAATTACGATGCTAAACTTTGTCATTTCTGGTAATTCTACAACTAGTCTAAAACGGCTCTTGAGAGGCATGCCATTTAAACTGTACCCAGGAAGTGTCCTAGATACACGCACAAACATTTTTGAGCAATCATAATAGAGCTTTAAATTCTTCGAGGATATCTCTACAACAACATTTTCAAACTCATATGTTTCTTCTGAGGTTTGAATAATGAATTTCTTGTAAGAGACCTCATCTCTTAAAAATTTACTTTGAAGGTATTCAGCCAATCCCCCCTTTTTTTCAAGCGACTGTAATCCATAATGAGTTAAAGAAATTTTGCCGCCAGGGCAAATTTTAGCAAGCTCACCCAGCTTCTTTTTAAGCTTTAGTGCGCGAGCTTCAGCATCATTTTTTTTCGCGTTTTCAATATTATCCATTCCAGGCGTTTCAAAATCTGTTTTTTTTACCTCCGATACTTCCATTTAATTAGTGATTTTTTAGTACAAATTGAAGACCATCGTATCACACCCATAAACATTGTCAACAAAATTATCCAGAGTTTATAAAACCCCATAAAGTCTAAGTCTCCAAGGGGTTTTAATCACCAAATTACTAATTATTTTGCATACTGCTCTGCATCTCCAAGCTTGATTGAGAGTATCTTTGAGGACTCATCCATACCCAATGTGACTCCGTAGAGAACCTGAGCACGACTCATCGTCTCCCTGTTGTGTGTTACAACCACTAGTTGAGCATACCTAGCTAGGTTGGCAATCATGTCTCCATAGCGCCGAGAATTGGCTTCATCAAGCGCCGCGTCTGTCTCATCTAGAACCATGAAAGGAGGAGGATTAACCTGCGACATGGCAAACAATAGAGCTATAGAAGTAAGTGATCTCTCTCCCCCAGAAAGCATGTTTAGGTCTTTAACCTTTTTCTTTGGGAGAGATACATTTATATCAACTCCATGCTCTACTCTCTCCGTCTCATCATCATCTAAAAACTCACCATCCTCTCCTTTTCTCCGACGAGGCTTCTGAGCTATCAAAGACAGAAAAGCATTCCCTCCCCCGAACATCAAATTGAAAAACTCTTTGAACTGTTTATTTATTTTCTCTATTCCATCTTTAAACTCTGTATCAAGACGAAGCTTTAGATCGTGTATAAGCTCCACAACCTGAGACATGCTTAACTCAAGATCTTCAAGCTCTTTCAAAAGAAAGGTGTCTCTATCTGTGGTCTCTTCAAACTCTTTCATCACCTCTGTTACACCCCCAAGAATGCCTGATTCTTCTAATTTAATTTTTATTCTCTCTATGTCTCTACGAGACCTCTCTTGAGAATCCCTATCGCTGGCAAATGTTTCTTCTTCCTCATTTAGGTTATATTCCGAAAACTTCTTTATGTCGACACCAACAAGAACCTGACCTTCTCGAAGTTCATCTTCAAAACGAACCTTAAGTCTGCTTACTTCACCAATAGAAAGTTCCAAAATCTGTTTTTTGTTTAATAAATCTCGTCTAGACATCTCTATGTCAAATTTCTTTTTTTCATCTTGAGATCGCTCCTGTGAGTACTCCTTCATAACTTTTTCAAACTGGGATATTTTATCTCTCAGCGCATCCTCTTCTTTGCTGGACCTGTCTATCTCATTTCTAATATGGTCTCTCATTTTCTGTAGGTCTTCCAGCTCTTCAGTGTCCACTTCACTGTCTGGGGTTTTTTCCTCCTTTGAGTCAAAACGAGACACGAATGAAGACACGTGACTGCGAACCCTCTCAAGGAGTGGTGTTGCAGAAACCATATCCTTTTTCCCTATGGCCGTGTCTATAAAAACCATCAGTTCATTTGCAAATGAAGATAGATCACCTCTTGATATATTTATACTACCTGACTCCTTCTTGGATTCTTTTATACCAATACGTTCTTGGAACTCAATCATACCCTCCGTTCTCCCTAGTTTGTGCGTAAGGCTCTGTTTTGTTTTCTCAAGAGCCCTAAGATCCTCATCAAGCCCAGACACTTGTTTCTTATAAGTATCCAGCTCGCTCGACTCTTCTTGCACAGATATTGCCTTTTTCTGTTTTTCCAGAACAGCTATTCCCCTTTCAATGGAATCTTTTTGTTCTTTCATATCTCCCCCATGTTTTTCTATGTAGAACTGCTCCTGCTTAAGGAAAACTTCGTATAAATCAGAAAGATCTTCTCTCATACCTTGAGCTTGCTGAATCTTCTCAACTTGCTTCTTTAAAAATTTCAAGTGGGGAGCTATCTCCTTCCTGAGCGATTTTACCTCTTTTATGTTTAGCTCTGTTTTGTCTAGCTTCTTTTCGCTATCACGCAGTCGGTACTGGTAGACCTTTAAACCTAGAGCATCCTCTATCATCTCTCTACGTTCACGTTGGTTAGCATTCAGAATTCGATCAGCCTGACCCTGAGAAATAATATGATGCCCAGAAGATCCAACATGGACAGAAGCCAGAACCTCAACAACATCTCGAAGCCGAACCTCACTACCGTTAATTTTATATTTGTTACCACCGTCAGAGAAAACCTCTCTAGACAGAGTAACTTCATCAAAGTCCAAATTTATAGAATTTTGATTATCCCCTGAAAGTTTAAATAATTTTTTTGAGTTATCAAAAGTAATAGCGACATATGCCCTTTGTTGCTTGGGTATGTGTTTTGATCCTTTGAATATCAAGTCAGATCCGGCTCGCCCACGCATGGACTTTATAGATTGTTCTCCCAAAACAAATCGAAAGGCCTCAACCACATTTGACTTACCTGAGCCGTTTGGACCAACAATAGACGTCACAGGGTCTGTGAAGTCTAGAATTGTCTTTTTTGCAAAAGACTTAAAGCCTGCAAGCTCTAGATGTTTTAACATAGCAATATTATAGCAAATAATAATTTTTTATTTATATAAAAAGCAGCATCTCTTGACAAAAAATACTTAGACTGTTAATTTCATATAAAATAATAAACACAGAAACAGCACATGATCCTTAAAGAACTAAAAAGTGGAAGAAAGGTTATTTTGGTAAAAGTAAACTACCAAGTCATCCAAGTCATGTTAGATGAAGTTATCTACATAAAAGCATTGAGCGACTATATAACAATTTTCACAACTCATGGCAAGTACGTCACACTGAACACAATGAAAGACGCTGTATATACATTGCCCGTAGATGAATTTCCGAGAACACATAGGTCCTATATTGTTAATGTAGATTTTATTGAAAGAACAAAAGGACCATGGATAAATATCAAGGGTCAGGAGAATGACTGTGTAGGCTTTGAAAAGGAGATACCAATAGGAAGATCCTATAAAAATGGTTTTAGAAGAAGTTTTCTTGGAACCAAACCCAGGAAACAAGCACTTCTTAAAGTTGCTTAAAGCACAAAACCCCGACTATTCTAGTCGGGGTTTTATTGTTTATTTATTCCAACCTTTAGCAATCAAAGACTGCTTTGCGGCGTCTTGCTCTGCTTCCTGTTTGGATTTTCCTTTTCCCTTAGCTATAAGATCTTCCCCTAAATACAGTCCAGATGTGAAACTTTTGTCATGGTCCGGACCATGCTCATCTATAACTGTATACGAAGGTGTGACTCCAACTTCTTCTTGAGCCTTTTCTTGAACCCAGCTCTTAGCGTCTCGCCATGACCCCTCGGCAACAATACTATCAATCTTTCCGTATAGAGTTTCTGAAATAAACTTTTCTGCAGCGTCATATCCGAGGTCTAAATATATAGCCCCAATAATTGCCTCAAAGGCGTTTGCTAGGATGTGCTGTCTTGCTCTCCCATCGTCTTTTGACTCACCTTTTGAAAGCATTAAATAGTCATTCACTTCCAAAATCTCTGAACTCTCAGCAAGCGATATAGTATTAACCAAAGCACTTCTATAAGCAGTTAAATCTCCTTCTGGCCTATCTGGATATTTATCAAATAAATATCTTGTAATAATCAACTCTAAAACAGCGTCACCAAGGAACTCCAATCTCTCATTATGCCCTGTGGTTATATCTGGATTTTCATTTATATATGACCGGTGTGTAAACGCGGTCTCTAGGAGTCCTTTACGGGAAAAGGAAACCCCAATTTTTTTCTCAAATAAAGAGATGTCTTTCATGTTCAAAAACACACACACGATTAAACGTCGCCGATAAGCTAACTCTTACTCGTGAGTAGGTTCTAGTTATTTAGTAATTTTTTCAATAGCCTTTGTTAGAAGCTCGACAATACTCTCGTAGATTGTCAAATCTGCAATCTCACTGGCTGGAAACCACTTTGCATCGTCCAAACCACCAGATTCATTCTGAAGTTTTATACTTTTATATTTAGCCTCAGCCAAAAAGTATGAAACCTGCTTACGGATTTTACCTTTTTCTGGGTGATTTGCAATATATTCAGTTTCTCCAAGTAAATCCTTGATTTCCATATCAAGACCTATTTCATCTTTAATCTCTCTCACAGCGGCCAGTTCTGGTGTCTCACCGTCTTTTACTCCACCCTTAGATAGAGTCCAGTATCCGAACACATCATGAACAAGGGCAAAGTACAGAGTCTCATTGTGCCAACTATAAACCACCGCTCCAGCCTTTTTCTCAATTGGAAGTTTTGTTATATCTACCTCTTGTTTTTTCTTTCCTATGTCGTCTTTTCCTGGTTCCCCAAGCTCTTTGTAAACAGCACCTAGAACTCCGTTTACAAAACGTCCACTGTTTTCCCCACTAAAAGTTTTAGCAAGTTCAATTGCTTCATTTATAGCAACTTTTGGTGGAACTTGTTTTCTATCTGAAAACAATAACTCTGAAAGACCTATTCGAAGAACATTTCTATCCACTGGATTTATTTTTTCAAGTGGCCAGTCTGGTGCGGCTTTGATAATTATGTCGTCTATAACTTTGTGCTTTTTCAATACTTGATCTAAGAGAGCTTGTATAAAAGCATCGTCTGATAGTCCTGGAGCGAACTCTGCAACATTTCTTTCTATGGCGGCTTTGGTGTCTAGATCTCCATCATTAAAATCCCACTCGAAGAGGGTTTGTAAAACTATTGATCGTGAAAGGTGCCTATTTGCCATAATTTTTAGTGAAGAGCGATTGAGATAACCTTTCTCTCATATCGTCTGAGCGACGAAATTATATGAGATGAGATTTTCACCGAAGGCTCTTATAAAGAACGTGTTTAATTAAATTGATATAGAATAAGTGTATCAGAGTTATTTAAGCGTGCCAAACTATTTTTGTTAAAAAATACCTCACACAAACAAAAACAAGCAGCGAAGGCTACTTGTTTTTTGCTGCTTTCTTTGCTGCTTTCTTTGCAACATCGATAACTTGTCTTCCTCGATACATACCTGTCTCCATGTTCACTCGGTGACGAAGGTGATGTCCTCCAGACTGAGTATCAACAGCAATAGGCTGCGCTCCAACCTTGTGATGGGAACGTCGGTTCTTTGTATGTGATTTTGTGTGTCGCATTCGTATTACCATAGTCCACATAAGTTACCATATCTGTTTTAAAATGGCAAGAAAAAAGCCCCGCTCAATTGAGTGGGGCTTCTAGTCAAATAATAGATTTTACTCAGCCTCAGGACGTTTGAAGTCTCGAAGGTGAGGAAATGCCATTTTGTGCTTTTTTGGAGCTAACTCCTCAAGAACTGCATCCTTGTGAACAGGCATTACTGAGTCTGAAATATTCTTAGACAATGGAGATCTTACTCCAAGCGAGTTACATTCCCAAAGGTCTGCAACAGTACTTAGTCCACCAGACTTATCATTTCTGTCGTACATTCGGAAGGCACGTATAAAGACTGTTACATAGTCACCTTCACCTTTGTTGTTGGGTGTCAGTGTATGACAGACTATCTCCATATCATCTGGGAAAAGTCCGTCTTCCTCGATAACCTCCATCATTCCCATCCGTAGGATTCTAGTTTTAGCTACACTCAAGTCTGCAGGCCACTTTTTGATCTTTTTCAATGCTAGTTCCTGTGCCCTTGATGTATAACTCCAAGCCTGAAGGCTGTCCAATATAGCCTTCTCAAAGAGTTTATCTGTTATAAGTTCATCAGCGCTCTTCCCTCCAGGAAGCTTAACACTAGTTGTATCGCTGTACTCATTATTTTGAAGAAGAACGTTTCCATTCTCATCCTCAAAATATACTACCGCACTAAACTCATTGAGCTTGTTCTTTGGAGCACCCATAATAAGTTTGCACTTGTTGGTTGAGTTTCCATTAAAAGATTTATCCGCTCCTGAACCTTCAGAGCCTGTATAATTCATTAGTGAACGTGCTATGTCATCCATACTATCCCCGCGTCTTTTTGTCATGATACAAATGTTTTGATTTACTTAAATATAGCATGTTTAGTTGCTCTTGTCAAGCACCCAGAAGTAAGCCAAAGATGTTATTATTTCTACTATGAACACAGAAAACAATGAGTATATAGCTCATATCCGCCACACTCTTGCCCACCTTCTAGCGTCAGTGGTACTGGAAAAATATCCAGAAGCAAAACTAACCCTAGGACCATCTGTAGACAATGGTTTCTACTACGATATAGATTTTGGAGAGGAAAAAGTAGGAGATGAAGACCTGAAAGGTTTACAAAAACTTATGCGAAAGAAGCTGTCTTCTTGGGATTCTTTCGAGCACAAAGAAGTGTCAGCCGATGAGGCTCGAGAAATGTATAAAAACAATACGTATAAAACTGAACTTATAAATGAGATTGAAGAGCGAGGAGAAAAGATAACCCTATACACAGTAGGAGGATTTACTGATCTTTGCCGTGGAGGACATGTTGAGTCTCCAGCAAAGGAAATTGATGCAAAGGCATTTGAGCTTTCTCATGTTGCCGGAGCTTACTGGAGAGGAGACGAAAATAACACCATGTTAACTAGAGTCTACGGACTAGCCTTTGAAACACCTGAAAAACTATCTGAATATAAAACAATGGTATTAGAAGCTAAAAAACGAGACCATAGAAAACTAGGACAAGAGCTAGACTTGTTTACTTTTTCAGATCTTGTTGGATCTGGACTTCCCCTCTTCACCCCCAAAGGAACACTAATTCGAGATCTTATTGTAGAGAAGATCCAAAACCTTCAAAAAGACTTTGGATATCAAAAGGTTACTATCCCCCACATAACAAAAAAGGATCTCTATGTCACATCAGGTCACTGGGAGAAATTTTCTGATGACCTTTTCCACGTAAAGGGAAAGAGTGATACTGAGTTTGTAATGAAGCCAATGAACTGCCCACACCATACGCAGATATTCGATTCGAAACCTAGAAGCTACCGAGATCTACCTATACGATTTATGGAGTCAACAATGGTTTACCGTGACGAGCAGCAAGGAGAACTTCTAGGGCTCTCACGTGTGCGAAGCATCACACAAGATGACGGACATGTGTTCTGTACACCAGACCAAATGGAGGAAGAGGTGAAAAATATTGTAAGTGTTATCAAAGAATTTTACACATCTCTGGGCATGTTAGAAGATGGAAAATACTGGGTGTCACTATCTGTTCGCAGTGAGGAAAAGAAAGATAAATACCTGGGAGACAATTCTTCTTGGGACATGGCGGAGGCAGCGCTTGAGAAGGTGGCAAAGGAAGAAAACCTTCCATACAAGCGAGTTGAGGGTGAAGCTGCATTCTACGGACCAAAGCTAGACTTCCAATTCAAAGACGCAATAGGAAGAGAGTGGCAGCTAGGAACAGCTCAGTTAGACTTCCAAATGCCGGAGCGATTTAAATTAACTTACACTGACAGCGATGGAGAAAAGAAAACGCCAGTAATGATCCATCGAGCAGTAGCAGGATCACTGGAGCGGTTTATGGCTCTCGCTATCGAGCACTTCGCCGGAGCCTTCCCTTACTGGCTATCCCCTGTTCAGGCTGTAGTTATGCCTGTAAATGACGAAGCGCATGGAGACTATGCAGAGGAGGTCTACAAGAAGCTAAAAGAAGCTGGAGTGCGAGTTGAGTACAGTGAAGCAACAGAGAGTCTTGCTAAGAGGATGAGAAATTCTAAGAAAGAGAAAACCCCGTACATATTTGTGCTCGGAGACAAAGAGAAAGAGTCAAACACTATTACAGCAGAAGGACGCGGCGATGAAAAACTAGAAGGAATATCAGTTGAGGAATTTATAAAAGATAGGAATTAAAAAAGGCGTGCTAACAGCACGCCTTTCCATTTTTATCAGTATTCAAAATTCATAAGGATATGAATCATATCCGGAATCAACGAGGTAAGAACCGAGGTCATTTTCACTTATCAAATCCTCATTAGCCACATCGTCTACTAAGTCAAATTCAGCCTCTAAATAATTAGACCCCCATTGATCCTCATCAATCTCAGAAAAATCATCTGCCAAAATAAACTGATCATCATAGGCATACAAACCTTCGTGAATAAGGTCAGATAACCCTCTTTTTGAAAAATTTCCTTCTATGTTGCAACCGACTCCTTGTGTCATTTTTTTAGTTTTATGATTGTACAATTTGTTGTATTATATGCTAATTATAGTATTATGTCAATAGCTATGATCTCAACCCCACAAAAAATAGTTTATGTTATTATTTATACTGTTATTCAATAAAACAAATAAACATGACAAACAACAATCTACACAACTTAATGACCCAAATGACACAAGAGCAAAAGTCACTCTGGAGAATAGAGAAGCACTACATAGAAGAAGCAGGATCAGATGAAGAAAAAGCCTTGTGGGAGAAGATGCGAGACGATAAGAAGCAACACATCTCAGACTTCACAGAACTAATTAAGAAAAATATTTAACAAAAAAAACCCTTATCGGGCTTTTTTTTATTACTTGACAGTAGTACATGTACCATGATATAATAATAAAAATCAATAAATAACCTAAAAGAAAGAAAATGATCTTTGGAATAAAAACGATAAAAGAAAGAAAGGTAGATAGACAAAAAGAGAGTCTCAGGACGAAATTACAACAAATGATTTGGGATTTGGATTGGGTTAACAACGACCCTTCCCTTGAGAAAATCGTTGACTTCTTCAACTACACTGAAGAAGCCTTAAAAGGGATAACTAAGGAGGAATGTGGCGTTGCCCCAAAGGCGTTAAGTAACTTCACTGGTAATGTGGCAAGAACTCAGTATGGTTGGTTCCGAGCAGAGGATGGAGCCCCGGCTACAACCGATAATACGTATATTCAACCACTTTACCCTATGGATGAATATTTTCGAACTCATTCAGTTGGACAGTTAGTAGGGATGACCGATGAACCATGCAGTCAAGGTGACTTCTTGAAAAATGGAGTAACAATGACAAACATTCAGTATTACAATCATGAGTTCGTCAAACCTTTTATGAAAAGTAACTTAAAGACTTTGATTCAAATTGTAGACAAGGAATTGATTTAGGGTTTCCAATATTATTGGAAAAGACCGTGCGCTAGCACGGTCTTTTTGTTTATATAAGTCTACACATCAACCTCAGCCAACTTTGCATTTGAGGTAATGAAACTCTTTCGAGGAGGAACCTCACTTCCCATAAGCATATCAAATGTTTTATCAGCTTCCTGAGCATCTTCAATAGCTATTTGCTTTAGTATTCGATTTTCTGGATCCATAGTTGTTTCCCAGAGCTCTTCTGGATTCATCTCTCCAAGACCCTTATATCTCTGTATCTTAAACTTCTTTTTAGTTGGATCAGTTTTACTCTTTTTTGTTTCATCTGGTTCCTCTACAGGAATATCACCTTCTTCCCCTTCTTGAACTTCAGCATCACCAATTATTCTGAATTTCTCTTCATCTGAATATGCATATTGAGCATTTTTTCCCTGGGTTATTTTATATAGAGGAGGCTGAGCAATATACAAAAATCCAGCTTCTATTACAGGTTTGAAGTATCTATAGAAAAGAGTCAGAAGAAGTGTTGCAATATGAAGCCCATCGACATCAGCATCGGTTGCGATTATTATCTTCTGGTATCGAATGGCGTCTAGGTTGAATGTCTCTCCAATACCTGTCCCAAGAGCGATTACAAGAGCTCGAACCTCTTTTGAAGCAAGCATCTTATCTAGTCGAGCACGCTCTACGTTTAGAATCTTTCCTCTCAGAGGAAGTATGGCTTGTATTGCACGGTCACGTCCTTGCTTTGCAGATCCACCAGCAGAGTCTCCCTCCACAATGAAAATCTCTGCATCTTCTGCAGGAGTCTTGGCCTGACAGTCAGCTAGTTTTCCAGGAAGAGTTAGACCTTCTAAGGCACCCTTACGAAGAACAGAATCCTTGGCTGCTTTAGCTGCCTTTCGAGCGCGGAGCGCAAGTGTTGCTTTGTTTATTATCTGTTTTCCTTCGTCAGGGTTTTCCTCCAAGAAGAAACCAAATGCCTCCGCAAAAACTCTCTCTGTGGCACCTCGCGCCTCCGTAGACCCAAGCTTCCCCTTTGTCTGTCCCTCAAATTGAATCTCTTCAAGTTTTACAGAAACAACGGCAGTAAGTCCTTCGAAAAGATCATCCCCAGAAAATGCTCCGTCTTTCTCTGAAACTAGATTATTTTTCTTTGCATAGGTGTTTATTGTACGAGTAAGTGCCGTCTTAAATCCTGTCATATGCATTCCTCCATCAGCCGTGTATATATTATTTGCAAAAGGAACAATTCGGGAAGAAATGTCGTCAACATATTGCAGTGCAATTTCTACACCTACTCCATCTGATTCCTTTTCTGCATGGAAAATAGTTTTGTGTACCGCTTTTTGCCCTTGGTTATAAAATGCAACAAGAGATCTGAGTCCTCCTTCAAAGTAGTATGTTTGAGATGGAGCCTCGACACCCATGTCAGTGAACCAGTACGCTTCATCGCCCTTGGCTAAAGTTGGCATTGAAATCTTTTCTTTTACTTCTCGAGCATCTATCACTCGCACTCGCAACTCTTTCACCAAGTAAGCTTGTTGTCGTAGTCGTGTGATGATTGTTTTTAAGTTGTAGATCAGTGTTTCAGTAAAAATTGTCCCGTCGGGCTTGAAGGTAATAATTGTTCCATTTCTTTTTGTCTTACCAACCTTCTTTACATCTCCTTTTTTCTTTCCTATTTCATACTCCTGCACGAATATTTCACCATCTCGGTGAACTTCCGCCTTTGTGTATGTAGATAGTGCGTTTACTACAGAAGCACCTACTCCATGTAGTCCTCCAGAAACCTTATATCCAGATCCACCAAACTTTCCTCCAGCATGGAGTGTTGTCATGATGGTATCTAGAGCTGACACTTTTGTCTTTGGATGTTTATCAACGGGAATACCTCGTCCATTGTCAGCAACACGAATCAAGTTATCAGGAAGAATTGTCACCTCAATCTCATCACAGTGTCCAGCCATGGCTTCATCACGAGAGTTATCAAAAATCTCCCACACCAAGTGATGAAGTCCGATTGTCCCCGTAGAACCAATATACATACCAGGACGCTTTCGTACCGGCTCTAACCCCTCCAAAACTGAGATGTCTGCTGCGCTATATCCCTTTGTGTCTGAGCCCTTTTTTGGTGCTTTTTTTGATGCCATATATTAAAAAAATTTCTGTGTTTTGTTAAGTTTTAGTACTTAAATTATAGCATAGAGTTACCCTAAAATCAGCTATTTTTGTGCCAAAAAAGCCTTGTGGTGTAAGGCTTTTTTAGCGTAATTCCCATCCATCCTTAGCTTTGATCTTGTCGTATATAGGAGCCATGACTGCATTCAGCTCATCGTCTGTAAGAGTTCGATCTTTTGCTTGAAATACTAGTCTATAGAGATATGATACTCTTCCTTCTTTTTAAAACTC